>JAXJMO010000087.1:0-13394 GCA_036313175.1 Collinsella sp. | reverse complement strand
GTTTGCTGCTCTACAGTCCTGCGCAAGACGGAAAGCACATTAAGTGCTTTCCTTTGCGTGCGGAACTCGCGACAAACTTCATGCCCTCCGGTCCGCCCTGGGAGCCAGGTTGACTAACTAGGGCCCGGCATTCAGAAAAGTCAGTGCAGCAAAATGGCGAGGCGGATGGAATGCACAAGATAGGGGGCACGTTGTTGGGACGCGCTCTTTTAAGTTGCGGTGGAATAGTTCCTGTTTTTGGGCTTGAAGGCCGATTTTAGGGACTATTTCACCGCAACTGAGGGGTGGGATGTGGGGTTAGCGCTCGTAAATCAAGTTGCCTGCCAGGTAGGTGGCTTGGACTTTGGTGGCTTGAAGTTCTTGGGGATCAACGGTGAGCGGGTTTTGGTCCAGGACTACCAGGTCGGCGTACTTGCCGGGCTCCAAGCTGCCGAGGTTTTGCTCGTCGCCCGCTGCATAGGCGCTGCCCAGGGTGTAGTTGCGCAGAGCCGTTGCTGCATCGATGCGCTCGCTCGGCAACCAGCCGCCCTCGGGCCAGTGGCTTTTGGGGTCCTGGCGCGTAATAGCCGTGTAGAGCACGTTCATGCTGGTAACGGGCGTGATAGGGCTGTCGGTACCGAAGGCTTGGCGAATGCCGCGCTGCTTATAGGTTGCGAACGGCCACATGATGCGGCTGCGCTCCAGGCCCAGATCGCGCTCCGGACCACCCGGGTCGAGCGTGATATGGCAGGGCTGGCTCGAAGCAACCACGTTGAGCTTGCGCAGGCGGTCGATGTCCTCGGGCAGAAGGTTCTCCAGGTGCTCGAGCGTGTTATGGCCGTGCTGGGGCAGGCCGTACAGATCGGCCGCCTCCTCGAAGATATCCAGCGCGGCATGAATCGCACCGTCACCAATGACGTGGATGCGCACGGTGTGACCGCGCTCCGCGGCCGCCAGAACCAGTTTGCGCATGCGCTCAGCCGGGACCGTCAGACGGCCCTGGTCGCCCGGGAAGCGCGGATTGGTATAGGGCTCAGTGAGATATGCCGTGTGTTCGCTCGAAACGCCATCGAAGAACTGCTTAAAACCCGGCGCCGAAAGCAGCGCGTTGTTCGCGTAACGTACCTGCAGCTCTTCCAGACGCGACTGGTCATCCAGCAGCGTGGGAAACAGATGGGCACGAATGCCCAGCCTACCGGCCGTCTGCAATTTGTCGTAGACATCGTCGCGGATAAAATCGCAGCCCGGCATGGGCATGAGCGACATATCGCAGATCGAAGTAATACCCTGCTCGGCCATGCGCCTCATTTGATCGGCGTAAGCGCTTGCGATGCGACCTTCGCCCAGCCACTCAAGGCAGCGCGGCAGCAGCTGCATGGCAGCCGCTTCGTGCGCAATGCCCGTGAGCTCGCCGCTTGCGTCCTTGTCGTAACTGCCGCCCGCTGGCGGCTCGCTGTCGCGCGTGACGCCGAGCGCCTCGAGTGCGCGGCTGTTGAGCCAAAGCGTGTGCCCGTCGCCCGAATACATAACGCAGGGACGATCGGGGAATGCTGCATCGAGCGACGCCTTGGTAGGATGCTCGGGCGGGTCCCAACGGTAGTCGCGCCAGCCCTGCGTCACAACCCAGGCGTCGTCGGGCAGATCCTGGGAAAACTCGAGCGCGTGTTGCACCAGTGCCGCCTCGGACGTACCCATATCCATGAGCATGTACGGCGAGGAGCCGACCGAGGTATGGAAGAAGTGCAGATGAGCGTCATGGAAACCGGGGCAGACAAACTGCTCGCCGTAGTCGATAACCGGCGTGGCGGCAGGCGCGGCGGCAATCACGTCATCGGGCGCACCGACTGCGACGATACGGTCGCCTGCGATGGCAATCGCCAGCTCGCGGGCGGTATCGACGCCGTCTTGCGCGGTAAAGACGTTCTTGGAGCGGATAATCCGATCGATATGTTGCATGGACATCCCCATCTCTGGCAGAAAATTCAACACCCCCGAGTGTACTCCCCCGCCTCGGTTACAAAATGCCAAGCGGCAAACGGCAGCTTTGCCAGGCCAAGTGGCAGGTGGCATACTGGAAAGAGCCTGTACGATTTTGCGATAAACCAGTAAGGAGCAAATCGACCATGACGAAGACCAAGGCACAGCAGATTATGGCGGCGACCGAGGCTCGCGCGGCTGACGACGTCACCGCGGCCATCCAAGATATCGCTACCGAGTTTGAACCATATATCATCAAGCAGCGCCGGCACTTCCATAAGCACCCGGAGCTGAGCCTCGCCGAGGAGCGCACGACCTCCGACATCGCCAACCAGCTCGACGCCATGAATATCCCCTACGAGCGTCCCCTTAAGACGGGCCTGGTGGCGACCCTTCGCGGCACCGCGCCCGACGCCTATCGCGAGGACGGCACGCCGCGCCGCCGCATCCTGCTGCGTGCGGATATCGACGCCCTACCCGTCACCGAGCAGACCGGCGAGGAGTTCGCCAGCGTCAACGAGGGTTGCATGCACGCCTGCGGTCACGACTGCCACATCGCCATGATGCTCGGCACGCTGCAGATCCTGCGCCATATGACAGACGACATCCACGGCGAGGTCCGCATCGTCTTCCAGCCCAGTGAGGAAAACGGCCAGGGCGCCAAACTCATGATCGGCACGGGCGTGCTCGACGGCGTCGATGGTGCCTACGCCGCACACATCTGGAGCGAGGTCGACGCCGGCACCGTAAGCTGCGAGCCCGGCCCGCGCATGGCCAATACCGACTGGTTCCGCATCGATGTCCGCGGCACCTCGTGCCACGGCGCCATGCCCCAGCGCGGCCACGACGCCGTCATGGTTGCCGCCGAGATCGTCAATGCCCTGCAGACCATCGTTTCGCGCGAGATCAGCCCCTACGAGCCGGCTGTCATCACCGTCGGCGAGCTGCACGGCGGCACCGCGCGCAACGTTATCGCCGGCACGGCCTACCTCGCCGGCACGGTGCGCACCTACGGCGATTCGACCCACGAGGAAATGTCGGAGCTTATGCGCCGCATCGTTGAGCATACTGCGGCCGCCTTGGGCGCCGAGGCAGAGCTCACCGACTACACCATCGCCAACTACAAGGTCGAAAACGACGCAGCTTCGAGCGAGCGCTGCCGTCAGGCCGTAATCAAGTGCCTGGGCCCCACCGGTCAAGGCCATTACCGTGGCACGCTCTCGGGCGAGGATTTTTCGGAGTACCTGCGCCGCGTGCCGGGCGTGCTCGCCTTTGTAGGTACGCGTAACCCCAAAATTGGCGCCACGTACGCCCAGCATTCCTGCTTTTACAAGATCGACGAGACCGTGCTGGCAAAGGGCTCCATGGTGGCCGCCCAGTATGCTATCGACTTTTTGGCCGAGCCCACGCAAGAGGAGCTCGACGGCCCCGCGATCACTGCGGTCGCCGAAACCAACCCCGATCTGGCCGCCAAGTTGCGCTCTGCCAAGGCGACGACCGCCGAGGCTCGTGACGCCATCCACGACGCCCGCACGGCTCGCCATGCCGCAATCAAAGGCATCCACGAAGCCCGCGCTGCCGCTCGCCGCGAGGAGAAACACGACGAGTAGTCGTCACACCCATCCATAACAGCCTGGCTAAAGCAAAGCGGGGGCGGACGCGTCGAAACGTCCGCCCCCGCTCATCTGTCAAGCGTTATTTCTACCATTTCTACCCCGTCCCCAAATGGCAGGCGGCAGGGCTACTCATCCTGAGGGTCCTCGTCGGAACTTGACTCGGGCGCCGGCTCAGGTGCAGGTGCCGACTCGGGCTCAGGCGCAGGCGCAGGGTCAGGCTCAGGCACGGGCGCCGGCTCGGGCGCGGGCTTGGGCTCAGGCGCGACATCCGGAGCGCTGTAACCCGAGGGAGCGGACTTCTTCTCGAAGGGCAATACAAAAGTCAGGACGTCGTCCTTGTCCTCGTCGGCCCACTCGCTTGCATAACGTGCAACCCAATAGCCAACGGCACGGTGCTTGAGCATCTTGCCAAAGACCGTAAGAAATACGGTGACGAACGCGATCAGCACCAGGAACAGTACAAGCGTGATGCCACCGCCGGTAACAATCGCCTCAATACCCGTAGGACGATAGTAGTAGCTATACATACCGACAGAGGCAATGGCGCCAAAGACAACCGTCAAGATCCATGTGACAACGTTGGCGACCAAGCCCGTCAAAAACTCGGGGAGGAACGAAGCGCAGAACAGCTTGGTCTTGTTGTTCTTAAAGGCCGCCCAAACCTTATCGAGCGAAAACGCGCTCTCGACGCGACCGGTCACCGCAAAGTGCATCACGGCAATGTCGGCGAACATCTTAAAGAAGACCCCCAGGACCGCCGTGGCAATCATAGCCAGAACGAGCAAGCCAAGCGAGCCAAACAGCGCAGCCTCGAGCGCATAAGAGCCGTAATACGAATACGAGCCCGCCGCGCCAATTACCACGCCCTCCACCAGCGAAAGCACTACACCGATCACGGGAATGGCAGCGATAACCTCGAGCACGACCGAGATAACGCTCGAAAAGACTCCGAGGCCAAACGACGTGGAACGCATCAACGGACGATCCATGCCGTCATCGATCTTAAGCGACAGATCGCGACCCCACTCGATGCCAAAGCCCGAACCGCATACGCTCGCCACGTAGGCAGCCAAAAAGCCGATGGCAGCCGCAATACCGCCGATAACGGGGATGAACAGCACGAGCACCGACACGACACAGATAAGCGCCGGCAAAAAAGCGATCTGGCACACGCGCTGCAGCACGCCCGGAGTCTTGGTCATATCCTCAAACGCCTGAGCCACACAGCCCTTGGACGCGCTCATGGGAGGCTGAGGGACATATTGCTGAGGCTGACCCTGAGGGGTGGAAGCTACAGCACCAGCATTAGGAGCACCGCACACGCCGCAGAACTTGTCGTTATCGCCCATAGGAGCGCCACACTGCGAACAGAACATCGAAATCATCCCTTCGTATCTAGAGCGAATCACCTGGATCGCAAACGATGTCTTTGGCATCATTATCACCCAATGTGAGGACAAATACTCTTAGATGACGCATTTGCAACGCGCGAGGCGCTTTTCGATTGTTTGATGAGTGTGTCCGCGCTAGTTCGTGCCGCGGAAACCCTTGCCGACGATCTCGGAACTGTCGACGATCGTGATAAAGGCACCCGGATCGACTTCGCGCGCATAGCGGCGCAGTTGCACGGCCTCGCGACGGCTCAGCACGCTCATGATCACCGTCACGCACTTGCCCGAGAAGGCACCGTAGCCGCGGCTGATGGTCGCCGTGCGGTTGAGATGCTTGACGATAAACTCCTCGACCTTAAGGGGCTCGGAACAAATGACCGTGCAGACTTTGCGCAGGTGAATGCTCTCAATGGCTTTGTCGACCACGAGTGTCTTGGCAAACAGGCCGAGCACGCAATACAGACCGACACGCGGGCCATACAAAAAGGCCGCGATGGTCACGATGCCGATATCGACCAGCAGCAGGGCACGGCCAATCTCGAGCGTCGTGCGGCGCTTGAGGATCATAGCGAGAATGTCCGTGCCACCCGTCGAGGCGCCGATGTCAAAGACAATAGCGCTGCCGAGCGCCGGCAAGATGACGGCAAAGCACAGGTCGAGCCACATATCACCCGTCAGAGAGACATCGGTCGGGATAAAGAGCTCAAACAGCGAAACATAGGCGGACAACGCAAACGAGGCGAAGACGCTCCACAGGATTGCCTTGCGCTCCAAAAAGATAAAGCCCAAAACGACGAGAACCGCGTTGATAATCCACATAAAGACGCCGACGGGCAGGGTCGGGAACAGCGTGGACAGAATGACCGACACGCCCGAGGTGCCGCCAAAAGCAAAGTGATTAGGGGTTTTAAACGCAACGATGGCAAAGGCCGTAAGAATCAGGCCCAGATTGAGCTCGGCAAAAAAGCGCGGGAAGCCCGGCTCCTGGCTGCGCTTTTGACCGGCACGCTCGCCGCGCTCGATATCGGTGCGATCAACCACGCGCTCCATCGGCACCACGGGAGGACGATGCATCTCCTCGGCAGCACGCGATGCCGCCTCTGCCGCGGCGGCCTCAATCGCCCATGCCTTGCTTTCTGTTTCGTGCTCGTCAGCCATTACGGCAACCCCTCGTTAACAATTTGGAAACAATGCGCCCATTAGGGTAACGCGGAACGCGACGATTGCAACCCCTAGTTAGACGAGCGGTATGCCTACATCGGGGGGCATACAAATAACGGCCGGCCACGCTTTTGCTTGCGCGGTCGGCCGTTTAACGTTTTCGCAGATAAAACCTGCCAAAACAAACCTGTCTTTTTGGAAGGTTATTCGTGCTGGCTGGTGCGGTGCTCGTACTCCTCGGGGGTGATGACGTCCTCGATGCGCAGGTTGACGCCCGCCACCTCAAGGCCAGTCATCGCGGCCAGACGCTCGGTCACGCGCGCCTTAACGTCGTCGAAAATCGCGGGCGCATAGGCGCCGTACTCGATGATGACGGAGATGTTGACGACCACGCGATTGTCATCGGTGACCTCGACCGTCACGCCCTTGGTCAGATTCTCGGCACCAAACTGCTCCTGCACAAAGTGCATGAGGTTACCCTTCATGCCAAGAACGTGCGGAACCTCGCGGGTGGCCATGGCAACGATCTTCTCGATCACACCGTTGGAATAGGTCAGCGAGTCCTCGGACTCGTCCGCTTCCTCGTCATCCTCGTCCACATCGGACTCGGCCTCGACGAGCGCCTCATCCTCGAGCGTTACGTCCTCGGCCTCGGCGGTGACGGTCTCGTCTGCCCCGAGCTCGGTATCGGCCACATCGACCTTCGTATTAAAAGCCATGGTTCCTCCTTATGCCTGCCGCGGATGCGACAGTCGAATACATATTAGCGACCGCTAAACAGACGGCCGAAGAAGTTGACGATCCCGTTCTCGCCGTCGCGAATTTGGCCAATTACGGCGCCGATTAGCACGAAGAATGCAATGACGAGCGTGTCCCACAGGCCGAGCGTGAGCACCAACACGGCGAGGATAAAGCCAGCGACGGCACCGAGCGTGGTGTTGGGATGACGCACAGCATAGCTCCAGATGGCAGCGCCCGTACCCTTGATGAGACCCATAGCCTCGTCAAAATCCGCGGCTGCCGCATCTTGCAACTCGGTTGCCTCTGCTTTGGAATCAACAGGTTCGCTCGCCGGTGTGGCGCTCTGGTCAATCGTCAGGCGCGGCGTACGAGCGGTCTTATCTTGATTGGTATCACTCACCGGAAACCTCCACGGTCTGGACGGTAGTCTTGGACGGCAAAAAACGGACGCGCGTGGTCGTACCCGGCGTGCCGAGCATGGTGTCGCAAGCTTCCTCGATGCGCTGCTGCATCGCAGTAGCCAGAGATGCCACGTCCTTATCGTCAAGCGCGATAGCCTCGACCTTAAATCGGACGTGCGAATCGTCGGGGCCTTGGACGCGTGCCTCGACATGCTCGACCATCACGCGGTCGTCGCGCTCGGCAGCAGCCCTGGCACACGAAGAAAGCGCCGCAAGGGTAACCTCGATATTGCGCTCCCCCGCCGGATGCACGCAGGACGGCTCGCGACGAGCAAACATCAGGCGGAAGAAGCTTACCAGCACGCCGATCGCCACAACTCCGCCGCATGCCGTCACGACAATGCGCGGCATGGGGTCGCGCATCAGTAACATAAAGCGATACGTATACGGCCCCCAAAACTGGCAGACAAGCGTACCCAGCGCCACAATGGCGGCGGCAAGATACACGATCGCTAGGGCTCGTTTGAGTACGCGCACGCGGCGCTCCCTTCAAATCTCGGCTCTCGAAATGCAAAACGGTTCGCATCATTATAAAAGAGCCGGGTCCGGTGCTCTACGCACGCGGATCCGGCTCATCTATTCCACGAGGCTTGCATGCTCGCTTCATTATGCCCAGATATGCACGGCTTAACCCGTGCGGGCGCTACTCCTCCTCGAGGGCAGCGATGACCTCGTCGGTCATGTCCATGGTGCTGTAAACATCTTGGACGTCGTCGAGCTCCTCAAGACGGTCGATGAGGCGCTGAACCTTCTTGGCGTCGGCGCCGGAGACCTCGGTCGGGGTGGTCGGGACCATGGTGGTCTCGGAGCCCTTGACCTGGACGCCCTGCTCCTCGAGCGCCTTGGAGACAGCCATGACCTCGTTAGCAGTAGTCCAGACGATCCACTCCTCGCCGGCATCCTCGTAGTCCTCGCCACCGGCCTCGGCGATGGCCATCATGAACTCATCCTCGTCACCGGCAGCACCGTTGGCGATCATGGTCTCCTTCTTGGCGTTCTCGTCCAGGATCTCCTTGGCGACGACGATCTGGCCCTTACGCTCAAACTGGAAGGCAACGGAGCCGGAGGTGCCCAGGTTGCCACCAGCGTGGGAGAAGGCGGAACGGACATCAGCGGCGGTACGGTTGCGGTTGTCGGTCAGGCAGTCGACGTAGACGGCGACACCGGCGGGACCGTAGCCCTCGTACACGATGTTCTCGTAGACGGCAGCGTCGGCACCCGAACCAAAAGCCTTGTCGATAGCGGACTTGATCTTGTCCTTAGGCATGGACTGAGCCTTGGCCTTGGCAACGGCAGCGGCGAGGCTGGCGTTGTTCTCGGGCAGCGGGTCACCGCCGAGACGGGCAGCAACGGTGATGTTGCGGCTGAGCTTGGAGAAGAGGGCGGAACGCTTGGCGTCCTGCGCGCCCTTACGATGCTTGGTTGTGGCCCACTTAGAGTGTCCGGACATACGTGTCTCCTATCGGTTTCGACCTAAAGCCCAGCGCAGATGCTCGGGCAATATAAACAAACGTCGTTATGATATACCTACTGGCCTGCGAGATAAACCCCAAAATGAAGGCGTCGTGATGATGGCCCCTTTGGTGCAAAGAAACCTGACCTCAATGCACCAAGTTAGGACCAGAGGAAGTCGCTGCGGGTGATGGTGGCGCCGATGGCAAAGGGCATGCAGGCGATGACCGGATACAGGTAGCGCATGTAGGTCGAGCCGTTGCAGGGACCGATCAGGCACACGGCGAGCACGCCCAGCAGCGGCACCCAAATGGCCAGCCCGCGCCACGAATGACGACGTAGCAGATAGACCACCACGGCGATCATGATCCACACATAGGTGGCCGAGCTCATGGTGAGCGAGATAAACGGGATGCGCTGCACCGCCACGCGATACAGGTTGATCAGGTGGTCGCACCAGCGCACAACCTTGCTATCGACCGGATGGAAGTCGAAGTACTTGAGGTTATCGGGCTTTGCCATAATCTCGGCACTGCGCGCCGTGCTGTAGACCCACGCATCGCGGGCACTCGGATAAAAGTAGCCGTAGTAGTTATTGATGAGCGCCGAGATATAGCACTCGGGATCCTTTTTGAACATCTGGGCCCACACCTCAAAATAGGCCTTGATGTCCTCCTGCGAGGCGTACTCGTTGAAGCAATTTTTGACAGCGTCCGACTTATCCGGGTTGTAACGGCGGCCCAGATTCTCGTACTTGAGCACACGGTCGATCACGGCACGCTCTTCGTCGGTCACCAAGCCGTCGCAAGGAGCCTCCACGATGGTGCCGTCCTCCTTAACCGTGGGGTTGACACCCGAGTTGAGGCCGTCGTGCTTTTGGACGAAACGAGCCGTCTGCTGGAACGGAATCGAGAGGATTTCGCGCTTGGAACCAGGCGTGATGTCGTGCGCCGGCATAAAGACCTTGGTGAAGTACATATTGGAGGCAAGACAGAGCGCAAGCACCGCAAGAACGCCCACCCAGCGGAAACGCGGGATGGCGCCCGAAGGCTCAGCACCAGCCTGTTTGGCCGCACGACGAGCCACATGCGCGTCCCACGCGCAAAACGCCGCCGCGATCACGCATGCCGCCAGGGGAAACACCAGGCCGCCATTGCGCAGAAACGTGGAACCCATGGCGCCCAGAGCGAGCAGCAGCCAGTCGTGGCGCGCAAAGAGCACAGGCCTCTGTTCGCCTGCACGCTCGACATTGGCATCGCGACGGGGCAGGCCGCAGGCCACGAGCTTCACGGTCTGCACCAACAGCACCAAAAACGCGTCGACAAACAGCACGTCTTTGGTAAGCAAGGCCGCGTAGTTGGAGAACATGGGCATAAACACAAAGAACAGCAGGATTACGCCGCGGACCGGCAGGCTCACGCCCAGCTTGCGCAGCGACGAGATGGAATAGGCCATGCAAGCGGCCGTAATGACGAACTGAGCGCAGGTGTAGATGGCAAGACCTGCGTTGGCGCTGTTGAACAGTGAAAGCCCCAGCTGGACGCACGAACCGATGATAGCCGTATGCACCACGGGGTGATGTCCGTTGAGCAGCACATTGGGATTGAGCAGACGCAGGTAGTCACTCGTGCCGTTGGGGTAGTTGAACCACTGGCGAATCTGCGCACCCGTATCTCCCATAAAAAGGCCGGGCAGCGAAGCGATGAGCGTGGGCGCCCAGGCGACCATAAGCACCAGGAAGGGCCCGGCAAAGGGATGGACCGAGAGCACGGCGTGAGCCACACGCCATACGCGGCCAAAGTGCGCTTCAGAAAACGGAATGCGCCGAGAGCTCAGCCAATCTAGACACTCAAAAGCCAGATAGAAGGCAACGACCGCCAAGAGCATCCAGCCCGCGCCGCCAATCCAGGCGCAGATGATGCGGGCTTTGTCGCCAAGGACAATCTCGGCCGAATCGGTGAGATCGTAGCTGCGGCCGAACACCATGCAGATGGCGAAGAACAGCGACGGCAGAATGATCGATGGACGCCAGGTGTCGCCACGGCCAAAGAACACGTAGCGAAACGGCAGAGTGAGCAAGCAGGCAAGCGCAAGCAGCATGACCGCGTCGGTATGGCCGGCAAACGAGAGGAGCACCTCGTAGCACACGTACAGCATGCCCGAGGCTTTGGGGTCAATTGCCAAGACTGCGTTGCTCGACACCGGGGCGGGATCGATGGAAAACGCCGTGGTCGCCAACAGCGCGAGCAAAAATGCGATGAGCGTCTGCTTGGCGGGATAGCGCTTAAACCAGACGATGCGGGCAGCGTCGCGCGCAGCCGTTGTGGAGAGGTCGGAATCCTTCACAGTCCGAAAGCCTTTCTAGAAACCTATCAAACTCGGCAAAACCACCACAAAGGTGCCTGTCCCCTTTGTGGTGGTTTTGGTGGTTAGGCGTCGAGGTAGATGCGCTGGGGCTGGTTGCGGCGACGGGCGAAGATGATGAGCGCCAGACCGGCGATCACGAGCGGCAGGCTCAGTAGCTGACCCATGGTGATGACGCCGCCCAGCAGATAACCCAACTGGGCATCGGGCACGCGCACGAACTCAACGAGAAAGCGGACGATGCCGTACCCCATCACGAACACGCCCATAAACGTACCCTGGGGCAGCAGCGGCTTTTTGCGGCTGAGCACCTGCAAAATACAGAAGAGCACGACGCCCTCTAGGAATGCCTCATAGAGCTGAGAAGGATGACGCGGTATATCGCCCGCGGTGCCGCCAAAGATCACGCCCCAGGGCAGATCGGTCGGCTTGCCCCACAGCTCGCCGTTGACAAAGTTGGCGCAGCGCCCCAGGCACAGGGCCAGCGGAGCACCGATGACCGCGAGGTCTGCCAAAGTCCAGGCGTCGAGCTTGTACATGCGGCACACGATGATGCCGCCCAAGATGCCGCCCACCAGGCCACCGTGGAAGCTCATGCCTCCCTCGTTGGTGGCAAAGATCTCGAGCGGGTGGGCCAAATAGTAGCCATCACCGTAAAAGACGACGTAAAACAGGCGCGCGCCGATAATAAGGCCAAAGACCGCACCGACCACGACGCTCGTCAGGTCATCGATCGTGATGTCGAAGCCCCAACGACGCTGCGTGCGGTACATAACGACCGCCGTGAGCAGGGCGCCGACCACATAGGCCAGACCGTACCAGTAGATCGTGATGGGGCCCGCCGAGATCGCAACGGGGTCAAGCATATGGTAGAGATCGTTGAGCATATCGATCCCCCTGCTCCCTACATACAAATGCGGCCGTGGGCCTTGCGCTCGCAGCCGCATATTTGGACGTAACGTCTATGCGGAGCGTACCGTCCGCAGCTTTCGCATCTTAGAACGGCGCGTACTCGTCGTACAGGTCCTCGGCCTCGCCGGAAGCATTGACCTGCTCGACGCGGGTAACGCCGGGCACGTGCTCCTTCAGGATGCGCTCGATACCCATGGAAAGGGTTAGCGAGCTCATGGGACAGCCGGCGCAAGCGCCCTGCAGTTCCAGCTTAACGACGCCCTCGTCGTCGACGCCCACATACTCCATATCGCCGCCGTCGGCCTGCAGGTTGGGGCGAATCTCTTCAAGAACCTTCTTAAGCAGCTCTTCGTTAACAGCCACAGGGGCTCCTTTCTCACAATAACGCGGGCACGCCCGCGGACAGAAGCTATGTTACTACAGCCATGTACCCGCTCACGAGCCGTCCATGCGCGCAGACGCGACTTTCACGAGTAGTCAATTTGGGACGGGGCTCTTTGAGCTGCGTTCGTCGCCAGATAGCGACAACGCATATTACTGCTGAGCTTGTCCCCCGGTACCAATCTGGACATCGACGATGACCTGGCGGTAGCTGATGCCGCAGGAGTCGAGAATGCGGCGGCTGATACGGCCGTCATCGGTGTCGGCATACTTATTGTCCAGGTAGACGACCTCGCCCACACCCACCTGTGCCAGGATCTTGGCGCAGTCGTGGCACGGGAACAGCGTGACGTAGACCGTGGAACCCTCAAGGTCTTTGAGCGAGCCGCGATAGTTGAGCACGGCGTTGGCCTCGGCATGGACTACGTAGTTATGCTTGTCCTGCAGCGGGTCATCGCTCGTGCCCCACGGGAAAAAGTCGTCGTTGAGCGCCGAGGGCGTACCGTTGTAGCCCACCGAAAGGATGCGGTGGTTGGTGCTGGCGATGCACGCGCCCACCTGCGTGTTGGGGTCCTTACTGCGGCGCTGCGCGGCGATGGCCACGCTCATAAAGAACTCATCCCAGCTAATAACGTCGCGGCGCTTGCCCGACGCGGTTTGATGAAGATCGTCCGACATGGCAGACACCTCCGTAATCGCAATAGTTTGACCCATTGTAGCAGGTGAAAGGTGGAAGCGTTTGTCCCACCGGCGCCCTCACTTTTACACCTTGATTATCGACTTCATCCGAACACCTCCCACATTCATCCGTACATGTACGGATGAATGTGGGAACCCGATACCCTGAGGGCCGGACCGGCCGGCCCCGGGAGATCGGAGGACGGCATGTCCGGAAAGAGGAAGAAGGGTTCCGCGAAAGCGGCCCCGAGGGCCTACGGGAGGCTCACGAGGCACGAGCG
>JAXJMO010000086.1:0-9704 GCA_036313175.1 Collinsella sp. | reverse complement strand
TCATTACTCCAACGACGAATTCTAGGCGGTGTCCCCTCCCTTTCAAGAAAGAGAAGAGGCGGGGCATGCCCCGCCTCTTACACCACATCTCTGCGCGCTACCAACCTGCGCCCCCGTTTTTTCGTCCACGGCACTCGAATTAGCTCTCTTGGGGCCCGATTGACAGCCCCTTCCGGACCCTGTGGCCAAAAAAGGTCAAATATGAGTACTGTTACATTTTTAGTAGCAGCCAAAACCGCCTCAAATGACCTCTTTGCGGCTTCTATACGCCTTCAAATTAATCAAAACGCCCGTTAACATGCTTCTGTGTGCCAACGTTAATGAACATATTTGCTGTTATGCCTATTATCTTGTAAGCTCGATATGAGACTACGCCAGCAACAGTACTCATATTTGCCATTTTTTGCCCACGGGGTATGCCGCAGAAGATCCAACTTGCTCCAGCGTGCCGTACGCCGACCCCCTTCCGGCGAGTGCCGACATTTTCCCAGATAAAACCGACCAAAATAAACCTGTCCCTTTTTGGTAGGTTTCGGGGTGACAAGGGGTTGCACTTTAGCGTGCGACAGCGGATAATGCCGAGCATTCGACAATACGCTTATTGCTCTTTCTATAGATTGAGGAGACCCCTATGGCCATGGAATTCAAACGCAGGCTGCCGATCCCCATGGAGATCCGCGAGGAAATGCCACTTTCTGCCGAGCTTACCGCCAAAAAGCAGGCATTTGACGCCGAGGTCGCCAAAGTCTTTACCGGCGAGGACGCACGCAAGGTGCTCATCATCGGCCCGTGCTCTGCCGACCGCGAGGATTCGGTGCTTGAGTACATGAACCGACTGGCCAAGACCGCCGAGGAGGTCAAGGACAAGCTCATCATCATTCCGCGCGTCTACACCAACAAGCCGCGCACCAAGGGCACCGGCTACAAGGGCCTGCTGCACAACCCCAACCCCGAGGCTCCCGACGATCTGCTCGAGGGCGTCAAGGCCATCCGCCATATGCACCTGCGCGTTATTGAGGAAACGGGCTTCTTCACCGCCGACGAGATGCTCTATCCGTCCAACTACCAATACCTCGTCGACCTGCTGAGCTATGTTGCCGTGGGCGCACGCTCGGTCGAAAACCAGGAGCATCGCCTGGTGTCGAGCGGCATTTCGGTACCCGTTGGCATGAAGAATCCCACTGCCGGCTCTACCACCGTTATGCTCAACTCCATTTACGCCGCGCAGGCGCACCAGAGCTTCATCTTCCGCAACTGGGAGGTCGAGTGCGACGGCAATCCGCTCGCGCACGCCGTTATGCGTGGCTACATCGGTCTCGATGGGCGCACCTACCCCAACTACCACTACGAGCACCTGGAGCGCCTGGCCGAGCGCTATACCGAGCATGCCGGCTATGCCAATCCGGCAGCGATCATCGACTGCAACCATGACAACTCGGGCAAGCGTCCGCTGGAGCAGTATCGCATTTGCAAGGAAGTGCTCGACAGCTGCCGCCGCAACGAGTCCATCTCCAAGCTGGTCAAGGGCTTTATGATCGAGTCTTACCTGGAGGACGGCAACCAGCCGGTCGACGGCGGCGTCTTTGGCAAGTCGATCACCGATCCGTGCCTGGGCTGGGAAAAGACCGACTACCTCATCCACGAGATCGCGGAACGTATTTAGTTACGCGGTTTTACCAAACCGCGTAACGGCTCGACGCTGCAAACCCGCCAGAACGGCAATCTGCCTTTCAGCTTCGACGGCATGACCAGAAGGTCAATGCCGCCTCGCTTCAAGGCACCTTGCTCGCTCTGGCGGGTTTTCGCTGACGTTTTTCGACCTGCATCGTTGCCAGGGTTGGCACCAATGACTAATGCGGTAACAAGCTACGTCGGTCCGCTTGACCGGCTGGGTTTCTGAGGTGCGGCAGATTCCCGTGAAATAGGAGCGCCGCGTACTTTGGGTACGCAAGCGACAAATGAACGGGAAGGTGCCGCACCTCGGGAAGACAGACAGTTACGCCGAGGGTTCCTGCTGCGTAATGCAGTGGATATTTCCGCCACCGAAGACGACCTGCTCGGACTGAACGCCGACGCACTTGTAGACGCCCTCGCCCCAGACCTCGTCGTAGATCTTCTGGAGCGTGTCAACGGCAAGTTGATCGTTCTCGTCGCCGTACTGCGGGACGATAACGCCGTGGTTGGTGACCAGGTAGTTCATGTAGGAGGCAATCAGCGGCTCGTCGGCAACGCGCGGCTCGGCGTTCTCGTCGGCGTCGATGGTGTCGCAGGAAGCCTGGTCCATGAACAGCGGGTTCACAGGCATGCAGAGCTTGTAGACCTTCATCTTGCGGCCCTTGGCGTCAACGGCGTTGGAGAGGGTCTCGTAGACGGCGTGGCATTGCTCGTAGAACGGATACTCGGGATCGTCGGTCCAGATGCAGGCCATGACGCCCGGAGCGATGAACGTAGCGACATCATCGATGTGGCCGTTGGTCTCCTCGGGGTCGATGCCCTCCTTGGCCCAGATGACCTTCTCGACACCCAGGTACTCCTTGAGGTGCTCGTCCATATAGGCGCGAAGTTCCTCGCTCCAGGGCTCAAACTTCCTCTTGAACTTGGGCCAGATGGACTCGGGATCCTCTTCCTCCTCCAGAACCGCAGAGCAGGTGCGGCCTGGGGAAAGCAGGCACTGGTCGGTCACGACCACAGTGCCTTCGCCGTCGACGGTAATGGAACCGCCCTCGAGGATCATGTCATCGGGACGATAACGACGGCAGCCGGAAAGCTCAGCTATCTTAAGGGCGATCTGCTCGTCCTTGTCCCACGGGAAATAGAGGCCGTCGACGAGGCCGCCGTAGGCGTTGAAGTGCCAGTGGTTGGCGCGCTTATCGCCCTTGCCGTTGATAACAAAAGTGGCAGCGGTGTCGCGGAACCAAGCGTCGTCGGTGGTCATCTCGATAACGGTGACGTTCTCGTCTTCCTCAAAGGCGGCCTTGCAGTTGGCGTAGTCGGCCTGGTTGGCGCACATGGTGACCGGGGTGAACTCGGCGATGGCGCGAGCGATGGCGGCATACTGCTTCTGAGCCGGCTTGGCACCATGGGCCCAGGTATCGGTGCGATGGGGCCAGCCCATCCACACGCGATCCTGTGGGGCGAACTCAGCAGGCATAAAGAAGCCATCGGCCTTAGGGGTGGACTCGGACTCGGTGATCGTACGCATAAGATTTCCTCCAAATCGAACGATCGCTTGCTGCGGGCGGGTTACCCGCAGCCTAAAACCAAGAGATGGTAGGCGCCCGTTCCCCGGCAAAGGTCGGGGCGCCTGGCACCGGTTTTCACGGATGTCGCACCGGCAAGCGACGACGTAACCCGGTGCGCGGAGACAAAACGCACGAAGGATACGGAAGAGAGATTGGGGCGGGCGGTGGTTACCGGAGCAATAGCTCACACCCACCTCAGAGAAAGGTTAGCAAACCTGTTGCTTGGGCACGCCTCCGAAGAGGCTAGAGTGTCCCGAGTCGGGAGCGACAAGCCCGACGAAGCGTACGTTGGTACGCGAGGAAGGTTGGAGCCCCGAATCTGGGTGCTCTAGTCCTCCTCGGACTCCTCAGCGAGGCGCTGAGCAGCCAGCTCGGGAGTGAGACCCTTGTACTCGGTCTCGCGGCCCTTAGCACTGACGACGCGGACAACCTCGCCAATAAGCAAGAGCACGATGAAGATGACGATCATCGGGACCTTATCGCCAATCTCATCGACAGAGAACGGAATCAACGTTGCAACGATAGCCAGAATCAGCTCGATGCAGGGAATAGCCAGCATGACCTTCATCATGGCGCCCTTAAACGGGAACGTAAAGATACGCTCACGGTTGGGGTCGTTCTTACGAAGGTTGAGGAATGCCGGGAACATCGGGATGTAGGTCAGCAGCAGGAAGACAACGGAGGTACCGAAGAGCATCCAGAAGACACCGTTGGAGATGGCGTCGATGGGAACCAGCTGCAGGCACAGCACCAGGGAGGCAACGATGGCGTTGACCAGGTTGGCGCCGTTGGGCATGTCGTCATCCGAGATCATCGAGGCGAAGACCTTGGGCATGTTGCCATGTTCGGCAGCATAGCGAGCAACGGAGTTGACGCCGAAGGACCAGGCAGCCATGTTGGCGAACAGCGTAATCAGGAAGGCGATGCAGATGACCTTAAAGATCATGGAATCGCCCACAATAGTCTGGACAGCATAAATCATGCCGTAGTCGGGATCGATGGAATCGGCCGGCACAGCAGCGCCGATGCCAAAGCCAGCGAAGAGGTAGATCACGGCGATGGACAGGCCGCCGACGATGATAGCCTTGGGGATATCGCGAGCGGGATCGGCCATATCGTCGGTCATGGTGCAGATGACCTCGAAGCCCATGAAGTTAAAGATGATGATCGACAGGTAGCCGAGAGCGTTGGTGTTGGTGAGCTCGGGCAAGAAGGTGACAGCGGACATATCGTTCGCGAAACCGTTCTCCATGGCGTACCAAATGCCCAAAGCGCCGACGATAACGGCAACGGCGACCTTGATGATGGCGCCGCCGTTCAGGACCCACTCGGAGTCGGCAGCCTTCGAGCGACCCATAAGATAGACAATCCACACAAAGGCAAGGTCGATACCAATCTTGGCAATCAGATTGAACTCGACGCCAAAGACCATGCCCAAAATGTCCGGGAACATAGTAGCCAGCGAGGCAATCCACAGCGGGTAGTTAACCCAGTAGTAGTACGAAATGCGGGCGCCCCACTTGTCGCCCAGGCCATCGCGTACCCAGTCGTAAATGCCACCCTCACCGTCATAGGTAGTGCCGAGCTCGGCAACGACCATGCCATAAGGGAGCAGGAAGGTCAGAATCAGGAAGATCCACCAGAAGAACTGCTGGTTACCAATGGCAGCAGCAGGTGCGGCGGCCTCGCAAACGAAGACGACGCAGATGATGGTCGAGATGACCGTCAAGAAGGAAAGCTTTTTCTTTCCGTCGCTCATGATGAGCTCCTTCGCTCAGTCTTGGACAAATCGAGGCCCTTAAGATATTAAGGCAATTGCCGGGCCTCGGTGAGCGGGCGACAGGAGACGAGCATCCGCCGCCCGCAAACGCGCTTCTACGATGAAGTTACGCGGTTTTGCCAAACCGCGTAACGGCTCGACGCTGCAAACGCCCCTAGGCGGCAATCTGACGTTCAATCGTCGGTCGCGTACCCAAAGTACGCTTCCCTCCTCTTTCACGTCACCTTGCTCGCTTAGGGGCGTTTTCGCTGACTTATGCTCAACCTACGATAATTCCAAACTGGGTGAGTTACTCACTGTAGCGGGTGGCTATGGCGGCTCGCACCATGCCGGTGCTCATGAGGTAGGTCACCAGGAAGTAGCCACCGTATGCTGCCAGGAAGATTGCACAGGTGAGGCCCACGGTGCCGCCGATGCTCATATTTCCGAAAATGCTCACCAGCTCGATGATCACCTTAAGTGCCACAAAGGAGTGCGCCAGGCCCACTGCCAGCGGGAACAGGAAGAATACCGCCTGCTGTGCCATCACCGAATGGCGAATCTGGCGGTCGTCGCAGCCAATCTGTGCCAGCACACGATAGCTGCGGCTGCCGTCGGCCACGTTGGAGAGTTGCTGAATCGACAGAATCGCCGCGCATGCAACGACCAATACAAAGCCGATGTAGATGGCTAGGTAGCTAATAAGACCGTTCATTTGCGCTGCTTGCGCGTACATCTCGGAGCGTGTGATGAAGGTTCCCCACGACCCCGGCTCCTTGCCGTCAACGAGCAGATTGTCGAGCACAGTGTATTTAATGCTCTCGTCTGCCTCGGTCGTATCCATCCCCTGTTTGTAGTTAACGAGCAGGCTACTGGAATACGGCTGCAGATTAAGTTGGGACAACAGCTCGTCGGCAACGACGACGGTGCCCGGATTACTACCCATCGCTGAGTTGGCGATGGCCGCAGTGTCCTCGTCCGACTTATCGGTTGCGGGCTTGAGCGTATGCCCGCCCAAGGTAAGGGCATGGCCGCCAGCCATATACTTGGTGTACAGGTCGACCAGCTCGCCGCCCATATCACACGTGAGCAGATACTGGTCGTGACCGATGTGCACCGGCTCCTCGCCCATCATCTGACGCAGTTTGTTGTACTGACTCGCCGGCGTCACAAACAGACCCATCGCATCGGCATTGCTACCCCCGAACGCCTTGGGAAGCTTTTCGCCCATGATCTTGCACATCTCACTTGGGGTCACCGAAGGATTCGAGCCGCCAACTGGGTAACTCAGATACGAATCGATCTGCACATGCTCACCGGCAACATCGGCGATATTGACCTTCTTGCCGGTCTCGTCGTTGTTGCCCGCCGACTTGCCCTTAATACCGTCTGCAACGTTATCGGAATCGATACGATCGCCGTGCCATGCGGAGTACAAATCGACCGTACTATCGGCCAGCACCATGCGATCGGCTTCAGACGGATTGACATACTCTTTGTAGTAGTCGAGCGTATCGGGCGTGTAATAGGCATACGTCTGAGACACGTCAACAGGGTTATAGCGCTCAAGGTTTTCGTTCATCACGTTGGCAATCGACATACCGCACGTCACCGAAGTGATGGCCAAAAACAGGAGCATCGCGATGACGCCCATCGAAAAGCACACCGTGTTGACCTTGGCCGCAAGCTGGCGCACGGTAAACATGTTGAGGCCGCGCCAATACACGCCGCGCAGGCTCTGCAGCAGCTTGATGAGCATGCCCGAGAGTCCCCAGAACAGGGCAAAGGTGCCCACGGTAACCATAGCGGTCGTAATGCCAAACTGGTTCATGGCCTCTTGCAGCTTGCTGTCCGTCGCGGTTAGCGGGAACCCATCACGTAGCAGACGGTAATAGGCCACGCCCACAAGCGCCACGCCCACGACAAAGATGGCAATCGCAATCCAGGGGTTGCGTGTCTTGATGCTCTCGTTGCGACGCTCGGCACCCATAAGCTCGATGAGTTTGGTACGACGCACGGCGCGAAGGTTCAGCAGTAGCGTGAGCACAAACATTACGAGCATGCAGGCAAGGGTCAGATTGAACGCATGCACCGAGAAAAAGAAGTGGAAATTGGCAATCTGTGTCTTAAAGAGCGATGCCGTAAAGAACGTCATGAACTGGGAGAGTCCCATACCCAGCACAATGCCGGCGACAAAGGCCACGACCGAGACGATCACGGTCTCGAGCGCCATGATCGTGGCGACGCGCCCGCGCCCCATGCCGAGCACCTGGTACAGGCCAAACTCCTTCTTGCGGCGTTTCATGATGAAGTTATTGGCATACACCATCAAAAAGGCCATGACACCGGCCAAAAAGTACGTCAGGTCGCCGAGCATGCTGCCCATAACCTGCGCCAAGCCCTCTTCATCGATTCCGGCGATGTCGACCTGCATCGAGATGGTGTTAAAAGCATAGAAGACCGTGACGCCCAGGGTGAGCGTCAAAAGGTAGACGAGGTAGTCGCGGCCGGCACGGCGGACGTTGCCCCAAGCGAGTTTACAGAGCATCGGAGCCCTCACCGCCCATCATGGCAACGACCTCCATAATGCGGTCGAAAAACTCTCGGCGGTCGGTGTCGCCGCGGCGCAGCTCGGTGAAGATCTTGCCGTCGCGAATGAACAGCACACGGCTCGTGTAGCTGGCGGCAAAGCTGTCGTGCGTGACCATGAGCACCGTGGCGCGCAGGCGGCGGTTAAGGGCCTCCAGGCTCTCGAGCAGCAGGCGGGCGCTCTTGGAATCGAGGGCGCCGGTGGGCTCGTCAGCCATGATCATGGTGGGGTCGGTGACGAGCGCGCGAGCCGCGGCAACGCGCTGCTGCTGACCGCCGGACATCTGGTAGGGATACTTGTCGAGCACCTGACTGATGGACAGGCGCGCTGCCACATCCTGCACGCGGGTCGAAATCTCTGCCGAGTTTGTGCGGGCGATGGTGAGCGGCAGGGCGATGTTCTCGCGTGCCGTGAGCGTATCGAGCAGGTTGGAGTCCTGGAAGATAAAGCCGAGCTCCTCGCGGCGGAACTGCGAAAGCTTAGCCTGCTTCATGCGCGTCACGTCCTGCCCGTTGATGCGGATCGTGCCACTTGTGGCGCTATCGATGGTCGACACGCAGTTGAGCAGGGTCGACTTGCCCGAGCCCGAAGCGCCCATGATGCCAACAAATTCGCCGCGGTTGACGGTAAAGCTGACGTCGTTGAGCGCGCGGGTCACGTTGCCCAGCGCTCCATATACCTTTTCGAGATGCACGACCTCCAGTACCGGGGTCGCCATGTGCGTGGTTTGCATACCGAGTCCTTTCTTGCAATTAGTCTACGGCATCTATAGTCGCAAGAAGACGAGTCGGCTACCATCGATATGGCTTACGCTTGCCTTACCGTTGTGTAAGGTAGGGGTAGCTAGCCTGCCACGTGTTGATGTTGAGAGAGGACTCCTGTTGAAGACTGTTCATGTTGCCGCTGGGATCATTCGCAAGGAAGGATCTGACGAGCTGCTTGCCGTGCAGCGCGGCTACGGCGACATGCAAGGACTTTGGGAATTCCCGGGCGGCAAGCTCATGCGCGGCGAGACACCCGAAGACGCCGTGCGCCGCGAGCTCATGGAAGAGCTGCAGGTAAAAGTTACCAACCTGCGCGATTTCTATACCGTTGAGTACGATTACCCCGATTTCCATCTCTCCATGGAGTGCTACTACTGCTCGCTGGCCGATGAATCCGATGAGCCCCAGAAGCGCGACCGCCAGCTCGATATCCGCTGGATTCCACGCACCTCACTTGCCACGGTGGAATGGATGCCCGCTGACAAGGGACTCATTGATGCCCTGATTGAGCTGAAGGAAGACCGGCTCGAGACAAGCTCCGCCGATGACGCCGTGCCCAAAACAGCCGACAAACCCACCACCAAACCCAAGCGCGCACCTAAGCGCCGCAGCAAAAAGCGTCCCAAGCCCGGTCTGCTCGACGGCATCGATACCTCGGACCTTTCCGCCGACGAGCGTGAACTGGTGCGCCGTCGCGCCGCCATCAAAAAGTCCATGAAGGGCAACAAGCGCGCCAACACCAAGCCCGAGCTGCTCGTACGTCAGCGCCTGCGGGCCGCGGGCCTTACGGGCTATCGTTTGGAATGGAAGGTACCCGGCAAACCCGACATCGCCTTCCCCGGGCGCAAGATCGCCATCTTCGTCAACGGCTGCTTTTGGCACCGCTGCCCTAAGTGCAATCCGAGCCAGCCCAAGCGCAATGTTGAGTTTTGGGAGGCAAAGTTCCGTCGCAACGTCGAGCGCGACCGCGCTGCCGTGGCAGCACTCACTCAAATGGGCTGGACACCCATAACCATCTGGGAATGCGAGCTCAAAAAAGACCGCATCGACGCCACAATGGAAAAGGTCATCGAGCAGGTGCGCGCCGCAGAGCCGCAGCGCTAACAGCGAGCATTCACACGCTCCGCACGTCCGCGCCACGTCTACGCCACAAACCTTAGAAAGCCCTTAAGCTCAAAACCTTTCAAGAGTGTTACTCAATAGCCTTGACCTGCACTGATAATTGTTCTCGGGGGAAGCGGGCACTGCGGGGCGCGGCAACGGCGCGCGATTTCCGCGTCGCAGCGCTACCCTGATGCTGAATGCCGGGACGATGACCCACTGACCTGCTGACGCCTCTTCGGCCGTCC
>JAXJMO010000085.1:0-3914 GCA_036313175.1 Collinsella sp. | reverse complement strand
TCATTACTCCAACGACGAATTCTAGGCGGTGTCCCCTCCCTTTCAAGAAAGGGAAGAGGCGGGGCATGCCCCGCCTCTTACACCACATCTCTGCGCGCTACCCCGTGTGTCAGTATTGGCACAGAAAAAGGGCCCGGAAGGCTTTGCCTTCCGGGCCCTTTGCAATGCAAATCTGCTTGCAAGTGCGATTTAGCGCACCTGAGCGACGTAAGCGACGTTGGTCGAGGAGACCTTGTCTTCGAGCTGGACGCTCATGCGGGGATCGCCGGCGGTAGCGACGGTCAGATCGCCAGCCTCGACGTAGCCGAGCTCCTTAGCGGTCTCGATCGCCTTGACGATCGTGCCGTTGACGGTGCCCTGGGTAATCTCGGCCTGGTGCGGGATAACGCCCCAGTACATGATCATCTGCTGGACGGCCCACTCGTGGCGGGAGAACGCGCAGATCGGCATGTTGGGACGGAAGTGCGAGATCAGGCGAGCGGTACGACCGGTGGTCGTCGGCACGGTGATGCACTTGGCACCAACGGTGGTGGCCATGTTCACAGCGGACATACCCACAACGTTGTTGACGACGCGCGTGCCGTGAGCGTCAGCCGGAACCTCGAGCGGAGCGTGAGCCGGGAGGTACTTCTCGGTCTCGAGAGCGATGCTGGCCTGCATCTTAACGGCCTCGACCGGGTACTTACCGGCAGCGGACTCGCCGGACAGCATGACGGCGTCGGTGCCGTCGTAAATGGCGTTAGCGACATCGGCAACCTCAGCGCGCGTCGGGCGCGGGTTCTGCTGCATGGAGTCGAGCATCTGCGTAGCGGTGATGACGGGCTTGTAGGCCGCGTTGCACTTGGCGATGATCTCCTTCTGGATGTGCGGAACGAGCTCGGGCTTGATCTCGATGCCCAGGTCGCCACGGGCGACCATGATGCCGTCGGAAGCCTCGAGGATCTCGTCGAAGTTCTCGACGCCCAGGGCGCACTCGATCTTCGGGAAGATCGTCACGTGCTCGCCACCGTTCTCGCGGCAAAGCTCGCGGATGCCGCGGACGGACTCGCCGTCACGGATGAAGGAAGCGGCAATGTAGTCGATGTTCTCGGTCAGGCCAAAGAGGATGTCCTGACGATCGCGCTCGGTGATGGCGGGCAGCGAGATATTGACGTTGGGCATGTTGACGCCCTTGCGCTCGCCGATCAGGCCGTCGTTCTTGACGACGCAGGTCATGTCCTGGCCGTCGACGGACTCGACCTCGAGGGCGACCAGGCCGTCATCGATCAGGATGAGGGAGCCCTTCTCGACCTCGGAGGGCAGAGCCAGGTAGTCGAGGGAGATGTGCTCAGAGGTGCCGTGGAAATCCTCGGACGTGGGCTGGGCGGTGACGACGATCTTATCGCCGGTCTTGACGGCAACCTTCTTGCCGTCGACCAGAAGGCCGGTGCGGACCTCGGGGCCCTTGGTGTCGAGCAGGATGCCGACGGGCAGACCGAGCTCCTTGGAAATACGACGGACGCGCTCGATGCGACCGTGGTGCTCGTCGTAGGATCCGTGCGAGAAGTTAAAACGGGCGACGTTCATGCCCGCCTTGATCATCTCGCGGATGGTCTCGTCGCTATCGCAGGCGGGACCCATGGTGCATACAATCTTGGTGCGCTTGTACATTCAGACCTCCATCTGACATCGTCTTGCGCTGATAGATAAACCATAAGAAATAAAACTGAGATGATTATAACGAAATGCCGACCGAATACCCCAAAAAATCGACCGTATGCCGAATTAGAAGTTCATTTTTTGCGAAAAAACGGTATATGCAAAAACTTTACCAACCGTTCTAACCGCTGCTATCTGGGCGATATTTCAGTTTGATGATGCACCGAAGAAAAAACGTTTTATCAATGTTGAACATCATACGGTCTGCATCGTTGCGAATGGACCCTATTTCCAAATGGATTGTTTTGGCTAGACGCGCTGCTTTGGGGTACCATAGCTCCACTATCAACTGCCGCTCAGCACGGCAGCCTTGATGAGCCCTTGCCCTTCTCCTGGGAATTATGATCGGGCATCAATCTGCTGAGTGGCCCGAATCCCAGGAGGGGACTCTATATGCAAAAGGAATACCTGTCCGCCGCGGCGGAGGTGCTCAGCGACCAAGGTGTCGATGAGAACCTCGGCCTGAGCAACGACGAGGCGTCGTCGCGCCTCGCCAAGACAGGCCCTAACAAGCTCGAGGAAGCCGAGAAGACGCCGTTGTGGAAGCGCTTCTTTGAGCAGATGGCCGATCCCATGGTCATCATGCTGATCGTTGCCGCCGTCATCAGTGCACTCACGGGCATGGTCAAGGGCGAGGCGGACTTTGCCGACGTCGCCATCATCATGTTCGTCGTTATCGTCAACTCGGTGCTGGGCGTGGTCCAGGAGGCTAAAAGCGAGGAGGCTCTCGAGGCCCTGCAGGAGATGAGCGCGGCGCAGTCCAAGGTGCTGCGCGACGGCAAGCTCGTGCACCTGCCGAGCGCCGAGCTCGTGCCTGGTGACGTGATCATGCTCGAGGCGGGCGACTCCGTCCCGGCCGACTGCCGCGTGCTCGAGAGCGCCACGATGAAGATCGAAGAGGCTGCACTCACCGGCGAGTCCGTGCCTGTCGAGAAGCATGCCAACGTGATCGAGCTCGCCACCGGCACCGATGACGTGCCGCTCGGCGACCGCAAGAACATGTGCTACATGGGCTCCACCGTGGTGTACGGCCGTGGCCGCGCCGTCGTAGTCGGTACCGGCATGGATACCGAGATGGGCAAGATCGCCGGTGCCCTGGCTGAGGCCAAGGAAGAGCTCACGCCGCTGCAGGTGAAGCTTGCCGAGCTCAGCCGCATCCTCACCATCATGGTTATCGTCATCTGCGTCGTTATCTTTGGTGTCGATATCATCCGCCACGGCGTGGGCAACGTTCTTACCGACCCGACCGCCCTGCTCGACACCTTTATGGTCGCTGTCTCGCTTGCCGTCGCCGCCATCCCCGAGGGCCTGGTTGCCGTCGTGACCATCGTGCTGTCGCTTGGCGTGACCAAGATGGCCAAGCGACAGGCAATCATCCGCAAGCTCTCTGCCGTCGAGACCCTTGGCTGCACGCAGACCATCTGCTCCGACAAGACCGGTACCCTCACCCAGAACAAGATGACCGTCGTCAAGCACGAACTCGCCGCGCCTAAGGAGAAGTTCCTGGCCGGTATGGCGCTGTGCTCCGATGCCCAGTGGGACGAGGACTTGGGCGAGGCCGTGGGCGAGCCGACTGAGTGCGCGCTCGTCAACGACGCCGGCAAGGCGGGCCTCACTGGCCTGACTGCCGAGCACCCGCGCGTGGGCGAGGCCCCGTTCGACTCGGGCCGCAAGATGATGTCCGTGGTTGTCGAGACCCTGGACGGCGAGTATGAGCAGTACACCAAGGGCGCGCCCGACGTGGTGATCGGCCTGTGCACCCATATCTACGAGGGCGATAAGGTTGTCCCCCTGACCGAAGAGCGTCGCGCCGAGCTCGTGGCCGCCAACAAGGCTATGGCCGACGAGGCCCTGCGCGTACTGGCGCTGGCAAGCCGCACCTACACCGAGGTCCCGGCCGACTGCAGCCCCACTGCGCTCGAGCACGACCTGGTCTTCTGCGGCCTGTCCGGCATGATTGACCCGGTCCGACCCGAGGTCGCCGACGCTATCCGCGAGGCGCACGACGCTGGCATCCGCACCGTCATGATCACGGGCGATCACATCGACACCGCCGTGGCCATCGCCAAGCAGCTTGGCATCGTCGCCGATCGCAGCCAGGCCATTACCGGTGCCGACCTCGACCGCATGAGCGACGAGGAGCTCGACGCGCACATCGAGGACTACGGCGTGTACGCCCGCGTCCAGCCCGAGCACAAGACGCGCATCGTCGAGGC
>JAXJMO010000084.1:0-19330 GCA_036313175.1 Collinsella sp. | reverse complement strand
TCCCTGCGCCATACTACGCGACCCCCATCGCCATGCTCTGCTCCACCGCAGCGACGAAGCTCCTGAAGGCGGAGGCCACGCGCCCGTCGACGCCCAGCAGGTCGCCGTCGAGGTAGAGGTTGTAAACGTTGCCGCCGCCCGCGAAGCCCGCGGCTCCGTTGGCGGTCGCCCCGTATGCTCCGCCGCCGGTAACGCTCACACCGAACACGGCGGCCTTCTCGACGTTGCGCACCGCCGACCTCATGGACTTAACCGGCTCGTCCGCCGTGTCGTCGATGCCGAGGGCCGCGCCCTCCATGACGTAGCCGAAAATCTTGCGGAACACGCGCGAGGGGGAGTGGATACCCAGCAGGTTCTTGGCCGCGTCGATGGCGCCGCCGACCACGCCGGTAATCTTGCTCACGACCACGCCAGCCGCGCCGCTGATTCCGTTTGCGATGCCCTGCACGATCTGCGAGCCGATGGAGGCCACGCGGCCCGGGATGGAGGACAGGGCGCCCATGATGGAGCTGCCGATGCTCGAGGCCGCCGAGGTCACGAAGCCGACCGCGCCGCGGATGGCGGAGCCCAGGCTGCTGATTCCGTTGCGTCCGATGCTCGCCAGGGTGGACGGCAGGTTGGCGATGGCACCGCGGATGGCGGACACGATGTTGGTGCCGCACGAGCGCACAAAGCCGGCCATGTTCGCGATTCCGTTGCCCAGGAACGTGATGGCGTTGCGGCCGAGGCTAAGCCAGTCGAGCGCCGACCAAGCCGAGACGAAAGCCGAGAAGATGGCCGGGATGTTGGCGATGAGCGTCGGTATCGCCTGCACGATGCCAAGTGCCAGCGTCACGATTGCCTGGATGCCGGCACCGAGCAGTATCGGCGCGTTGTCGTTGATCGCGCTGGCGAGGTTCTGCACGATGACCGGGGCCTGCTCGATGAGCGTCGGCAGGCTGTCCGCTATGCCCTGCGCCAAGCCGACGATGAGGTTCGCCGCGCCCTCGGCAAGAACGCCCGCGTTCTCGGCTATGGACTCTGAGAGGCCGGTGAGGATCTGCAGGCCGCTCTCCGTGATGGAGGGCAGGTTCTCGGACAGGTACCCGCCGAGCGACGTCATGAGCGACGCCGCCGTCTCGGAGAGGAACGACAGCCCCATCTCGATTCCCTCGGCGAGCCTGGGAACGACCTCGCCGCCGACGTCGGCGAAGCCCTCGGCGATGCCGGGCAGCGAAGAGGTGATGTTCTCCTGCAGCGTGGACAGGTCGCCGTCGAGCAGCGTCAGGCCGTAGACCATGGCGAGGTGCAGAGACTCGAGCGGGTTGTCACCAGCCGACCAGATCTCGCCAAGGCCCTTGAAGCGCTCGCCGATCTCGTCCACGCCGTCCGACACGGCGGAGAGGATGTCGCCCATGGGTCCGGGCACGGCCTCAGCCGCGCTGTCGAGTGCCTGCGTGAAGATGCTGACGAACGCCTGGCCGAGCACGGGCCCGACCGACGTGACAAGGCTCGGCAGCTGCGACAGCGCCGTGCCGACGATGGTCGCAACGCGCGGGACGACGTTCGAGGCCGCCGTCTCGACCGACTGTAGCAGCTCCTCGGTGAGCTTGCCCATGTCGGCGTCGTCCTTGCCCAGCTCCGTCACCCAGTTCTCCCAGGCGGCCTTCGCCATGTTGCAGGAGCCCTCGATGGTCGTCGCGGCCTCGCGCGAGGTCGTGCCGGCGATCTGCATCTGCTCCTGCATCGTGTGGATGGCGAGCACGATGTTGTCGAATGAGAGACTCGACTCGTCCACGGCGGAGTTGACGGCGTGCGCGTCCTTGACGAGGCGCTGCATCTCCTCCTTGGTGCCGCCGTAGCCGAGCTTCAAGTTGTCGAGCATGGTGTAGTTCTGCTTGGCGAATCCTTGGTACGCGTTCTGGAGGTCCTCCATCGCCGTGCCGAAGGTGTTCGCGTTGTCGCTCATGTCGACCATTGCCGTGTTGGCGTACTCGGCCGCCTTGACCGTGTCGCCCCCGAGCGATTTGACGAGCGAGGCCGAGAAGCCTGTGACCTGCTCCATGTACCGGTTGGCGCTCAGGCCGGCCGTTATGTAGGCGCGGTCGGCGTTTGCCAGCACCGTCGTCTGGGCCTGCTCGAGCTGCTCCCACTTACCGGAGCACTGCTCGACGGTCTGTCCCGTAAGCGCGGCGTACTCGTCGAGCGACTTGCCCATGTTGCCGAAAATCTTCTGGATGCCGCCGACGTTCTGCTCGTATGCGGCGTATGCGTTCATGCTCATGCCCGTGATGGCGGTGACGCCCGCCCCCACGGCGGCGACGCCAGCGCCTATCGCCTTGGCGGCGGTCGCGCCGGCCTTGCCGAGCGTGCCCACGACCTTCGAGGCCACGCCCTCGACCTTGCCGCTGGCCTCGTCCTTGAGGCCGACCTTAATCATCAGGTCGAGAAGGTTCACCTAGACCACCTTCAATCCCATCCGCTCGATGATGTCTGCGGCGATCTCGTCGCCGCCGCGCGTGTCCTCCGCCTCGGACCCATCGCCCGCACCGCCGTTGACGATGCTCAGGAAGGGTTCCTTGAGCCACTTCCCCTGCGCCATGAGGCGCACCGACTCGCTCAGGTACACGCGGAACGCCTCCCGCTCGTCCCGCTCGCGCCACCGCGCGACCATGTACCTACAGAAAGGGCGAGCACGCCGTGGCCCGACGTACTCGCCCAGACAGAGCCATATGTGAGATGGGTCCTCGGCGGCTATCCAAAAAAAGGAGCCAGGATGTCCTTGATGCCGTCGATGCCGTCGATGGCATCCTTGATGTCGTTCACCCACTTCTTGACGGTGAAGTCGGCCTTGTACTCCTCGAGCGTCTGGCCGTCGAGTGCGGCGAGCAGCTTGTAGCTGATCTCGCCGCACTGGCGCAGCACGTCGGGCAGAAGCCCCGCCACCATGTCCACGGCGAGGCCGTTGACCTCGGCGGTGGCGGCTGCTTTCGCGGCCTCGGGGTCGCCCTTCGCCTTGGCGGTCGCCTTGGCCTTGGCCTTGGCGGAGTCGGCGCGGAACTTGGCGTAGGAGGCCTTTGCCTTTGCGCCGAGTTCGCCGTTCATGACGTCCTCCGCCACGTCCGCCAACAGGCACATGGCATTCTGGAACTCGTCGGCGTTAAGGTTGTCCAGCTTCATGGTTAGGCTCCAATCTCCTGTTTGATATACAGCTCGTAGGGCACGATCTCGGGGTTCTTGATTGAGTAGTGGCCCGTGAGCTCGAACGCGAACTGGCCCTTGGCCTTGTTCTGCGTCGTGATTTGCAGACCGCCCGTGTTGAGCGCGTTGATGAGGCGGATGGCGATATAGCCGTTGCCGTTCTCGCCCGAGTAATCGCCGATGAGCCAGATGTCGGCGAAGTCGGCCTCCGAGAGCGCGGAGCGCGGGACGATCTTGCCCTCGGTCTCGTCGGCTGCGGCCGCGAGCTTCTTGCCGAGCGCGGTGTTCAGCGTCACGAACGTGCCGCTCAGCTTGGCCTCGATGCTGTCGATGCGCTTCAGCTCCATCGTGTTGGCGGGGCAGTTGTCGATGTCCTCGCCGTAGTCGATGAAGCTGGGCGTGGCGGCGAAGCTGGTTCCGCCGCTCGTCGCGCCCATCAGCTCGGACTCCGCGACCTCGGCGGTCTTGGGGTTGAAATTCGTGGCGAGCAGGCCCGCGTTGATGACGATCTCCTTGAACGTGTTCTCGGGGATGCGCGTGAACTTAGACATATGACCTCCTAGTAGCTGGTCATGTACTCAATGGTCAGGTTGATGATTCGGCGCTTCACGGCGTTGTCCTCGTCGGCCATGGCGTTGCAGAACGGATCGCCCTGCATCACCCACATGCCGCCGCCGTCGCACGGCAGCAGCACGCCCGACAGCCCCAGCGCCCGGGCGATCTCCTCGGTCTTGGCGTTCGGCGCGGCCTCGGACGATGTACGGAACCAGAGGTTCACCTCGGAGTTGCACTGCGTGCCGAATGCCGCGGTCGGCAGGTCGTAGGTGATGTAGGGCATCTTCGCCTCGCCCGGCACCGCCGAGTCGCGGTACACGGGAAGGCCGAAGCCCTCGAGCCAAGCCTGCAGCGCTGCCGCCTTAGTCGCCATCCGGCACCTCCCACTCCTCCGCGCTGCACTGGCCGAAGCCAAACGACGCGCAGCACGGCGCGGCGCCGTCGTCCGCGTTCGACGTGCAGCGGAATACCTGCCCGTCGAACGCACGCTGGAAGAGGTCGCCGTACCGCAGCGGCTCGGCGGTCGTCACGGTGTAGACGTTCCTCACGCCGTCGTGCTCCGCGATGCGCGAGGCCGTGGAGCTGTCGCGCACGATCGCCGCCGTGAAGCCGTCGCCGACGGTGAGGACGGTCTTGAAGCCACCCTCACCATCAGGCTCGGTCTTTGCGACGAGCCTCGTGCACGCTACCGCCATGCGCTCGTACAGGCGGCTCACAGCTTTCTCCAAGGGTCGAGACGCGCCTTGAACTGCTGCCGCCACGTGATGGGCGAGCCGTCGCCGCCGACGCGCGTGTAGCTGTAGCCGCCGAAGCTCTCGGATGCGTACGGGCTGTCCAGCTCCTTGGCGTGCTCGGTCTGCCACGCCGCAATCTCGTCAGCGAGGTCGACCACGGCCTGCGGGATGGCGAGCGCCCAGACGGTGCCGACGAACTCCTCGTCCGTGAGGACGTTGTAGGGCCATGAGTGCAACCCGTCGTTGAACGTCGAGCCCGTGATGCGGATGTACTGGCCCTCCTTGAGGTCGAGCCCCGCGGGCGGCACGAGGCGGCCGTCCTCGATACGGACGCGCCCCGTGCGCTTGTCGGCGACGAACCAGTTGCGCAGCGACAGAAGCACCTGCTCGAGCATCTCTGCGCCTATCGCTTATCGGTGATGACCGCGGCGAGCTCGGGGCTGAGGGTCTTGACGCCGCAAAGCATGTCGATGGAGACGGTGTCGGTCTTGGTCTTCTGGTCGTAGCCCTGCACGACGCGCAGGCCGAAGCCGTCGTAGGAGGTGGAGTACGCCTTGGGAGCGCCAAGCGGCATCTCGAGCTGACGGGTCACGAGCGCGAAGGCGTTCTTGTGGAAAGCGATGGACGGCGTGTAGTTGGCCGTCTCTGCCGTGGTCTTCTGCACGTTCTGGTCGCAGTAGAAGTCGAGGCCGTACTTGCGGCCAAGCGATGCCTCCTTGAGGGCGGTGCCGTTGTCGCCGACGGCGGACGCGTTGGTGAACGCCTCGGTGTTGAGCAGGTCGGCCTCGGCCTGGGAGCCGTAGACGAAGCGGCGCTCCGTGGAGGGTGCCTTGGCGTCCACGAGGAACTTGCGGGCGGCGATGATGTCCGCCACGGCGATGGCGCCCTTGGTGTGGTCGACGCGGTTCGTGACGTCCTTCTCGAGCGCGAGCAGGTAGCCGTCGATCTTGTCGGCGAAGGCCTGCATCGCCGGGACGAGGAACTGCGCGGAGAAGTCGACGATGCCCATCGTCAGCTCCTTGGACGTGACGGCGAACGTCACGTCGAGCAGCTTGTCCATCTTGACGGGGACCTTGCCCTCCGTGGCGTCCTGCACCTCGACCTCGGTGGTGAACTCCTTGGCCTCGAAGGTGGCGGGCTTGCGGACGGTGATGGTGTCGCCCACGCCGGCGACGAACTCGGAGGAGTAGTCGCGGTGGACGAGGTTTGCCATGACGGCGTTGGTGCGCAGAACGTCCAGCGCCTCGTTGGCGATGATGTTGGGTGTAAGGATGGTGTTCGACATAGAATCCCCTTAGCCTCTCTGCTCCGCCTTGTACTTCATGTACTCGGCGGTGCTCATTTCGTTGATGTCCTTGCCGCCCTCGCCCTTGGGGGCGTGGGCCACGTCGGCGCCCTTGACGGTTGTGGTTGCGATGAAGTCGGCCCAGTCGGCCTTGATGCCCTCGGTCAGCTTGTCCGCGTCCTCGATAGCGCCGTCCTTGACGGTCACGCCCTCGAGGTCTGAGACCTTGAGAACGGTGTCGATGCGCTTCGGGTCGACGCCCGCCGACTCGAGCAGCTGTCGGTACAGGCCGCGCTTCTCGGCTGCGGCCTTCTCGCCCTCGACCTTGGCCTTGTAGTCCTCTAGGTTCTTGACGGCGGCCTTGTACTTTTCCTCGTACTCGTCCGCGCCCTCGCCCTTGGCCTTGAGCGCGTCCAGCTCCTTCTTGTAGCCGTCCGCCTTGCCCGCGGCCTCCTTGAGCTCGTCGCGCTGCGCCTTGAGCGCGTCCACGCTCTCGGCGTGCTCCTCGATGATCTGGTCGATCTTCTCGTCCTCGATGCCCATTGCCTTGAGCATCTTTCGCGTGAGTGCCAACAGAATCTCCCTTGCTTCGGAATGGGCGGGTCCCAGCCTGTTGCCTCGGCAGGGCCCGCGCCGCAATACCTCGCGGCAAGGGTGAGTATCCAAGCGGAGTAACGCGGCCCTACGCGCCACCCCTCAGGTGCTTCTCGAGAATCGCCCGGTACGTATCGCCGTGACCCGTTGCCGCCTTGCGCAGGAAGTGCTTGCCCTTCATGCGGGAAGTCCCCTCCTCGACGTACGGCGCGTACTCGACGTTGGTCCCGATGAAGCAGTCGTAGCCTTTGAGTAGGTGCGTGACGGAGTTGCGCAACCTGCCCGTATCGACCGGGCACGTCGCCTTGGCGTAGCCCTCCGCGACGAGGCCTATCTCCTCTAGGCCCGTTTTATAGGCGCGCAGGAGGGCCTTCTCGACCTGCTCGATGTTGTTCTGCCGTATCTCAATGCACTCGGCGGTATCCAGCTTCGCGGCGTTTACGATCTCCTCGGTGATGAGGGTGCCGTGCCGGCCGTGGTCGCCGACGCCGCCGACGAGTCCGTAAGCCATCAGTCGGGCACCTCGCAGCCGTAGCCAACGCGCCCGTCGACGTCCGCCTCGATGGCCTCGATGGCTTGTACCGGAACGCCCTCGCACCCGAGCGCGCAGCCGTCGTCGGGCTCGACCTCGTCGCCGCGCTGCGTGCAGATGTAGGTATCCGGGAACGTGAAGCCGAAACCCAGCTTTACGGCGCAGTCGCCGCAGTTCGCACAAGTGAATAGCTCTTTCATGCCTGCCCCAATCTCTCTGCGGGCAGTGTCGCGGCACGGTCACGCGGCATGAAAAAAGCCCCGCCGTGGCGGGGCCCGCTGTGATCTATTGGATTTTTACCTCGTGGGCCTTGTCCATCTCAAGCTCGATAGCAGACGGGCTCTCGCCTCTGAGGAAAAATGGAATCGGGAAGAAGTCAATCCTCCCCGTTTCCTTGTCGATAGCATACGGAGTGTCGCCCGGGGCCATCTTTCCATCGAAACCGAAACCGACGAACCAATGGTATTTGCCCTCGTATGCGCACACCGGGCCGTATCCGTCTACGGCCTCCTCTTCCAGAATCGGCTTTATGGCCTCTTCCAATGTGAGCATGTCAACCTCTTGTCGTCAGGCACTCGTCGATCTTGATGATACGCCGTCATACGCTAGAGACAGATTTCGGGGTCCTGCCTCTCGAGTTTTGGAACGCCAGAGTCGAGCGACTCCTTGAGGGCTGCATAGACCTCATCGACATTGCCGTACCATATCGGCTCATAGCCGAAACGCTCCTCGAAGTTGGCCGCGAGCTTGTCGACCTGCTCCCATGTATGCAATTCGGCAACCATCACAGCCCCTCCTTCATCATCTCGTCAAATATTTTACTCGATTCCGGTAGGTATTTGCGCAGGACGGCGAGAGATTCCGGGTTCGCGGTGCTTGCGCTGAAGAACTCGGCGAAGCCCTCTTGCGCAAGCCTTGCCAGCTGGTAGTCCTCGGACGCTCCCTTTGGCCGCCAATAACTCTTGCTGTGGCCCCATCCATCGTTACACTTGTTCAGCGTTGCCCCGCCGAAAAGGTCGGAAAGGTCGGCCTTTTCGGCATTGCTCATCTCCCCTATCTCGGAGGCGACGGAACTATATGTGGCAGCCTTCGTGTGCTTGAGGCCCGAGAGCGCCTCGGCCACCTTGTCAGGATGTCTCCTTAGGTAGTCAGCATGCCATTCCATGAGGTAGCCATTCGACTCGAGCCATCCGATGTCCTTTGACTTGACTGCCCGTTTGAGCCCATCGCGCATCTCCTTGTGCCTTGCGTCAATGTAGGCTTCGACCTCGCTCTTTATGGTCTTGGCGAACACGCCGCCGCCGTACGTCCTCGAGATGTCCGCGTGCAGGCCGTCGATCATATGCCCGAACTCATGGAACCAGGTCGTTCCTTGGGGTCTCAATCCATCTTTCGAAAACACTATTTCAAGGTTGAGCCTCACGCCACCGTCCGTTGGGCTGTAGTGGGCGGTTCCGCCCCATCCGCCGTTCAGCAAAACGAAATCCCGCTCATGCTTCAGGTAAACGCTACGGGCAGCCTTGTCCGAACGCTTGAGAATGCCTTTCACCGCATCCCTTTGATCCCCATTGAGGCACGAGTAGACGGAAGCAGACATATCGGGCTTGCCCGCGATGCGCCGAATTCGGGCCAGCGCCGCGTCCAACACCTTCTGCTGGTCGCCGGCGCTCATCTTGCGGAACGAGCCGGACGGTATGCCGTACTCCTTGAGCTGCTCGGTGAGCCTCTTCCTCGCCTCGGTCGGCGACACGCCGGCGGCATCCAGCTTGCGGGCCGTGCCGGGCATGTCCATGAACTCTGAGATGGTGCGGTTCGCGGGCTTCGCGCCGTTGACGGCGGGCTTGCCCGCCTTCCATTCCTCGTAGGTCATGCCCTCGGGCAGGCGGCTGAACCGCTCGCCGTCGAGCACGTCGAGTCCGTCACAGCACGCCACCAGCGTGCAGCGGCAGTTGCACGTCTCGGCATACCGCGCCTCCGGGTCGCCGGGATAGCGGCACCCGTTGCTGAACTTCTCGCCGACCTCGACCTTCTCGCGGTCAATCTTCCTGTGGCTCGAGCGCGTGCGCAGGTCGAGCGTCGCCACCCATTCCTGCTGCACCTTGATGCCGAGCCCCTTGGCCCTCTTGTAGCTGTCGACGCGCCCGGCGTTCTCCGCCGCAGTCGTCGAGGTGCGCGCCAGACGCACCGCCGCCGCGCGGTTCGACCCCGTCACGTCCTGCATGCGCTTGGCTATCTTTGGTATCGACTCGCCGAGCAGCACGCCCTGCGTGATCTGGTTGGCTATGAGCCGGCGGTTCCACGCCACGTCCTTGGCGACGTTGACGGACGGCTTTGGCAGGTAGCTGTCGTGGTCGGTGAGCAGCCTCTGCACGGTCGACGCGTCCTGCAGCGCGTAGGCCGTGTCAACGCCCACGGCGCTCTCGACCTGCCACGTGCCGTAGTTGTAGTTCTCGGCGTAGACCTCGGGCAGCCTGCCCTCGATGGCGGCGGCCGCGACGACGTTCGCGTGCGTCATGGCCTCGGCACACTGCTTGAGCACGATTCGGTAGCGCCTGCCCGCCGCGATCTTCCCGCTTCGCCAAGACCTGTATTGCGCCTTGGTGATCTCGCCGGCCCCGAGACGCTCGCGCATCTTCTCGTCGTCGGCCTCGAACTGCGCCAGATAGCGTTTGAGGTTGTCGTAGGCCGTCTTGCTCGCCTCGCCGTACACTCCCGCCACCTCGCGCTCGAACGCCCGAATCTCGGCGTCTGAGAACTCGTGAGCGCTATCCTTCGCCATGCGCCGCCTCCAATCGTCGGCACGCATGGTCGCCCGCGCATAACGGAAAAGGGCCCCGACCGAAGCCGGGGCCCTTCCCTACTCGCCGTCTGCCTCTAGCATCTGGCGTACCTCGTCGCGCCAGCGCTCGGGAACGCTCTCGAGCGTGCGCTTGCCGCTTTTCACGGCGCGGTAGTAGATCTTCGCCAAGTTACTCACCTCCAACGATGTCGCCGAGCTCGAGAAGGGCCGCTTGCGAGTCGGCGACCTGCTGCTGGAGCGATGCGATCTGCTCCTCCATGCTCATGCCGTCCGCCTCGTGTGCCGTCCAGACGGTGTCAAAGTCGGCCTTTGCGCCATCGACCGTCAGCTCGCCCGTCGGGTCGGTAAAGTGCAGCTCCTCGTAGGTGAACACCTTCACCTTGACGGAACCGCTCTCGCCTCCCTGCTCCTCGCGCTCGCCCTCGGCGATGCCGCGGCGCAGCCAGACGTCGGTCCCCGCGATCTCGACCGTCTCGGGCCTCTCGCCCGTTCGCTCCGACTTCACAACCATATTTTTCCTCCTAACCCACGGCCCTCGCCGCGTTGAATATGCACCGCTTGACGTTCATCTGGTGCTCCATGACAGCCGTTTTCAGCCAGCCCCAGTAAGAGCACACGCGCCTCGCCAAGCGCTCGGTGCGCCTGCGCATGTAGCGCGCGAACGCGCGTCGCAGTCGTTTCCAGAGCCTCTTTCGCAAGTCGACCCGGCGCCCGCGAGCGCACCAGATGCGATAGCCCGCGAAGTCGATGGGCTCGGCGCCGTTGCGCCTCACCTTCCACGGTTTCAGCGACAATCCTAGCCGCCCCAAAACGCGCGCGGCGATGGCCGCGGCCTTCCTGAGCGAACGCTTTGAGTTGCCGAGAAAATAGCCGTCGTCGGCGTACCACACCTGGCATCCCGCGAGCCTCACGCGTTTGCCGCGCCGCTCCTTCGCCGCCTCCTCGACCGCGTGGTACGCGAACGAGATCACGAGCACGGCAAGGCGAAGCGACAGGTAGCTGCCGAGGATAAGGACGCCGTTCATCGTCGACAGCAGCGAATGGAGCAGGTAGAGGACTTGGCTGTTCTTGACGTAGCGCGCCACCAGACCCTCCACCACCGCTGCCTGCATCGAGCCGTAGCAGTTGCGGATGTCGACGTGCACGTGGTAGGCGAAGCGATGAACCGCGCGCCTGAGCTTGCGCATCCCCAGCGCCGCGCCCTTGCCCTTGACGCCGCTCGACACCTGCCAGAAGCCGACCTTGGCGGCAAGGAGCGGCTCGAGTGCCCCAACGCACAGGTAGTTGCACACCTGCCGCTTGATACTCTCGACGCTTATCTCGCGCAGCTTGCCGTTGTTCGGGTCGTGCTTCAGGTAGGTTCGAATCGGCTCGAACGTAAGCGTCTCGGTCGAGAGCTCTAGCCAGATGCGGTCGACGAACGCCGTCTCGGTGCCGTATTCGTCGGCGACGCGCCAGCCGTTCTCCTTGCCGGAATCGCTTTTCTTCCATCGGTGCAGGGCCTCGACGACGCACTTGCGCGTGAACTCGAGGCCCTTGCAGTAGGTTTTCATAGATCAGAGCTCTTTCTGTCTGTCATACGAGCGTTCGCCTTGCGGTTACCAGCCCGTGAGCCTTGCGGACAAACTTCACTCAAAGGAGTCAGGCTGAGCCGCGTCCCGCCAGAAAGCGGCGGGCGCGGTAGACACGGTGCGAGTAGAGATTTATAGACAGATTGCCGGGAGACGAAGTTCCAAGTGGCCCTACCGGACCTGTTCCTCGAGTTCGCGTAACGAAGACCGGCATTCGAGCCGTTCCTCAGGTTGCCGAGGAACTGAACCAGAAACCAGCGCCGCCCTCACCGTGAATCCCTGTTTGGGGTTAGGAGGGGGCCAGCCCCCTCTCAGGGCTACGCCCTGATTCACCCCCGGCTACGGCCCGTAGCAGAAAGCCGGGAGACGAAGTACCAAGCGGCCCTACCGGACCAGCTCCCCGAGACCGCGCAACGAAGACCGGCAACCAAGCCGTCCCGCAGGCTGCCGAGGAACAGAACCAGACGGATTGTGCCTTTGACCTTACCGCCGGATGTGTCGAAGTAGAAGTAGTCGCCGACACCGGTCGTCACCGAGCCGCCGAGCCCCTTTCCCAAGATGAGGCCGTTGACGAACTGGATGTCGAGCATGTAGCCATCTGCCGTCGGCATACACGCCGCCGTCGGGGTCACCCCGTCCGCCACGGCATTCTTCTTCTCATTGCGAGTGTCGGGGTTGACCGCGATGCCGAAGCCCGTGCCGTCGGAGACGAAGAGCGTATCGCCCATGAACTCCCACAGGCCCAGCCCCGTCTCGACGCCGCCGATCTTGAACGGATGCTTGCCGTCCTTCGCCACCTGGCCGTCGCCAACGAGGGCATCGGTGTTGCCCGTGTTCCACGGCGCGCTCTGGAGCCATGTGTTCACGGTCGTGTCGAACGCCTTGGCGACGTCCATGAGAAGCGCCACGTTGCCGTCTGCGAGCGTCTCCTTGCCGCCGACGACCGCGCCGTCGAACACGTCGTATGCGGCTGCGGCGCCTCGGTCTGGGCACGTGGTGCCCGTGTCGGTGCCGTACATCATCGACGCGCCCACGGGAATCTTCGCCGCCTGCTCGGCGGTGACGACAACGCGCGTGACGCCCGTCTCGGCGAGCGCGGGGTGGATCTGGATGTTGAAGCCCGTGCAACCCGGGAAGTCCACCTGGGAGGACTTGCAGAGCGTCTTGGTCAACTGGTGGAAGTTGATATACCACTGGTCGTAGACGCTCATGCCCGAGTAGCCCGTGGTCGCGGTCTTGCAAAGGTCGACGAGCGAGTCGTGCGACGTCGTGCGGTTGGCGACCTTCGCGCCCGAGACGGAGCGCGGGCGCCCTTCAGCGTCGATGCTCATGGGATACGTCGGCGTCAGCATGTACGGTCGCAGCGTGCCGTCCGGCAGCAACGCCTTGGGGTTCGGCTGCGAGCCGCTGAATCGGCTGTCGGACCACGAGACGAGCAGGTTGCCGTTCGCCAGCACCTCGACCGCCTGCCAAACGACCGGCGCGATCTCGTAGACGTTGTTGCCGTGTCCGTTGTCCACGCGCGAGAAGCCGTAGTCAACGCCGTCGATGGCCTCGACCCACGGCACGCCGTCGGCGTCGGCACCGGCGTTGGCGGACACGTGGAACCACGGGCCGCCCTCGGTGTCGAACGGGTCGACAGCCGCGCTCGTCGCCGTCGCGGGCACGAACTCGGTGGAGGCCACGCGCTTCGCGGCGGCGCTCATCGGCTTGATGTCGGTGGGGCTGCCCGCCGGGATGAGGAACGTGTACACCAGCCCCGTCTTGTGCTTGTCCACCATCGCGGCGACGCTCTCGTTGGAGTAGCGGCCCGTCGAGGCGTCGCGCTCGAGCGACTTCTGGTCGCCCAGATTCTTTACCGCGCCGACAAGCGCCCACACCGCCTTGTCCGATGCAAGCGGGTCCGCGTAATCGAACCCCTCGGTTGCCTGCTCGGTTGCCTGCGTATCGGCCATTTAGGCACCTACCTTTCGCATCTGGCAAATCTTGCCGTTTACCTTCTTGAGTCCCAGCGCCGTCACGGCAGCCGCCGAGTCGATAATCGACTGGTAGTTCAGGGCTGCCGTCTTGGCGTCCTTGAGAGCCGCCTGCGCGTCGGCGAGGGCTTTGGTCGAATCCTGCTCGCGCTTCTGCTCGGCGGTCTTGCGTCCGACCTCAGCCTCCTTGCGCCCCGTCTCGTTCTGCCCGCGCTCGGTCTCTTTCTCCTTGCGCACGGCCTCGGCGTCGGCGCGGCCCTTCTCCGCCGTTTCGACAGAAGCCTTGAGCTGTTTGAACTCGTTGTTGACCTTGTTCACGCCAGCCGCCGCGTCCGTCGCGGGCTTCTTGAGCTCCGCGACCTGCTCGGCGGTGAGGTCGCTGTATCTCAGCGCGTCGCCCTTCGGCACGCCGACAACCAGCACGTTGCCCTCCATCGCCGCCGTTGCCTCCGAGCCCGAGGCGAGCGTCGTGGCGCGTGCCCCCTTGACCTCGGCGGCGACAGCCCTGTCGCGTGCGGCTTCCGCCGCCTTCTGCGCGGCCTTGGCCTCGTCTCGCGCCGTTTCCGCGTCCTTAATGGTGCGCTGGTCGCTCGGCTCGTAGATGTACTCGGCGGGCTTGGCTCGCCTCTTTACGTCCCAGAGCGCCTCGATGCGCGTGCGCCCGCCATAGGACTCATCCGTGATATAGGCCCAAGCGTACACGCGCCCAGCCGCCTGGAGCAGCTCGTCGGGAATCTTCGCCTTGCTGTCGGCCACCGCAACCGTGTAGCACGTCCCCGTGGTCGACTTGGCGAAATGCACCTGCTCGCAGCCGACAACCTCGACCTCGCGCCCGGTGTCCCACTGCCACAGCTCGCCGTCAAGCACCTGCAATGCCGCCATCACTCATCACCTTCCTCGTCCTCGTCGCCCTCCTGGGCACCCTTCGCGTTCGCCGCCAGGGCGGGCGGCAGCGCTGCCATGCGCTCCTCCTGCTCCCGCTGCTTGCGCTCCAAAATCTTCGCCCTCTCGTCGGGCGTGATGTTCGGCAGCTTTCGCAGGATCGTCTCCTCGTCCAGCCACTCGGCCTCCAGACACACGGTCTCGACCTGCTCCTTGGTGTTGCTGATGCGAGTGCGCGTGAATACAGGCGTGTCCTCGATGCCCTGGAGGGCGAGGATGTCCATGATACCCTCGCGGATGTGGCGCTCAAACTCGGCGGCCTCCTCGTCCATCGGCTGGTATGCCGCGTCGATATGGTCGTTGGTCGCCCCCGCCGCGATGGTGTGGACGTCCAGCGCGCCGAAGTCCTCGTAGATGTCGGCCTTGATCTGCGCCAGCGTCTCCTTGCGGCCCTCGACGGGCACCTCCTGCGTGTACGGCGTCACGGACTGCCCCTGCTCGGCGTCGACCTCGGCCACGTGCGTCAGCTTGAGCTTCGCCCGCCACAGGTCGAGGTCCCTGTCGTCCATGCCGCCGGCTCCGTTGATGAGCCAGTAGATCTGTGCGCAGTCGCGCGTGTCGTTCACCAGGCCGCTCTTGATGAGGTCGTAGGCGTCGATGCTCTCGCGCATGCCGACGAGCGTGCTCTGGTGCGCGTCGCTGCCCCAGACCGCCACGATTGGCAGGCGGGAGTAGTTCTCCGCATCGACGGCCAGCTTCATCCCGTCCGCCGGTATCTCCCGATACGTGACCTTGTAGGCGCGCTTGGCCTCGGCCACCTCGAAGTCGAAGCCGCTGCCGCCCGACACCATCTCCGTGTAGCCGTCCTGCTCGTAGAGGGTCGCGTGCCACGGGTGGTCGGAGTCGAGCCGCCAGAACCTCACGCCGGCGTATAGCGCCCCCGAGTACTCGTCCCACACCGGGCAGAACTCGTCGGCGGTGAACACGTCGATGTGGTCGAGGTTCCAAAACGGGAATGACACACCGTGGATGAGCGCCTTGAGCCCCATCTCCATGACGTCGTCGTCGAAGCGGTCGCCAAGCCCCTCCTTGGTCGTGTCCTCGCCGCCCGCCGAGACGTCCACGAAGCTCACGCCCTTACCGAGCGAGTACGTGCAGCGCTGGACGTTTAGGCGCTTGAACAGGTTACTCGCCAGCCTCAGCTTCGAGGCCGTGAAGTCCTCGGCCTCGGCACCGGAGCACGAGTAGATCTTCTGCACGAAACGGTTGATCGTGACGTTGTGCTGGCGGTAGTACTCGTTCGCGGTGACGGCGTTGCGGTACATCTCGCTCGACATGTGCCGCTCGATGGCATCTGCCGCGAACGCCGTCGCCGACGCCGCCGCCTTGAGGTCGCCATCGGTCACCAAAGGACCTTTAGACAAAGCCGCTACCTCCCTTCAAAAAATGGGTTTACCTGCCGTTTCGCAGGCTTGTACATGCGCATGGTCGCCACGCCGTAACGGAGCGCGTCGCAGCTGTGGTCCTCGACCTTGACGGGCTTGTCGCCGTCCGCCTTGGCGTCCCAGCAGTAGCCGCCGAGCTCGCCTATCAGCCCCGTGCAGGCGTCGGAGATGCGCACCGTGCCGTTGCCCAGGCACACGTCCGTCTCGCGTATGCCGTCCGCCACGTCGTTGCGGGCATTCTTGGTCTTGAACCCGGCTTGCCGCATCGCGGCGATGAAGCTCGTGGCGCTCGGGTCGATGATGAACGTGGGCGGCCTGCTCAGCCCGCGCACGAAGTCGGCCATGTCGGCCACGTAGCCGGCGTCCGTCTTCTGGTGTCCCGTGTCGCGGCCCGAGTAGCGGTACTCATCCACCACGTGCCACACCTTGCCGTCAAACGCCCACAGCAGCGCCGCGAAGGCGTTCTGCGTGCCGTAGTCGCAAGACACGACATGCTTGGCGGCGGCGCCCGTATACCGGCTCTCGAGGGCGCCCTCCCACTCGGGGTAGACCAGGCCCTCGGCCAGCGTCCACTTGCCCAAGATGTAGCGGTCGTAGTACACGCCGCTGCCGTAGTCCTTGATGAGGGCCTCGATGACATCCGGTGCCAGCGCACCGTCCCAGATCGTGTAGTCCTGCCTGTAGATGTCGCTGTCGCCGTCGAGGAACCGCTTGAACCAGTGGTTCGGGCTGTCGGGGTTACAGGTGCCATCGAAGCGGCTATGCTGGCAGCGCAGGCGGCTCTTGAGCATCTGGAACACGTCTTCGCTCCACGTGGCGACCTCGTCGCCGTAGACCCACTCGAACGTGGCGCCCTGAATCTTGGATACGCTCGTCTTCTTATCCGCCCCGAGGCAGTAGACCTTGCGGCCGAATATCTGGGCCGTGTTGTCCCGCCCGATCTGGCTGACGACGTCTTCGCTGTAAAGTGAGCGCATCGGCTCGAGGATGTTGCGCTCGAGCGTCGAGCGGGTGTTCCCGATCATCACCGCCAGCCCCTCGCCCCGCATGGCGAGAAGCCTCTGCGGTATGGTCACGGCTATGTCGACGTAGCTCTTGCCCGAGCCCGTCGCCCCGCACTTCACGTTGTAGCGGTGCGTGCAGTTGGCGAGGTACTCGCGCTGCATCCTCGTGAGCGGCATCGGCTACTCGTCCCCGCCGATTGAAGACGGCACGGACAGCACCAGCTCCTTGGCGGCCTTGAGCACCGCCGTGTCGGTGGTATCCATGATGCGCTGCGCCTTGGCGTACTCCTGCGGGTACTTGCGCTCCAAAAGCCACGCCGCCGCCTGCCAGCTGTCGTCGCTCGCGTCCATGATGCGGCCCACGAGCGTCGCCTTGCGCTCGACCTCGCCCTTTTTCATGGCTTGACACAGTTGACGTTGATTGTCGGTTCTGGGGTGGTTGATCCAGCGGCTGTATGTCTCGGGGGCCACCCCGAGATATGCGGCGATGTCCTTGTCGGTCATGCCGACGCGGCACAGGCGGACGGCATCCTCGATGCCCTCCTTGGTCAGTTTTTCACGCCCTTTTCCCGCCACAAAATCACGTTTCCGCTGGTAGATAGCCATATGGAAACGCGAACGTTCCCACCTTTTTACGCACGTGGACAAGCGCGTGCGTTTGCCCACGAGCGTAAAAAGGGGGTAACGTTTAAAGAAAAGGCCCCGGTTTCCCGGGGCCTTTCGGCTGCTCGACCTTGGTCGTCTTGATTCCGATTGCCTCGGCCAGCCTCTCAAGCGCCTCCGTCCAGCTTCTGCCGTCTGTGCGCGGCCTGACGTATGCGGTTGCTCTCCGCCTCTTCCTCGAGCCGTCTCTTCCGCTCCGCCAGATAGCACCCCTTGCACAGCCTCCACTTCTTCGCCTGCGCCGACGTGTCGAACACGGGCCGCGCGTCGCACACGATGCACAGCCCATCCGTTCCGGTCGAAAAGCGCCCGTACCGCTGCCGCGCGTGCCTCACGGCGCTCGGCGTCACCCTCAGCTCCGCCGCGATCTCCGCCGCCGTCCGCTCCGGGTGCGTCTGCATCCGCCCTATCATCTCGTCCGTCCACAGGACGTAAGAGGAGCGCCCCTTCCGGAGCGCCCACTCGTCCCTCAACGGATGTGTTGACTTTGTAGATGGGCCTTTTGGCCCATCTCCTACAGGTGGCCTACACGCCATTCGCATACCCCCTAAAGCTCGCCCGCCACGGCAGAACCTTATCAGGCGCCGGGGACCAACTCACCGACGACGCTCGATCTTCTCCCCGCACTTCGGGCAGTGAACAGGCTCAAAGGCCAGCATGTCTCCGAAGCCGATGTACTCCCAGAGCTGCCCGCTCCAATCGCAGCTTGAGCAGTGGAAGTAGCCGTCGGCCATCCGCTTGCCCGGGATGAACGGATCCTGCTTGTGCTCGACAAGGTCGTGGCACACCGGACGGTCGATTAGGTCGGCCACCTCCAGAAGGCTGTCGGAATCGAAACCCTCCACCGCCTCGCCTCGATAGAACCCGACGGTGTCGGCCGCGATGAACTCGTCGACGTAATGACGGTTCGCCGCGAGCTCTCGAAGTTCCGCTGCGACCTTGCGCCGCTGCTCGTCAGTTGCCATTTGACTCAACTTCAGCTCGCTCATTCGTCCTCCTTGGATATGGCCAGCGCCACGTACTTCTGGGCGAGACCCTCGAAGTCATCGAGGATGTAGTCGATTCGGTAGGCCTCCCCGTTGAGCGGATGTCTTGCCGCCTCTCTGAAGGAATGGCAGTCGTCCGCGACGACGTTGAATACGATCTTGTCGCCGACCTCGTAACCACGGTCGTTCTTGCGAATCTCGAACGTCTTGGCCCCGCTCATGATTGCGTCGGCGTATTTGGCGAACACCTTGAGTCGATGGGTCGTCATTCGCCCTCACCCCTCAGCTTGCGGATGCGCTCCTTGATGTCCTTTAGCGCATACGAGTCACCATGACATGGGCCGTCGCCGTCCAAGATGCATTTGAAACACACTCCGGACGGGTTGTGGTACGAACAAAGGTCGTCCGCCTCGATGCACCTGTCCAAGTCATCCTCCAATTTCTCCCATGTGTCGGGCTCGGGCGTGGTGAGGTACACGAGTGCCGGATCGAGTGCAAATCCACGGTCGGTAATCGCACGCCATTTGTTCGACCATCCGTCACTCAAATCAAAGTCCGTGGTGAATGTCCAGCGCACGATGCTGTATACGTTCCCGTCACGGTTGAACAGCGCCACGGTATCAAGCGGGATCTCTCGACCTTTTGCGTCTTTTGGTAGCTCGACACTCATCACTCAAACTCCTCGTAGTCGCGGCACTCGCCGCACTCGTCCTCGCAGTACAGCAGGTTCTCCATGAGCCACGCCACGGCCCACTTCGCCAGGCGCCAGAACCCTTCCTTGCGGTCAGGCGCCTCTGCGTCGTAGGCGCGCTCGAACTCGAGGTGGCAGTATCCGTAGTCGACGTGGATGTCGCTGCCGCAGAAGTGTCTGCAGTTCCCGCACATCCTAGGCTCGCAGGCCCCGCCGAAGTGGCGCTCGATGGCGGCGTCGGTCACCCCCATCGGATAGCCGCCGACCCTCGAGTCACTCATCGCAGTCCGCCCATTACAGTCTGAAATAGGCCATCGATAAATTTCGATGGCGAGCATTCGGCGCATTGCCTACGATACGGGCAAGCCCCGAGGGGCCGCCGATCGGGCGCCTCCGGATGGCCGTCTGCCCCTGCCCCGTAGAGGGCCCGGG
>JAXJMO010000083.1:0-11428 GCA_036313175.1 Collinsella sp. | reverse complement strand
GGGAGGCGCCGCGCGCTCGGGCGGCGCGCCAGGGAGATAGTGGACGAGATAGTCGAGAGGCGCGGCCTCAAGAATGAGTAACATCGGGACTTGCAGCGACGGACCTCAGGACACTCTTACACCACGTCTGCGCGCGCGACCACACACGGCAAAACACGCACTCATTTCTTTACCATAGACGCCCGAAACGACCTTAGGGGCCTTAAAAATGAAATCTCGACCCAAAGAGTGTCCGCCCGATGGCGAACCACACCTTTATCGACGCTGCTAAATCGTTTTAGCAAAGTCCAAACCAACCGCGTTTTCGGAAGTATGCGGCAAATTCCGAGACCTCCGAGCAAACCCTGTTTTTTCACAACAAAATGCCTGATAAACTAGGCTCAAAAGCCAGGTCTGCACATAGGGTTCAGATTTTGCCGCATACTTCCGAATTGACGCTGGCATCGCACGGTCCAAAAGCACATTTCGACCAGGAGGACGTCATGGACCTAACGCTATGCGGTCAATCCGCTTTTAAGTATTACCGCATCCCGCCGCAGGTATTAGGCCTTTACCCCGATGTCAGTCTAGACAACATGGATCGCAGGTGTTGCAACCTTGGAAACCATGCATTTGTTGAGGACCTGCTCTGTGCGCCGCTTCATCGATTTGTGTTCAGTCGTACGCAAGCTGGATCACGAGCCTTGTTCAAATCGCATCTGCTGACTCAAGAACCGCCTCCGGGGTCGTTTAGGCAAACTGAACATGGCTTTGATATCACATCGCCAGAGTTCACGTTGCTCAATCTTGCTACGCAGGTCTCCCCCACTCAGCTGCTCATGGCATGCTACGAAATGTGCAGCTCCTTCGCGGTGTTCATGCCTTGCAAACGCGCGCAACAGCAGCTCGACTAGGCAATATCCCTTAAACTCATCCCACCCGACTGTGGTTGGGAACGCGTTGTCGACACCAAGGGCAATGACACCAATTTGTGGAAGCGCACGCCGCTTCTTACCGCAGCGGATATCGCCGCGTTCGCCAAGCAGGCCGCAGGCCTGCGCGGCGTCAAACAACTCCGTTGGGCCGCAGAACGCATGACGGGGCAGACCGCCTCACCTTTCGAAGTCCAAACGTCCATACTCGTCTCGCTCCCCCGTGACGAGGGCGGCCTGGGCATCAATATCGCCAACAATGTGCGCATCCCGCTCAGCGAGGGCGCGCGATCGCTGTATGACAAAACCTGTTGCTACGCCGACATCCTTATCGAGAGCAGCACCGACAGCATGGGCGTCATTCTAGAATGCCAAGGCCGCTCCGCCCATGACAGCGAAGCCGCAAGTCTCTCCGATGCCGAGCGCACTACCGCACTCACGAGCATGGGCTACGACGTTATCCAAATTACCTACGACCAGATCAAGGACAAGAAGAGCTTCGACCGCATAGCCGAGCTTATCCATAAAAAGGCCGGGCTTCCCTATACCCCAAAGACCAAACAGGAGCGCACCGCCGAAGATACACTGCGGCATGAGCTACTTGTCGATTGGAATGGGCTGTTCACTGTCATGCCGGTCAACTAGCAGCTAGTAATCAGGGGCAGCGCAGGCATATCGGGTGATTCGACGCGGGCGGCAAAACCCGCCTCGGTCAGCTCGATGACCTCGGTAAACGTTGCGTCGAAGAATTTCTCGGTCAGCAGGCGGTATGGCGGATGGTCGGGCTCGCCGGGGTTTTCGCGCACGATCTCGTGCATAACGCCGATGGTCTTGAGCACATACTCCTTATGGATGGGATACTGCCCAAAACGCGTCGCCGCAGTATACAGGCGATCGGTCGCGCGCGGAATCGAAACAATGCCGAGCGTCTTGCCGAACCAGTCAAAGTCGCCTTGCTTTTTAATGCGGAACTCCTCGCACGGCTTGCCGCCGTGCGCCTCCAGGTACTGATTCACGCGCGTATTCCATACGGTATCGGCCACCAGATGCGACCAGACACCCAGTGTCAAATCGAGCAACGACTGCGCCACATCTTCGGACGCAAGCGAGAACTCACGAGCGCCGGGACCGACAACCGGCTCAGCATCCCTGTAGCGCTGGGGATAGTGCACGCGATTCAGTCGCTCGCGCTCCTCGATAATCGAGGTCGCCGCGGCTGGCGCACCGGTGGGCGAACTTTTAAGCAACGGTGCCACATAGGTATCCCAGAACTCGTGCTCACGCGGCTTAGGGATAGGCTCGGGCTTGGCAAAGTGCGTAATGCGGTACGGGATGGGATCGGCGATGCCAGGGACCATATAGCCCACGAAAATATCCGGAACCACGCAGCCAAACAAAAAGGCATTGCGGTCGCGCACGCTATTGGCAAGTGCACCGGTGCGCTCCAGCAAACGCTCCGTCTGAGCGATATGAATGTTCCAACTTGGCATAGCCACCCCCATAAAAAACCTGGATAACTATACCATCACGGCAAAGCCGCGCGGGCGGCTACGCACGCTCTACGCAGCAACTAGTCCGTAGTACCGCTTTCGGTTCCATACGACGGCGAAGGCGTCTCGACCACATGGTGATATCGATCGATATAGATTGCACGGGCACCCAGGCGTCGCACCAAATCCTGGTGATGCGTGCTCATCAAGACCGTCTTACCCGCCGCGACGTAGGCCAGCAAGAAGTTGACCACGATGTCGCATGAATCCTCGTCGAGCCCATTGGTGGACTCATCGAGCACTAGGATATCGGGGTTCATCGATACAACTGCCGCCAGCGCCACACGCTTCTTTTGCCCGCCCGAGAGCTGATAGGGAGAGGCGTCGGCAAGGTCGGCAACCTGGAACAGCCCCATGGCATCGCGCACGCGGCGCTCGAGCTCGTCTGCCGGCAGCCCCATCTGCGCGGGACCAAAAGCAACTTCCTCGCCCACCGTGGCGCAAAAGAGCTGCGCATCGGCATTCTGGAACACAAAGCCCACGCGCTGATGGAACCGCTGGGCAGCCGCGGGATCCTTGAGATATGCCGCATCGACCGCATGCCCGTCAAACAGATACGTGCCCGCGTCCGCGAGCTCAAGGCCGTTGATAAGGCGCATGATCGTCGTCTTGCCGCAGCCGTTGGGACCTAGCAGGGCAACGAGCTCCCCACGGTCCACCTGCAGCGAAACGCCATCGACCACCGTATGGCCCGCATAGGAAAACACCACGTCGCGAAACTCGATGAGCGGCGTTGTCTCGGCGCCAGCAGCACCGCTCGCGCCCATCGCGTCATTCGTATCGTTTGCCAAAACGTCGCCCTTCCCTATTCACATCAACGGATCGACCGCCCGCGCTACAGCACCGCGCACAACACGGCGAGCAGAACCACAACGACCGCGTAAACCGCATCGCGCCAGCCAAAGCCGCTCCGCGCAGGAGCCGGATACGCACCGGCAAAGCCGCGGCAGAGCATGGCCTCGTCCATCGCGCGGCTGCATTCCATCGCCTTGATAAACGTCATACCCATGATACCCGCGATCGAATCGGTACGCGAAAATCCCCCAGGCGCACGGCCAACGCTGCGCAGCATGACCGATTCGCACAGATTGTGCGCCGTGCGTCCCAGCACCTCGATATGCTTGAGTGCCATATCAAAGGTAAAGATGACCTCGTCGGGCAGGTGCAGCATTTTGAGCGCCGCCGACATGCGGCTCCAGGTAAGCGTCCACGAAACGCCCAGCACCAGCGACACATTAATGAAGGTCTTGAGCGCGATCTTGAGCATGGCGCCCGTGGCAGACGCGCCCAGCAGCAGGGCAGGCAATGCCAGAACCACCGCAAGCCCCGTGGCGCCGAGCGCCGGTACAATGGTCGCACGCAGCCCGCGTGCGGGGCGCACCGCGACCAGCACCAGCGCGATAGCCGCCATCAACATGAGGTACAGCGGACTCTGCGTCAGACACACGCACAGGACGCAGACGAACATCCCCACCAGGCGCACCGGAGCCGAAACGCAAGAAAGGGCGCGGTCGACCATCGACCCGCCCTCGTGCGCGCCTCCACCCAGGCGAACCCGTTCAAGCAGGCTCGCCAGGTGCAAGACGTTCTTTTGCATCACACGATGCCGAGCCCCCGCGGGCTCGTATCGCTCCTCGGCCGCAAGCCAGCTAGGCAGCTTGACCATCTGCATGCGCTCAGTTTTCCTTGACCGTAAGCGAGATCAGACGGAATGCGATGGTGAGCACCGCCACGCCAATCACGCCGGACAGGATATACATGGCAGCCTGACCGGCAAAGCCAAGACCCTGCTCCTCGGAATAGGCCTGCAGGTAATCACCCGTGGGCAGCGCGTCGGCAAAGGTCGGGGTATCGAGGCCGACCGAAGCCTGCAGGCTGTCGTCGCCAGCCTCCTGAACGGCGGTCGCGGCGCCCTCGGCGTCCCACTCACCCCAGGCGTCACCGGTGGCAAGCAAGCCAAGCGGCGTAGCCACCACGAGCACAGCGACCAGGATGAGCGTGGGGATCAGCGAGGTCTTCTTGGCGGTTGCGCCCTCGGCGGCAAGCTGGCCATCGGCGGCCTCGGGACCGACGATAACGCCCGGCGCCGTCTTCTTAATGAAACCGTAGATGGCGGCCGTCGCCACGCCCTCAACCACGCCGGCGACCAGCATATGCGGGATCAACATGGCCGGGATAGCCACGGACAGCGGGAAGGGGCAGTACAGCGGAGCGCCCGAAGCATTCGTGAAGAGCATCGGCTGAATACCAAACTCGATTGCCGCGCACAGGGCCGCCAGGCACAGGCCGACCCAACCGCTCACGATGGCAGAAACCGAGGTGCCCCAGCTCTTGTCGTGCAGACGGCTGTTGAGCGCGCGAAACACGATAGCGGCGGCAAACGGCAGCACAAAGGCCATGTTAAAGCAGTTGGCGCCAAACGACAGAACGCCGCCGTCGCCAAATAGCAGCGCCTGCAGCGCCAGCGCGACCGAGACAGCGATAGCCGCGGCCTCGGGGCCCAGCAGCAGCGCGATGAGCGCGCCGCCGACGGCGTGACCTGTGGTGCCGCCGGGCAGCGGCACGTTGAACATCATGAGCAAGAAGGAGAATGCGGCGCAGATGCCCAGGAACGCCATATGCTCGCGATCGAGCGTGGCACGCACCTTCTTGATGCAGTGAACCCAAACGGGCACCATCGCCACCGCCATGACGGCATCGGTCTGCGGGGACAGATAGTTATCTGGAATGTGCATGTACGCCTCCCGGTTGTCGGCGCACAGAATTGCAACGCCGCTTAAATCACCTTGACAGTGTTACGTATTGTCAAATTCGTAACACGACGCGGGCTATCATAGCAAAACGGCGCACTGCCGACAAAGCAGCACGCCGTTATGTAATGCGCGTGTCATATATACAGGCTCAACGGTGCCTCATACCGAGCATAGCGGTCACGTAGGACTCGGCGGCAGCCACCGCCGACCCATATCCCAGTGCAGGACCTAGCCGCGGACCTCGCCGTTTACGCCCTTACATACCTTGGTGACGATCTTCTGGTGCGCTTTCTCGACCTCTTCGCTGGTGAGCGTGTGGTCGTCGGAGCGATACGTAAGCGCAAAGGCCATGGACTTCTTGCCCACACCCACACGGACCGGATCGCGGTAGACGTCGAACAGGCGCACGCCCTCGAGCAGCTTGCCGCCGGCGCTGGTAATGCGGCGCTCAAGATCCTCGCAGGTCACAGCGTTGTCGACCACGATAGCAAGGTCGTGCTCAACGGCAGGGTACTGCGAGAACTCGCGGTAGTTCTCCTGGTTGCGAGCGCCCTTGATCAGCTTGTCCAGATCGAGCTCAAAGGCAACGACGACCTCGTCGATGCCCATGGCTTCGCGCGCCTCGGGGTGAATCTCGCCGACCCAGCCCAGCACGGTGCCGCCGGACAGAACCTCGGCCGCACGACCCGGCTGCAAGAAAGCGTAGCCCTCGCCCTCGACGGGACGGAAGCGAACCTTCTCGATGCGCAGCTGGGCGAGCAGCTCCTCGACAATGCCCTTGCCAAAGAAGAAACGCAGCTTGCGGTACTTCATGCTCCAAGACTGCTCGCTCCACTGACCCGAGAGCACGCCCGCCACGGACTTGGTCTCCTTGGGCAGGCTGGCGTTCTCGCGGCCGTGGAACAGGCTACCGACCTCGTACAGGTGCACGTTGGGCGTGCCGTGGGCCTCGTTATAGGCCACAGACTGCAGCAGGCCCGGCAGCAGCGAGCGGCGCATCTCGGTCTGCTCGGCCACCAGCGGGTTCATGAGCACCACGGGGCAGCCGCGGCCCTCGGTGGACATGCCGATCTTCTCCAGGTCGCCCGGAGCGGCAAAGCCAAAGGTCGTGGTCTCGTTGAGGCCGCAGGCGCGCAGGATCTCGCCGACCTTGCGGGTAAGCTTCTGCTCGCGCGTCAGACCGCCGATGTGGTTCTTGGCAGCCGGGATGGTCGCCGTGACGCGACCCATGCCCCACAGGCGCAGGACCTCCTCGATCAGGTCAATCTCGCGCGGCAGGTCGGGACGGAAGCTCGGCGGGGTGACCATAAAGTCCTCGCCGTCGCGCTCGACGGTGCAGCCCAGGCGGGTGAGCGAACGCTCGATAAAATCAGGCTCGATGTCGGCACCGCAGATGGCATGCACACGGGCCAAGCGCAGCTTAATGCTGTCGATGGTCTTGGGCGCAGGGAACACGTCGACATAGCCGGGAGCAACCTCGCCGCCGGCGATCTCCTCGATCAGCGCGCAGGTAACGTTGGCGACATCCACGCAGCCGGTCTCATCGACCTGACGCTCAAAGCGAATGGAGGCATCGGAGATCAGCGACAGGTCGCGGCTGGTGTGCGAGGTGCGACCGGCGTTGAAGCAGGCGCTCTCGACCATCACGTCGACGGTGTCGTCCTCGATCTCGGAATCCATGCCGCCCATAACGCCGGCCAGCGCCACGGGACGCTCGCCGTCGGTGATAAGGCCCATGCCGGCGTCGAGCGTGCGCTCCTCGCCGTCGAGCGTCGTGAACTTCTCATCCTGCTGGGCGGCGCGGACCACCACGCGACGGCGGCCATCGCGCTCGGCAAAGGTGTCCAGGTCAAAGGCGTGCAGCGGCTGACCGGTGAGCATCATCACGTAGTTGGTGATATCGACAATGTTGTTGTGCGGGCGCACGCCCAGGGCGTTGAGGCGCTTGACCATCCAGTCGGGCGAGGGGCCGACCTTCACGTTGCGCACGATGCGGGCGACGTAGCGGTCGCACAGGCCCTCGTCGGCAATCTCGACCGAAAGCTCGTCGTCGGTCGCGCGGCCGGTCTCGGCCTTGATGGCGGGCAGCTCAACGTGGAAATCGCGGTCGAAGATGGCGCCGGTCTCGCGGGCCATGCCGATCATGGACAGACAATCGGGACGGTTGGGCGTGATCTCGCAGTCGAGCACGGTATCACTCGAGCCCACGTACTCGGCAAACGGCATGCCGCAGGGCGTGTCCTCGGGCAGGATCATAATGCCGGAGTGGTCGCCGCCCAGGCCGAGCTCGCGCGCAGAGCAGTTCATGCCCATGGACACGACGCCGCGCAGCTTGCTCTTTTTGATCTTGACGTCGCCGGGCAGCACGGCGCCGATCATGGCCGTGACAATGTGGTCGCCGGCCTCAAAGTTCTGCGCGCCGCAGACGATCTGCAGCGGAGCGGGGTTGCCGTCGGCGTCGAGGTTCTTGTCGCCCACGTCGACCGAGCACACATACATGTGGTCACTATCGGGGTGCGGGGTCTTGGTGATTACCTGGGCGGTCACCACGTGGTCAAAGGACTCGCCCACGGTGTCGATCGCCTCGACCTCGGTACCGGTACGGATATATTCGTCCGAAAGGGTCTTGGGATCCTCCGGAATATCGATCATGGTCTTGAGCCAGTCGTAAGAAACGCGCATGTAGCTCTCCTAGTTCTTAATCTCCGCAAGGGGAGGAATATCAAATGAAGACGTTCGCCTTAGGGTTGTCCAGGTACCCCAGGTTGGCGTGAAAGAGGAGCGACGCGTACTAAAGGTACGCGAGCGACGGTTTGAACGCCAAGATGGGGTGCATGGGCAAGCCTAAAATTGGTTGAGGAAGCGCATATCGCCTGTCATGAGCGTGCGCAGGTCGGGCAGGTCGTAGCGCAGGGCCGCGACGCGCTCGGCGCCAATGCCAAAGGCGAAGCCGGTGTACTTCTCGGGGTCGATGCCGCAGTTGATAAGGACGTTGGGGTCGACCATGCCGCAGCCCAGGATCTCGATCCAGCCGCTGTGCTTGCAGAAGTTGCAGCCCTTGCCGCCGCACACGTGGCAGCTCACGTCCACCTCGCAGCTCGGCTCGGTGAAGGGGAAGAAGTGCGGGCGGTAGCGCGTCTTGCGATCCTCGCCAAACATACACTTAACAAAGTAGTCGAGCGTGCCCTTAAGATCGCCAAAGGTGATGCCCTCGTCGACGACCAGGCCCTCGATCTGGTTGAACTGCGGCAGGTGGCAGGCGTCGGCCGTGTCGGGACGATAGACGGTGCCCGGGCAGATCATGTAGATGGGCGGCTTCTGCGACTCCATGGTGTGGATCTGCACGCCCGAGGTCTGGGTGCGCAGGAGCACGTCGGACTCGCCATGGGCGTGAGCCTCGGGGTGCGCGACGCTGCCGGGGTTGTTGTCGACCACGTAGAAGGTATCGCGGGCCGAGCGGCTCGGATGATCCATGGGGGCGTTGAGCGCAGTGAAGTTGTAGTAGGAGGTGTCGACCATGGGGCCGGACTCGACGGTGTAGCCGATGCCGCAGAAGATGTCCTCGGCCTCCTCGATGATCTGCTTGATCAGGTGCTGGTGACCGATCTGCGGACGGATGCCCGGCAGCGTGATGTCGACGGCCTCGTGCTCGAGTGCGTGCTTGAGGGCGGCGGCCTTCATCTCGGTGGTGCGCTCGTCGAGCATGCCCTCGATCAGCTGGCGCATCTCGTTGGCGCGTTTGCCCATCATGGGACGATCCTCGGGGGCGAGCTTGCCCATCATGCGCATCAGGCCGGTGATACGGCCCTTGCGACCGAGCAGCTCAACGCGCGCAGCCTCGAGCTTGGCGGCGTCGTCGGCGCTAGTGACGAGCTCCTTGGCCTCTTCCTCGAGTTTGACCAGATCATCAATCAGACTCATGTCTTCCCTTTCGTCTCTCGCGTATCCGCGCTCCGGGACGGCTGACGCCGCCCGATGCTGCGGATGCGCGGCCCGGTTCGGTAACAAAAAACCGCCCTCGGGCATGTGCATTGCCCAAGGACGGTTGAATTCCGCGGTACCACCTTGTTTGACCCGGCGGATGTCTGGCCCGCCGCGCCCACTCTGCGCCCCTTATCGCGAGGCTCACGGCTTCCCTACTGGGGCTTCGCCGCCGCTGGCCGCGCGCCCGTTGAGGTTGCTGCTCGGGAGTGAACGCTTGGCCCTTGCCACCGCAGGAAGGCTTGCAGCCCATGACCTTCCCTCTCTTGCCGGCGACGCGGCGGGCAAAACCCTCTCCGTCAACGCATTGGGCTATAGGATAACACATTTCGCGAGCGCATCGCCGCGTTCCGTTTTGTTCGCGCTGGGTACAAGGCAGGTAGCTGTGCAAACTGGCCGCGCACCCGCTTGCGACGCTCGGCCTGCGAGATTAAGGATACGGTATGGGAAAGAAACTCGATAAGAAGGCCAAGGCAGCCGTGGCAAAGGCCGCCAAGGGCGTCAAGGCCGCTAAAGTCGACAAGGCCGTCAAAAAGTTCCGCAAACTCGAGGGCAAGCTGTGGACTCGCGAGTACCTGCTCAAGATTGCCGAGTTCGATGGAGCGACGATTGCTCCTGCCAACGGCGCTGCCGCCCGTGCCGACGCCATGGGCACGCTTGCCGGCGAACATCACAAGCTACTGACCTGCGAGAAGTCTGTTGAGCTCGTACGCTCGTTAGCGCGCGAGACGGTCGCCGGCGGCAAAATCGACGACCCGCAGCTGCTCGACGAGATCCGTGTGCTCGGTCGCGACCAGCGCGAGGCAAGCGTCATCCCCACCGAGGAGGCCGAGGCCTGGACCAGGCTCACCTGCGAGGCCGATGCCGTGTGGCACAAGGCCAAGACGGCCAATGACTGGGCGAGCTTTGAGCCCTATGTGGACAAGATCGTCGCCCAACTTAAGCATCAGGCAGAGCTCATGGACCCCCAGCGCGACCCATACGACGTTTGGCTCGACCAGTACGAGCGTGGTCTTTCTGCCAAGAGCTTCGACGCGTTTTGCGACGAGGTCAAGGCCACGGTCGTGCCGCTCGTGCACGCCATCGGCGAGCGCGGCCAGCAGCCCGCTGCCGACTTTTTGCACGCGCATGTGCCCGAGGCCGCCCAGCGAGCCATGAGCTTCGACCTGATGAAGCTCGTCGGTCTTAACCTGGACGACACCACGCTTGCCTTTACCGAGCATCCGTTTAGCGAGGGCTTTGCCGTGGGCGATGCGCGCATCGCGACGCACATCTACGAGAACGACTGTATCTCCAACGTCTTCAGCATCATCCACGAGGCAGGTCACGCCATGTACGAGCTGGGCGTGAACCCCGCCTATGCGCGCACGTGCCTGGAGGGTGGCACCTCCATGGGCATCCACGAGAGCCAGAGCCGCTTTTTCGAAAACACCGTGGGTCGCAGCCGCGCCTTTATGGGACCGCTGCTCGAGGTGCTGCGCCGCCACGCACCCGAGGTCTACGGCGACGTCGACGAGGACACGCTCTACCACGCCGTGAACATCGCACAGCCGTCGCTGATCCGCACCGAGGCCGACGAGCTCACCTATCCGCTGCACGTTATGGTGCGCTACGAGATCGAGCGCATGCTGTTTGCCGGCGAGGCCACGGCCAAGGACATCCCCGCGCTTTGGAACCACTTTATGGACGAGTACCTGGGCATTCCCGTTCCCGACGACACGCACGGCTGCCTGCAGGATACGCACTGGAGCGGCGGCTCGTTTGGCTACTTCCCCACGTATGCGCTGGGCAGTGCCTACGACGCCATGTTTGTGCCGGCCATGTGCCGCGACGGCGTCGACCTTAACGGCGCCTGCGCGAGCGGTGACCTGGCGCCAGTCCGTGCCTGGCTGGGCGAGCACATTTGGCAGTGGGGCCGCGCCAAGGACGCGCCGGAGCTCATCAAGGGCGCGTGCGGCATGGCGTTCGATGCCCGCTACTACTGCAGCTACCTGCAGGACAAGTTCACCACGCTCTACGAGCTGTAAGGCATAACCGACACGCCAACGCAAAGGGGACGCCGCGGAACCAATCCGCGGCGCCCCCTTTCCACCTAGTTGTTTAAGAACGTCCATTACAGTCGAAATTGTCAGCCCGGGCTCGTCTCGGGCTACGATTGAGGCGCGCCCAGAACGGGCCGCCGACCGGGCGCCCGCGCACGGCCGAACGTCCCTGCCCCCGAGAGGGCCTGTTG
>JAXJMO010000082.1:0-32165 GCA_036313175.1 Collinsella sp. | reverse complement strand
GGGCTTCGACCGCTCCCGTCCTTGGACGGCGCTGACCTCGCTGTGGCGTGTCAACAAAGCCAAGCGTGCGCTCGCCAGTCATTTCTCAAAGGTCGGCAAGCCCGATGCCGCCATTGGTTTTGGTGCCTATGTCGAGGTTCCGCTGCTGGGGTGGTGTAAGGGCGCGGGCGTTCCGTATCTGCTGCATGAGCAGAACTCTGTTCCGGGCCTGGCCAACAAGATGATGAACTCCCACGCCGCCCGCGTGTGCATCTCGGTGCCGGCAGCGCGTTCGGTCTTTGAGCGCGAAGGTGACCCTGACCACGTGCTCATGACCGGCAACCCCGTACGTCGCTCGGTGATCGAGGGCGATCGCGCTCGCGGCCGCAAGGCACTTGGCGTTCCCGAGGACGCTACGCTGCTGCTCGTCTTTGGCGGTTCACTTGGCGCCCAGCACCTCAACGAGCGTGTGGCTTCGCTCAAAAACGAGCTGCTTTCGCGCAAGAACCTCTATGTGTTGCATTCGACGGGTGCCGACGGCTTTGAGGAGACCGAGCGCGCTTTGGCGCTGACGCCCGAGGAGGCGAAGCGTTACCGCGTCCAGTCTTACATCGACAACATGGGCGATATGCTGGCTGCTGCCGATTTGGTGCTCTCGCGTTCGGGCGCATCGAGCGTGGCCGAGATCGCTGCGCTCGCCGTACCTTCGGTGCTCGTGCCGTATCCGCATGCGACGGCCGACCACCAAACCACCAATGCCCGTTATCTGGTCGACGCCGGGGCCGGCGTGCTCTGCGCCGATGCCGATATCGACGGTTTTGCCTTTGCCGATGAACTGCTGCACCTGGTCGATGACGCGGCGGCGCGCGACGCCATGCGTCAGGCGGCGCGTGGTCTGGCTCAGGATAGGGCCGCCGCTCTTCTGGCGGATGCGGTAGAGGGTTTGCGTTAGTTAGACGGGATATCGTCGGTCGCCCTCGCGCTGATGCGGTAGGTGCGGTACAGTTAACGGGTTACAGGCAGTGTTTACGCAAGGAGTACACGAGCACATGGCTGATTCCCAGACTGCAACCTCCGCGCCCGAGTTTAAGAGCGCCCACTTTATCGGTATCGGCGGCGCCGGCATGAGCGGCATCGCCCTCGTTCTGCACGAGCGCGGTTATGCCGTTACCGGCTCCGACCTTAAGACGTCACGTTATATCCGCCAGCTTACCCGCGCTGGTGTGAAGGTGCATGTGGGCCATGAGGCCGCCACGATCGACGAGGTCAAGCCCGACGTGGTTGTTGTCTCCACCGCTATTCCGGAGTCCAACCCTGAACTCGTGCGCGCTCGCGAGCTTGGTATTCCCGTGTGGCCCCGTGCCAAGATGCTCTCTGCTTTGGGCCACGGCTACACCACCGTCGCTGTTGCCGGCACGCATGGCAAGACCACCACGTCTTCGATGTGCGCCACCATGCTCGACCGCATGGGCCTGGATCCGAGCTTCTTGATCGGCGGCATCGTCGAGGGCTATGACACGAACGGCAAGAACGGCTCGGGCGACTACTTTGTCGCCGAGGCCGACGAGTCCGACAGCTCCTTCCTGTTCCTGAACCCCAACGTGGTCATTGTGACCAACGTCGAGGCCGACCACCTCGATCACTACTCGGGTATCGAGGAGATCGAGGCAACTTTCGCCAAATTCATGAGCCTGGTGGGCGAGGACGGCACCGTCATCGTCTGCGGTGAGGACCCGCATCTGGTCGAGCTCGCCAAGTCGACGGGCCGTCACGTGCTTTCCTACGGCTTTGCCGAGAGCAACGACATCGTCTGCATGCACCCGGATGTCAAGGGCATCCAGAGCGACTTTATCGTTCGCTTTGAGGACGGCACTGAGCACGCTGTGGAGATCAAGAGCAATCCCGGTCGCCACAACATGCTCAACGCCACGGCGGTGCTCACCGTCGCCCATGTCCTGGGCCTTGACATCGACGCCGCCGCCAAGGCGCTCTCGAGCTTTGAGGGCGTCCGCCGTCGCTTTACCCACGTGGGCGATATCGATGGCATCACCGTGGTCGATGATTACGGCCATCACCCCACCGAGATCAAGGCGACGCTTGCTGCTGCTTCGTCGCTGGGCTACAAGCACGTCGACGTCGTGTTCCAGCCGCACCGCTATTCGCGCCTGCAGGCCCTGTGCGACGACTTTGCCGATGCATTTGCCAATGCCGATAAACTGCTGCTGATTGATGTGTTCTCGGCTGGCGAGATGCCCATTCCGGGTGTCACCTCTAAGATGCTCGCCGATACCGTGCGCGCCAAGCATCCTGGCAAGGAGGTCGTGTACTGCTCCAGCCGTCTTGAGCTCAATCAGGAGCTCGAGCAGATGGTGGGCGAGGGCGACCTGCTGCTCACCATGGGTGCCGGTGACGTTACGACCGTCGGCCCCGAGTTCATTGAGTATCTGACTGCCAAGAAAGACGCTTAAGTCTAATGGGTCTGTTTAACGCCGTCATGGCGCTCTCGGGCATGATCGACACGGATGTGATCGAGGACGAGCGCCTTGCGCGTCATACGAGCTATCGTATCGGCGGCAAGGCCGACCTCTTTGTGACGTGCCATAGCTATCATGCCCTCCGCCGCGCCGTGGCGGTGCTCGATCGCGAGCAGGTGCCGTGGGTCATCATCGGCAAGGGCTCTAATCTGCTGGTTGCCGATGGCGGTTATCGTGGTGCCGTCATTTCGCTCGGACGTGAGTTTCAGCGCACGGTTGTTGCCGATGACGGTTGTACGCTGACGGTCGGTGCGGGCGTGATGTTTGCGCGCCTGGTCAACGATGCCCTGTCGCGTAGCCTCTCGGGCCTTGAGTTTGCCGTTGGCATCCCTGGTTCGGTCGGCGGTGCGATATCTATGAATGCCGGCACGCGGATCGAATGGATTGGCTCGCTGGTCGAGGATGTCGTAACGTTTGACCCGGCATCCGGTATCAAGCATTATGCGGGGTCTGAGATCACTTGGGGCTACCGCGAATGTAGCCTTCCCCGCAATGAGATCATCCTCGAGTGCGTGCTCAAACTTAAACCGGCGCCCAAGGCCGACATTCGCGAGCGCATGGAACGGTACCTGACGAGGCGCAAGCGTACGCAGCCCATGGGTCGCGCATCCTGCGGGTCGGTCTTTCGCAACCCGCCCGATGCGAGTGTGGGCAAGCTTATCGAGGATTGTGGATTAAAGGGTTTTTCGATTGGCGGCGCGGAAGTTTCGCCCGTTCACGCTAATTTTATCGTTAATAACGGAACTGCCTCGGCCGATGACGTTGCCGCGGTTATCAGACATGTGCACGGAAAGGTGAGGGAGGCGTATGGCATCGAGCTCAGACCGGAAGTTAAATTCCTCGGCTTCTAGAGCATCGAAACCCACCTTCCGCCGCGCCGGAGGGCGTTCCGGCGCGCCTGCCAAACCTCAACGCAATACCGTCGCGCATTCTAAGTCTGTCGGGCATGCTCGACAGACCAGTCGTCCGGTCGTCGGCTCGCAGCTCGGTAATCGTCCGGCCGCAAAAAAGTCCTCGCGTCCCTCGGTGACTTCAAAGCCTGTTATGGGCGCCAAACCTGCCCGTCCCATGGCAACTCCTAAGCCCTCGACGGGAACTAAAGCGCCGCGTCCAGGTCGCACGCTGGGCGCATCGAAACCGCGCTCGCTGACATCGGTGCCGGCTACCGCCAAGAAGCCTTCGGGTAAAAAAAGCGTCAACCCGTTGTCTTCACTTAGGGCGATGGCAAATAAAACATCAGACGCCGCTTCTGTCGTTACAGGCAAAGGCAAAATCGTGGGCGGCGTTTTGGCCGTCTTGGCCGTGCTCGTCGTCGTTGCTATCGTGGTGATTAACTCCGGATTGTTTACCGCCACTGATATTCAGATTCAAGGCAGCGAGCACGTGACGAAGCACGATGCTATCCAGCTGATCGATTTGCCCGAGGGAACGTCGCTTTTTAACGTCGATCCCGACCAGATTACCGAGGACCTCAAGCAGAATCCGTGGGTCTCGGGCGTGGATGTCCAGCGTCAGTTCCCGCATACGCTCATCATTACGCCGATGGAGCGCAAGGTCATCGCAATTGCCTATATCAGCTCCGATGACCTTGCCTGGGCCATCGGGGATGATGACACCTGGATCGCCCCGCTGTCGACGTCGGTCGAAGTGGATGACCAGGGCAACGTCATCACGACGGGGCAGGGCTCAAATACCCTGACCGGCATTGATGCCGCGCTGGCGCTCGCTAAGCACTATGGCGCGGTGTTGTTGACTGATGTCTCGGCGGATGTCGCTCCGGTTTCCGGCCAGGCGGTGAGCTCCAAGGCCGTTAAGGCTGGCTTGGATTATGTGCGTGGTTTTTCGAGCGAGTTCTTGGGACAAGTCAAGGATATTTCCACGCCTTCGGTCGAAGCCATCTCGGCAAACCTCAATAACGGCATTGAGGTGTCGCTGGGCGATTCGAACGATATCGTCAAGAAGGAGCGCGTAGTCACCAAGCTGCTTTCGCAGGTAGAGGGCGTAACGTATATCAATGTGCGCTCTCCGGGTAACTATACATTTAGGAACGCTCCGACCTCGTAGCGCTGGTTGATGCTTTGTTGAGGGGCCATACCACGCCGTTTATCTGGTTTGTTTGGTTTTCACGGTCAATTATTTGACTGATACGTTCATAATGTGCAAACATAATACGGTTTACCTTTGCATTTACTTTCAACCTGAAGGTTAATGTGCGCAGGGGTCGACCCATGCTATGGCTATAACCTTTGTTCGGAGGACCGACATGCACGAGACAGAGATCAACAACTACCTTGCCGTCATTAAGGTGGTCGGCGTCGGCGGCGGCGGTACCAACGCGGTCAATCGAATGATCGAAGAGGGCATCCGCGGCGTCGAGTTTGTTGCCATCAACACCGATGCTCAGGCACTCGCGATCTCTGATGCCGATATCAAGGTGCACATCGGCACCGACCTTACCCGCGGCCTGGGCGCCGGCGCCAACCCCGAGGTTGGCCGCAAGGCTGCCGATGAGTCCCGCGACGACATTGCCGAGGCGCTCGCTGGCGCCGACATGGTGTTCATCACCTGCGGCGAGGGCGGTGGCACCGGTACCGGCGCTGCTCCCATCGTTGCCGATATCGCGATGAACGAGGTCGGTGCGCTGACCGTCGCCGTCGTGACCAAGCCCTTCACCTTCGAGGGCCGCAAGCGCAAGAAGAGCGCCGAGGAGGGCATTAAGACCCTCTCCGATTGCGTCGACACCATGATCGTCATCCCTAACGATAAGCTGCTCGACATCGCCGAGAAGAAGACCACCATGCTCGAGGCCTTCGCGATTGCCGATGGCGTCCTTTCCCAGGGCACCCAGGGCATCACCGACCTCATCACCGTCCCCGGTATCATCAACTTGGACTTCGCCGATGTTAAGACCATCATGAAGCAGGCCGGTACCGCCATGATGGGTATCGGTACCTCTTCTGGGGATACCCGTGCCGTCGACGCTGCCCAGCAGGCCATCTCCAGCCCGCTGCTCGAGAGCTCCATCGATGGCGCCACGCGCGTGCTGCTCTCCATCGCCGGTTCCAAGGACCTGGGCATCCAGGAGATCAGCGACGCCGCCGACGTTGTCGCCAACGCCGTCGACCCCGAGGCCAACATCATCTTCGGTACCGTTGTCGACGAGTCCCTGGGCGATCAGGTGCGTATCACCGTCATCGCTACGGGCTTCTCCGACTCCAACGTCAACCGTCAGGACGAGCTCTTTGCTGCTCAGCAGTCTCAGAGCAAGGCCGCTGCCTCCGCTGAGCCGCAGCGCACCGCTCCTGCCACGAGCCCGGCTCAGGCCGCTCCGACCCGCAACGTCGGTGGCACCGAGCTTCCTAACTTCGGCAACGATCAGTTCGAGCTTCCCGACTTCCTGAAGCGCGGTAGCTTCTAAGTCGTTCTTTGCATTGTTGTGCACAGGGGCGTGTCCGTATGGACGCGCCCTTTTTATTTCGACTTTGTAAACTAGAACCTCCAATCTCTTTACGTTCCCTTTACGATTGCCTCCAGCGCAGCAGGTATCCTTTTAGAGAAGTATGACAGCCGTATAAACGCGGGCTGTAGCGGCGATGCCGCGGTACTTGTGTTATTAGGAGGCTTTAGTATGGCAGCACGTGCGGACAACGTTTCGCGTGTCGACCATGATGGAGTTACGTTGGTGGAGGGCGCGACATCCGATGTTCGCTTTGCCTTCACCGAGCGCGCCGGTGGCGTTTCCGAAGATGCGTACTCCTCACTCAACTTGGGCTCGCATGTTGGCGATGACCCCTTTGCTGTTCAAGAAAATCGTCGTCGTGCGCTCAAGGCTATGGGTGCCGCCGAGTGCGAGCACAACCTGCTCGTTCCCAATCAGGTCCATGGTGATCATATCGTTGCGGTGACCTCGAACGGCGCCGATGACCTTGAGGACGTTCGCGAGCAGATTGCCGAGGGCTGTGATGCCATCGTCTGCACGGCGCATAACGTGCCCGTGCTGCTCTGCTTTGCCGACTGCGTTCCCGTGGTGCTGGTGGCCCCTGGCGGATTTGCCGTGGTGCACTCCGGTTGGAAGGGCACGATTGCACGTATTTCTGCCAAGGCGTGCCAGGCGCTTTGCGATGCTGCCGGCTGCGATGCGAGCAACGTTTCCGCCTATATCGGCCCCCATATCTTGGGTGACGAATATGAGGTATCCCAGGAACTCATGGATCGCTTTGCCGCCGAGTTCTCTCGCATCGATGCGAGTGCCTCTCGCATGCTCGATCTTTCCGCTGCCATTCGCGAGGCGCTGGTAGATGTCGGTGTCGACGCGGATAATATCGTGGATACCCAGCTTTCGACTGTGCGTCAGAACGACCGCTTTTATTCCTACCGTAACGAGGACGGCACCTGTGGGCGCCATGCTGCGATCGGCGTGATGCTATGAGAAAGATCGTATCGGTCCTGAGCGCCGCTGTGCTTACGCTTACGCTGTGCGCCTGTTCTTCGGGATCTTCTACCTCTTCCATTACCGTCGCCGGCTCCACGACCTGCCTTCCTATCGCCGAGATTGCGGCCGAGGGCTTTAAGGAGGAGACCGGCATCGACGTGCTCGTTTCCGGTTTGGGTTCTTCCGCTGGCATCGAGGCCGTCAGCGCCGGCACAGCCGATATCGCCAGCTCCTCCCGTGGACTCAATGCCGACGAACAGGATCTGGGCCTGACTCCCATCGTCATTGCCCACGACGGTATCGCGGTCATCGTGAACGACGATAACCCGGTCGATAACCTCTCGACCGAGCAGCTCCGCGATATTTACGCCGGCAAGATCACCAACTGGAAAGAAGTCGGTGGCGAGGACCTGAGGATCCAGGTCATCAATCGAGATGAGGCGTCCGGCACGCGTGAGGCCTTCCGCACCATCGTGATGGACGGCACCCCGTTCGATCGCCGCTCGGCCGTTCTTTCGGGCACGGGCCAGGTGCGCGACGTGGTATCTCGTTCGCGCGGTGCCATTGGCTACATTTCGCTGGGCTTCGTCGATAGCCTCAACGCCAAGACCTCGGTCAAGGCCGTCTCGGTCAATCATGTTGAGGCGTCCGAGAAGACGGTCGCGAGCGGCGGCTATCCCATCTCACGCGACCTTTACTTCTTTGTGAAGGGTGCGCCTTCGCAGCAGGCGCAGGATTACATCGACTATGTGACGTCCGAAAAGATGGACAAGCAGATTCGCGAGGCGGGCTTTATTCCCGTCACCAACGACGAGAAGGGGAGTGAGTAGCATGGAAGCACAGGAAAACTCCCAGACTGAGCAGAATGTTCAGACGCCCAAGAGGCGCGAGCTGGCGCTCGTATCGCGCAGTACCTATATCAAGGAGAAGGCGCTGCAGTGGATCTTCTTTGCCTGCGCGTTCTTGGCGGTCGTTACCGTCATCCTGATTTTTGTCTTTACCACGTACTCGGCGCTGCCCGTCTTTACTGACATCGGTCTGGCGGACTTCTTTAGCTTTACGTGGGCGCCTTCCGAGGGCCACTACGGCATCTTGTCGCTGCTTGCCGGCTCGGGTCTGGTGACCGTCGGTGCGCTCGCCATGGGCGTGCCGCTGGGCGTGGGTACGGCCGTTTACCTGGTCGAGATCGCCGGCAAGCGCGTGCGCAAGCTCATCAGCCCCGCCGTTGACCTGCTGGCGGGCATACCCTCCATCATCTACGGCTTCTTTGGCATGATCATCATCCGCCCGTTTATCGCACAACTGACCGGCGGCCTTGGTTTTGGTGCGCTGACGGCGTGGTTTGTGCTCGCCATCATGATCGTCCCTACCATCACCACGCTCACCATCGATGCTCTCAATTCCATTCCCATGGGCATTCGCGAGGCATCGTATGCCATGGGCGCCACAAAGTGGCAGACCATCTATAAGGTCGTGCTACCTGCCGCGAAGCTGGGTATCGTTGATGCCATCGTGCTGGGTATGGGCCGTGCCATCGGCGAGACCATGGCCGTGCTCATGGTCGTAGGTAACGCCCCGGTTATTCCCGACAGCATTGCGAGCCCCATCTCGACGCTCACGAGCCAGATTGCGCTCGACATGAGCTACTCCTCGGGCTTGCACCGCTCGGCGCTCTTTGGCATGGGCGTAGTCCTGTTTATCATCTCCGCCGCGCTGGTGGGCATTGTCCGTCTGATTTCCAAGAAGAAGAGGGGGTAGGCTATGTCCGATTTCGTTGACACGACGGTCGATACGACCTCGTCGCGCGAGCGCATTAAGCGTGCCCTTTCCCACGGCAAGAAGGGCCGCATCAACAAAGACCTGTCCAACAAGATCATGCTTGGCGTGTTTCGTGCCGCTGCCTACATCACCACGCTGGTGCTGGTCGCTATCATCGCCTACGTGGTCATTAACGGCCTGCCACATATCTCGCTCGACTTTATCTTCGGTTGGCCCCAGGGCGTCAACGCCGAGGGCGGAATTTGGCCCACGATCGTCTCGACCGTCTATGTGACGGCGCTCGCCATGCTTATCTGCACGCCGATCGCTGTGCTGGCAGCCGTCTATCTGGCCGAGTACGCCAAGCAGGGCAAGGTCGTCGAGCTCATCCGTTATGCTGCCGATGCTTTGGCCTCGGTGCCCTCCATCGTTATGGGTCTCTTTGGCTACGCCTTGTTTGTCGAGGCCATGGGCCTGGGCCTTTCGATGGTCTCGGCTGCCCTGGCGCTGGCGCTTCTGATGCTGCCTATCGTCATGCGCACCACCGAGGAGGCTATTCGCGCCGTGCCGCGCTATATCCGTTGGGGCGCATATGGCTTGGGCGCCACTAAGTGGCAGGTCGTTTCCAAGATCGTGCTTCCTTCCGCCTTTGGCCGCATCGCCACCGGCATCGTCCTTGCCATCGGCCGTGCCATCGGCGAGACCGCGGTTGTACTTTACACCATGGGCCAGGCCATCAATCTACCTATTTCGCCGCTCGATTCCGGCCGCCCCATGACGGTCCATCTGTACCTGCTTGCCAACGACGGCATCAACATGAACGCAGCCTACGGCACCGCGCTCTTGCTGATGGTGATCATTTTGGCCTTCAACCTGTTTGCGCGCTTCCTGTCGCGCAAGCGTCGCTAGTTAAGGAGTCCCATGTCCGTTTATCAGTCCGCTCCCACGTTGGAGCAAGCGGCCATTACGGCCAAGGATTTCAACTTTTGGTACGGTGACTTTCATGCGCTGACGGGGCTTGACCTCAACATCGCCAAAAACGCCATCACCTCCTTCATTGGCCCTTCGGGCTGCGGCAAATCGACGTTTCTGCGCTGCATCAACCGCATGAATGACCTGATCGAGGGTACGCGCGTCGAGGGCACCATGACGCTCGACGGCAATGATATCTATGCCGAGGGCGTCGACCCGGTCGATCTCCGTCGCCGCGTGGGCATGATCTTTCAGCAGCCCAACCCATTTCCTAAATCCATCTACGAGAATGTCGCTTTTGGCCCTCGTCTGCAGGGCGTGACTAGCAAAAGTGACCTCGATGACATCGTGGAAGAATCGCTCAAGCGCGCCAACCTCTGGAAAGAGGTATCCAATCAGCTCAACAAGGATGGTTTGGCGCTCTCGGGCGGTCAGCAGCAGCGTCTGTGCATCGCGCGCGTGCTTGCGGTGCAACCCGATGTCCTCCTGATGGACGAGCCCTGCTCCGCCATCGACCCCACGTCTGTCTCTAAGGTCGAGGATCTGATGGCCGAGCTGGCGCCCGAGATGACGATCATCATCGTCACGCATTCAATGCAGCAGGCAGCTCGTATTAGCGACTACACCGCATTTTTCTTGCAGGAAGTTGCCGGCGAGCCCGCCACGCTCATCGAGTATGGTCAAACCGACGCGATCTTCACCAGTCCGGTGGACTCGCGGACGGAAGACTATATCACCGGCCGCTTTGGCTGATCGGTGCGACTAGTCCCAAGCCGATCGGATCTGGTCCGGTGCGTATTCACTGTGCGGGCGGCATGACCGCACCCAACTGATTGGAGTGAACCATGCGTAAACTGTTTTCCCGTCAGCTCATCGAGGCCCGCCACGAGATGCTGAGCATCTACGAGGCCGTCGATCTGGCCCTCCACGATGCCGTTAAGGCCTATGTGACCGACGACCGCAAGCTCGCCACCAAGACCAAGAAGCGCACGCTTTCGATTGACGCGCGCTGCGCTAACTTGGAGGCCGTGTGCTACAACCTGATCGCCACGCAGTCACCGGTCGCCTCCGACTTCCGCCTGCTTCAGACGATCATCTACGTCGACTTTAACCTGCAGCGCATGACCGATAAGGTCCGTCAGATCTGCCGCGCCACGCGTCATATGATCAAGGCCGATATCTCGCTGCCCAAGGAGCTTGTCGGCACGGTCGAGGCCGAGGCTGAGGCCGTCTACCAGGTGCTGGGCTCTTCGCTTTCCGCGCTCGTCACGAATGATATGTCCATCATCTGCAACTTGGCCGTCGAGGACGAGCCAGTGCACGCCGCCTACGAGAAGTTTTTTCGCACCTTTAACCGTATGGATACGGGCGACTTTATGGACGACGACAGCAACTATGACGACCTGCGCCGCGCTATCATGGTTTCGCGTTACCTCGATCGCATCGCTTCGATTTCCATCGATGCCGCTTGCCGTCTGACCTTCCTGTTGACTGGTCAGCGCATGAATGCCGGCGATATCGCCCGCACTGATGAGGATGAGCTCGAGAGCATGCGTGTGCCTTCGGGCGAGGGTGTTATCATGAGGCCCGCCGTCGACGCGCGCTACGTTGCCAAGGTGCCCGTTAGCGAGGTCAGCGAGGGTCTTCGCTACCTGCTCGATCATCTTGAGGACGAGGACGATGGCGAGGACGACGAGGAGTAAGTAACCCCGTTCGTCGAAAGATTGTAAATACCTAAGTGAGCGCGGCCTTGCACATGCGGGGCCGCGCTCTTGCGTTAGCATGGGGCTACTTGTTTGGCTGTCAGCGGAGGCGATTGGTAATGGATAACTATTTGGACTTGATGCGCGCTCGCCGCGAGCAGATTCTGGAACGTTTTTATGCGGCGCTCGATCGCGCGGGCCGTCCCCATGACGCCGCGCGCCTCATTGCCGTGTCCAAGACCGTTGGTGTCGATGAGACCGTTGCCGCCATCCAGGCGGGGTATCGCCATTTTGCCGAGAACCGCCCGCAGGAGCTGGTTCGCAAGCTCACAGGTCTGGCGGAGCATCCGGAGCTGCCCGAGGTGCGCTTCGATATGATCGGCAACCTGCAGACCAATAAGATTAATGCGGTGCTGGGCTCAGCCGAGCTGATCCACTCGGTGGGTTCGCTGCATCTGGCGCAGGCGATCTCGAGCCGTGCTGTCCGCAAGATTGAGGCAGGCGAGCTCGCCGGCCCCCAGCGTGTGCTCATTGAGGTCAATGTGAGTGGTGAGGAGTCGAAGGGAGGCTTTTCGCCCGATGAGATTCGCGCCGCCGCGGGTGAGCTTGCGGAACTTGAGGGAATTTGCGTACAGGGGCTTATGACTATGGCGCCCCGGGGGAATAAGGATGTGGCACGCCGCACCTTTGCGGGGCTTCGTGAGCTGAGGGATGAGCTGGAGGCGGCGTATCCCGATTTGAACCTGCCTGAGCTTTCCTGCGGCATGAGCGAGGACTTTGAGCCTGCCCTTGAGGAGGGCTCTACACTCGTTCGCCTGGGCAGGGTAGTATTTAGCCCGGAGTTTGCAGTAAAATAAGGCTCTGAAGTGCGCACTGATTATCGGGGCGCCTGCACTAAACCGCGAGAGGACACAACCATGGGCTTCCTTGACGAGATTAAAAATAAGATGCACCTGGGCGGCCAGCAGGGTTACGACCAGGGTTATGGCCAGGACGACGACTACGGCTACGATGACGGCTATGACGATAGTTATCAGGGCAACGGCTACAGCGGTGCTTCGGGCGAGGGCTTCTACACCCAAGACGAGCCGAGCAACGGCCTGCTTGGTCAGACGCGCCGCGGTGAAGCTGAGTCGGTTGCCGTGTATACGCGCTCCGGTCAGCTGGTCGGCGATGACTCCCGCCATGCCACGACGTATAACCCGCCTTCGCGCTCGCAGGACAGTGTTGCGAGCGGTTATCGTCCTGGTGCCTATGACACGCCGTCGAGCTACGCCGAGAACACCCGCGCCCGTGCCGCCGCTGCGCCTGCGCCTGCACCGAGCGATGCCTCGGCCTATGCGAGCAATATCATCAACGCCACACCGCAGCTGCCGGCCTATGTCCTGCGCCCCGAGAGCTATGACGACGTGGAGACCGTGGTGCGTCGCGTTCGCACCAAGCAGCCTGTCGCACTGATTTTTGTGGGCGTACGCACCGAAGTTGCCAAGCGCGTCTTGGACTTCTCTTACGGCTTTGCCTGCGGTCTGGGTGCCACGGTCAAGGAGGTGGGCGACCGCGTGTTCATGGTGCTGCCCGCCGGTTGCGAGGTCAAAGATTCCGATCTCAAGAAGCTTCGTGCCGACGGCTACCTTAAGTAAAGACAAGACGAGGAGATTCCCATCAACATCTACACTATCGTCCAGCTGGTCAATACGCTGTTCAACTTCTATTCCACGCTCATTGTCGTCTACTGCTTTATGACGTGGATTCCCATGAAGCAGGGTGGTTTGCTTCAGGATATTGCCGCGGTGCTTGATAGCGTGTGCGGTCCGTGGCTCAACCTGTTCCGTCGTTTCATCCCGCCGATGGGCGGTATCGATTTTTCGCCGGTCGTTGCGATTATTGCGTTGCAGTTGGTGCAGAGGCTGGTTCTGCAGCTTCTTATAGGTATACTCGTGTAGAACTGTCTTAGTAACTTACGTCGGGCGTGTAGCGCCGAGGCGATGAAAAAGGAGACTTGTTATGGCTATTACCCCTGCAGACATCCAGGCTCAGACTTTCTCTGAGGCCAAGCGTGGCTACGATCCTGCTGAGGTCGACGTCTTCTTGGAGACGCTGTCCTCTGAGGTTGACGCTATGCTCGCTAAGATCGTCGACCTTAAGGGTCGTCTGACTGCTACCGAGCAGCAGCTTGCCGATGCGCAGGCTCAGCTTGCCCAGGCTCAGGATGCCCCCGCCCAGGCCGTTCCTGCCGCCCCCGTGGCTGCTCCCGCCCCTGACTTCTCCGCTCAGGAGCGCCAGATTTCCGCTGCCCTGATCGCTGCCCAGCAGACCGCTGAGACCATCGTCAACGATGCCAATGAGAACGCTGAGCGTATTCGCAACGAGGCTGACGCCAAGGCCCGCGAGGTTATCCGCCAGGCTCTGACCGAAAAGCAGGCTGAGCTCGAGGAGATCGATCGTCTCAAGGCTTCTCGTGAGGAGTTCAAGGCCGAGTATCTCAAGCTCATCCAGCACTTCATGGACGATGCCCAGAACTCCTTCCCGGCCGACCTCATGGCCTCCACGCCGGTCGGTTCTGCCGCTTCTCCTGCGGTGACTGTTCCCGCCGAGCCGCTGCCCGTCGCTGACCCGGTTGTCCCCGTGGCCGATCCCTTCGCCCCGATCGACAACTTCGCTGCCGACGACCTGGACTAACATTCGGCCTACAATTTAGTGCCTAGAAAGGACCCGCAGCTTGCGGGTCCTTTTTTATGACTGTACCGGGGCGCGCAACATAAAAAACCGAGCCCTGCACATAGTGGCGCAGAACTCGGCGAACGGGTGAGCGGTCAAGGGTAGGTTTTAAGGCATGTCCCAAAACCTACTTGAGGAGGAAGTCGGGGAGGGGAATGGTACGGGCCTCGCGATGCTCGGGATCGGCGATGTGGTCGGCAGGATATCCACAGACGAGCATGTGATAGGGATAGACGCCCTTGGGCAGATTGAACTGCTCCTGCGCCACCTCAGGCTTAAAATGGCATACCCAGCACGTTCCCAGGCCCTGCTCGGTGGCCTCCATCATCATCTGATCACACACGATTGAGGTGTCGATTTCACTAGAATTCATCTGGTCATACGGGCGCACCCAAGCATCACCGGTAACGCTGCAAATAAGGAAGACAAGCGGAGCGCCAAAGATAGACTCATCACGAGCAAACCGAGGCTGACAAGCAGCTGCCTTCTCCAGAAGCTCAGGCGTATCCAACACCATCACACGGGTTGGATGATTATTACAAGCAGAAGGAGCAATACGCCCAGCCTCAACAATGGCATCCACCACAGCCTGCTCCACAGAACGATTCTCAAAAGAACGACAAGAATACCGACCACGAGCCAGATCCAAATAACTCACAACCAAGACCTCCAAATTCAACGAATCAATCCAAAGTAAAACAAAGGGTACCCAAAGCCCCATCCACCCAAACGTTTAAGGCGGTCCCAAAGTTCCCAATCGGGTCCAAAGGCCCCGCCAACAAAAGCCCCATCGCTTTCAAAGTATCAGCCAAAGTTCCCAATGGTGGTACGTAAGGCGAAGGGCCGGCACCTGTTTACTTTCGAACGACTCTGCCATGCAGCCGGAGTGAGAAAGCAAACAGGTGCCGGCCCTTCGCCGCCGGGACACGTACCCCCAATTAACTGTTCTTCATGACAATCGAATCCACAACATCGGCCACATTCTCGCAGCAGTCGGCGCAGTACTCCAAGAAGGCGTACACGTCACGCCAAGCGATGACCTCAAGCGGATCCTTGCCATTGACGTGCAGGTTGCGCATGGCGTTGATGTAGAGCTCGTCGGCCTCGGATTCGATGGTGTTGATCTGGATGACGAGCTCGCGCAGGGTCTTGGACTTGCGGTAGTTGGGCAGCTCGACCATCAGGTCCTTCATGGCGCGGCAGGCGTCGGTCACCTTGTGGGCGATGACAATGGCATCGGGGTGGATGCTCTGGATGTTGGTGAAGTAGACGCGCTGCACGACGCCTTCGATACGGTCAAGCACAGTGTCGAGCGCGCAACTCATCAGGTCCAGATCCTCGCGCTCAAGCGGGGTGATAAAGGCAGTGAGCAGGGCATCCTCGAGCTCATGGTGCTTCTTGTCGGCCGCATGCTCAATCGCATGCATCTCCTCGAGCATGTCGTGGATTTGCGCGGGATCAAAGTTCTCAAAAATCTTGATGAGCAACTCTGCGGCCTGGACAGCAAGGTCGGCGCAGGCGACGTAGTTGTCAAAGTAGAACGAATCGGGTTTCTTAGCCATGGGTGGGTCCTTTCGAGGCGAAGACGGGTGGGCGAAGTGTTGCGGTCCAGATGGACGTTCGGTTTGACTAGAGGAACATCATGAACAGCTTGGCCATGACAAAGCTGATGAGTCCACAGGCGGGGAAGGTGAAGAACCAGGTGAACATCATGTCTTTGACGACGCCGAAGTTGATGGCTGAGAGGCGCTTGACGGCACCGACGCCCATGATGGCGCAGGTCTTGATGTGTGTGGAGGACACGGGGATGCCGGTAAGGGTGGCAAGCAGCAGGTTCGCGGCGCCCGCGAGGTCGGCGGAGAAGCCCTGATACTTCTCGAGCTTAACCATGCTCTGGCCGACGGACTTGATGATGCGCTCGCCGCCCACGCTGGTGCCGATACCCATGGTGGCCGAGCACAGCAGCATAATCCAGATGGGGATGCCGGCATCGCCGACGCTGGTCTGGCCGTTTGCGAAGGCCACGCCTAAAAAGAGCACGCCGATGAACTTCTGTCCATCCTGCGCGCCGTGCATAAAGCTCATGGCCGCAGCGCTCGCGATCTGAGCGTATTTAAAGAAGACATTGGCACGTCGCCTGTTGGCGGCGGCGAAAAGAATCGAGACGAGTTTGCACAGGACCCAGCCCATGACAAAGCCCAGGCCGATGGAGAGCGCCAGGCCGTAGATGACCTTCATCCACTCGTGGACGTTGACGCTGCTCGCGCCGCCGAGGGCGATAGCGGCACCGGTCAGGCCGGCGATAAGGCTGTGGCTTTGCGAAGTGGGGATGCCAAAACGCGATGCTGTGGCGCCGTAGACGACGATGGAGAACAGCGCTGCGCAGAGGCAGGCGAGCGCCATGGTGCTGTTTCCGCCAAAGTCGACGATATGTGAGATGGTGTTGGCGACGCTCGCATTAAAGTGCGTCATGATGAGCACGCCGAGGAAGTTGAATGCGGCGCTCATGAGAATGGCGGCGCGGGCGGGCATGCAACGCGTAGTGACGCAGGTCGCGATGGCGTTGGGCGCGTCGGTCCATCCGTTGACGAAGATGGCGCCCAACGCGAGGATCACGGTGACGGCAAGGACTGGGTTCGACACAATTTGGCCGAGGAAGGTTGAGAACGTTACGTCCATATATGGGCTTTCTCGAAGTTTGCAGGCACGTTACAAAAACATGATAAATCGTATCACCTCCTGTGGGTTTCTTTACCGAGTTCTGATGGGAGAAGTGAATTTTTTGGCACTAAAATTGAATATTAGCCCTGTTGACCGCGGGTATTCTTTTTGCTAACACGCCATGAGGACACGTGTGCGCGCCCCAACACCCCAAAACCACAGTCTGTTCGCTTTACAACATACAAACATGCGTTCGATAATAGAGGGCATGGAATATCGACAGACAGACGGCAAAACTCGGCGCGTGCACAAGCAGTATGTGGACGTCGTGGCTCGCATCCTCGCGGGCGGACAGGTCGTGCCGGTCACCGTCTGCTGGGTCGACGGCCGTTGCTTTACGATTGACGAAATTATCTCGACCATTGGGTTTGGCCTGATGGTCCACGGCATCCGTACGGCAACATATAAGGTGCGTTTTGGCGGGCACGCGACCGAGCTGTATCTGGAGGACCAGACGCGCGAACGACCAGATGGTTCGCAGGCCCATCTGATGCGTTGGTGGGTGTGGGCATTCGACCGTACGCTCGAGGGCGAGCGCCGTGGGTAAGGACGTACAGCATTCGGGTACAATGACAGGAATCTTGTCACCTACGGCGCTGTCGTGCGCTTTTTGAAAGGATGATGTATGAACGATATCCAGGGCTATCAGAACGGCCCCGTCGAGACCGGCGCAAGTCGCGCCAAGGAGATGTCGCCGCGCGCGTACAATCTCGCCATGTCTGCCCTGATTTTCTTGGGCTTTTGCGCCATGGGTGCCGGTGCTTACTTTACGAGCACCATGTCGTTTGCCCGCATGATGATGAGCGGCGCCGCCTTGCCGCTGGTCTTTGGCTCGTTTATTTTGACCATCGTCGGCATGGTCATGATGTCGGCTGCCACCAGCAAGCAGTCCGTGGGCCTGTCCCTTGTGGGCTACGTGATTTTTGCGAGTACCTTTGGCCTGACCGCGTCGTTTGGCCTTGCCAACTACGACCTGCCCACCATCAACACCGCCTTTATCGCCACGGCCGCCATCACCTTTGTCTTTGGTGCCTTGGGCGTGACGTTCCCCAAGTTTTTCCTGCGCGTATATGGCATCGGTTTTGGCATTCTGTTCGCCACGATTCTGGTTGAGATCGTGCTGATGTTCATGGGTGTCTCGCAGACCATCACCGACCTGATCGTGATCGTGGTGTTCGCCGGCTTTATTGGCTACGACACCTATGTTGCCACGACGGTGCCGCCCACGCTGCCCAATGCGGTGCTCATGGCGTCCAATCTGTTCGTGGACATTATCAACGTGTTCCTGCGCATTCTGAACATCCTCGGCCGTCGCGATTAAAGCGCGGCATTGCGACGCTTCCTGCCGGACACGGTAAAACGATACGAAAGGCGGTCCTTCGGGGCCGTCTTTTTTGTGCGCGGCGGGGTATGATGGATGGGAAAAAGCCGATAGCGGCAGCGACAGGAAAGGTGGCCACGTATGGCAGATGTCGACAACAGGAACCGTAACCGCAGGTCTAACCGAGCGGGTCAGCCCAATCCCAAGCGCGAGGCGCGTGCCAAGGCCGCCGAGCGCCATGTGGCGGCTGTGTCCGAGGCCTGCGCCAAGGACATCGAGCGTTCGCTTGCCGGCGTGCGCGAGTTCGATGGTATGCCTGCCGGTTTTGTCGCGGCGATGAAGGCCAAGGCCCAGAAGGCAGCGGCTGCTGAGGAGCAGGCTGCCGAGGACGTCGAGGCTGCTGAGGCTGCCGAGGTTGAGGCCGCTGAGGTGGAGACTGCGGTCGAGCCCGAGGCAGCACCCGAGTCCACCGAGTTGGCCGACGAGGCTGAGTCCGCGCCCGCGGAGGAGGCTGCTCCGGTCCTGTCCGAGGTCACTGTGCTCGATGCCTCCGCCACGCAGGCAATCCTCGATAACGGCCGCGGCTATGCGCAGTTCTGCGATATGGCCGTGCTCGCCTTTGCCTCGTTTACCAATCCGGGCGGCGGCTATATCCAGGGCTATCTGGGACAGGAGGCGACGCTCTGCGCCGATTCGTACCTGTACAACGTGCTCGACAAGCAGCGTAAGTGGTACGGCGAGAACCGTCGCCGCAACATCAACTGCGAGCTGTACCGCAACCGCGCGCTGGTGGTGCCCGCCGTGCGCTTCGACCGCAACCACGTGCACGCATACGCCGATGTAATCGTTGCCGCCGCACCCAACGCCAAGCGTGCTCGCCAGGAGTACCGCGTGAGCGACGATGCCTTGCTTGACGCCCTGCGCGACCGCATCCGCTTTGTCCTTGCCATCTGCGATGAGCTGGGTCGCGAGAAGCTCGTGCTGGGCGCTTGGGGCTGCGACAATAACGGCTTTGACGCAGAGGCCGTAGCCGAGCTCTTCCGTAAGGAGCTCGCATCGGGCGACTTTAAGGTCAAGCAGGTGTTCTTTGCCGTGCCTTCTACGCGCTGGGATGAGGATTTTGCCAAGTTCGAGCACGTGCTGGCAAACTTCCCCGAGCGTAACGAGGAGTCCTATGCTCAGGTTGCCGCCCGCGCAGCGGCCGCCCGTGCCGCCGAGCAGGCTCAGGCCGCCGCCGAGGACGATGAGGACGAGGACGATTGGCGCAAGTACCTGTAATCGGTACGTGCTGACAGATGGGTCGAGCCGGCGGGAGAGGCTGCTCCCGTCGGCTTTTTACTGAGCGAGGGGCTTACGATGAAAAACGTTCTATGCTTTGGCGACAGCAACACCTATGGTTACGATCCGGCGGGCATGCGCGACGGCACCGCGGTGCGCTATGCGCAGGATGTGCGCTGGTGCGGCTTGGCCCAACGTGACTTAGGCGAGGGCTGGCATGTAATTGAAGAAGGCCTCAACGGCCGCACGACGGTACGCGACGACACGTGCCATCTGGACACCAATCTTAACGGCATCCGCGCACTTCCGATGCTGCTCGAGGCCCATAAGCCGCTGGACGCCATTGTGATCATGCTGGGCACCAACGACTGTAAGACGGTCTTTAACGTGACAGCTTCCGATATCGCCCGTGGCGCCATGGCGCTGATTCGCGCCGTCCGCGCGTTTCCGTGGACCGACGCTGCGCCTTGTCCGCGCATTCTGCTGATGGCGCCTATCAAGATCAAGCCGCAAATCGCCGATGTATATATGACCGATTTTGACGAGCGTTCCGTCGAGGCCTCGGAGCATTTTGGCGAGTACTACGCACATGTGGCTGAGCAGTTTGGCTGCGACTTTTTGAATGCCGCCGACTTTGCCGAGCCGGGCGATATCGACTATCTGCATATGATGCCCGAAAGCCACGAGAGCTTGGGACATGCCGTGGCAGCCAAGCTCCAAGAGATGCTCGGTGAGTAGCGCGACCCCAAGCCACCACAGAAGTTCCCCTTGCGGCGGCTTGTTTCGTTGCTTTGTCTCGATCTGTAACAGTTGTAAGGCCGAAAACGGGCTAGATGTTACAGATTGAGATTATTTAGGTCGATATCGGTCGTTTGTCTCGATCTGTAACATCTAGGGTCGATTTCGCCGAGTTACTGTTACAGACCGAGATTATCTTCTCAGCGGAATTTGAATGTCTCAATCTGTAACAGGTGGGCCGAAAAATGGACTCTAACTGTTACGGATCGAGATGTTTGTGGGAACCACCGCAAAGGTGCCTGTCCCCTTTGCGGTGGTTTTGGGCTGTGAATCTTAATACTGCCACAACTAACGGCACGCCATCTACCTGCGGCTTTGCGGGTGAATATCCTAACTTATCCCAAGCGCGTCGAAGGCGGCGCGGACGACCTGCTCGGCGGTGGGCCGGATATAGTGCCGTCCCGACACGCCGGGAAGGGCGTGGCCCATCAGCATCTCTATGAGGTCCCACGGCAGGCGAAGCTCGACCTCCGCTATCGTACGCCATGAGTTGCGGAGGTTCGACCACGGGATGTGCTCGATGCCGCGGGCGGCGCAGAGTTTCCGCCAGCGGTCGTTGCAGATGCTCCGGTTCATTGGCAGCCCGTCGCCCCGGTCGCTCAGCCACTCGCGGCCCTCGGCGGCGCGCGAGGCCGCTATTTCGACGAGGCGGTCGGCGGCCTGCGGTAGGATCACGACGGTGCGGGCGGACTTGGCGGTCTTGAGGGCGCCAACCGGCTCGGTGCCGGACTGCTGCATCTGGCGGCAGATGTCGGCGGAGGCGAGGACGGTGCCGCTGCGCTCCCAGTGCAACACCTCCTCGGCGCGCACGCCCAGCGACTCGCCCGAGCGGCAGGAGCCGAAGCACGCGAGGATGAACGCGGGCTCCAAGGGGTTGCCGCGCAGTGCGTCGAGGACGCCCAGGGCCTCGTCGAGGGTGTAGACGCGCTTTGAGCGCTCGCGGGTCTTACGTGTGGGCATGGTGTACCTGACGCTGGCGGCGAACGGGTCGAGCGGCAGGCGGATGAAGGTCGAAACGCAGGCGTAGACCTTGCGCAGGGTGAGCAGGGCGGTATCGGCGGTGGCGGCGGGCAGCGTCAGCAGCCAGTCCTGCAGCTCGACGGCGCGGAGCTGGTCCACGGGCATTGCGCCCCAGCGGGGTCCGACGTAGTTCTTCCACGAGCGCAGCACGAGGTCGCGGGTGTTGGGGGCGAGCGTCCCCGCCTCGACCTGTGCGGCCATCTTGGGGACGAGCCACGTCTCGTAGGCCTTGGCTATGGTGGGCACGGGCGCGTCGTCGGCGTGCTCGACGTGGATGCGGTCCAGCTCCGCGCACGCCTCGCGGTAGGTGCCGTACACGGTCTTGGTCTTGCGCCTGCGGCCCTGCGGCGTGTTCTGCATCCAGCGCAGGACGTACTTCTTGCCGCGCCTCATCTCGGTCACGGAACCCCAGACGCGGCGGCGCTGCTTCTTTGTCATATAATCAGATCCGTTCAGATCGCGGGCTTATTCTCCGTTTCGCCCGGTTCTGACTCCGGCCCCGTCTCACGTTCCAAAGTGCAGGGGCCGTCTCCTTAGTCTCGGGACCTCGGCATCAGCCTGCGGTCCCGAGATTTTTTGCTTTCATGGGCATCACCTCCCTAGATGTAGACGCATGGAATCTCGCCCTTGCCGGCCCCCAATCTCCACAACGTGTTCGGTTTACATTTCGCTGCGATGGGGCGATAATCGGGATAGCTCATCCACCGTGTGTGTGAAGGAGTCCTCTGGAGGCGCCCAAACAGCGCCTCCTGCTTTTTCGGCGTGGTTTCTCGCCATCTCGCGCTCAATCATCTTCCTGCTGTGGTCGTTGTCGACGTAATACGCGGTTATCAGCAGGCAGTAGTGCTCTCTCGGCTCGAATACGACAATGTAGCTCTCTTCCTCAAGGTAAAACTTAATCCGTTCCCTTATCTGGGTGCCATTGCGGCTCTTCCTTGCGCGATGCTCCGCCTTCCAGGCTATAACGCCTTCGCAGTCGGGACTTTTGGGGCACCTCTCAGCATTCTCGATGAACGCCTTCGGCCATCTGATACGCCTGCACCTTTCGAGATCGGGCACACGGTCCTCTGGCAGACCCGACTTATGATCGTAGTCCCTGCAGGTAAGGTGCCAAAAGGCCTCGGCCCGTCCCTCCAGCATGGGCTGGTACCGTATCTTTACCGGTTTCCCGTGGTAGACGGGCCTGCCCTCGATGAAATCACGCCTGAAGACGCTATAGACAAGAGCGTCGTATTCGCTCCAGGGACGCGAGCTGTCCCTTTCGACCATGGGCGGTATCCAGCAACAGTTCATGATGTGATTCCCCCGGCCTGCCAGATCAGCAGGTTCATCTTCTTTTCGCTGAGAAGCGAGGTCTTGACGAGGGAGAGGCCCGACCTCTGGATGATTCTATTGATGAGCCTGATCTTCGTGACGCTATCCGATGGCATGATGGCGTCGTGGTTGTGGCGATACGCGATGGCGCCGGTAAGGATGTCAACGAGCTGCATCAGCTGGACCTCGTCGGAGCGTATGGGCTGCACCCTCCTCACGATCTCATGGTTGAAATCGTACGCGTCGTTCGCGAGCACGTTCTCGAGTTTCTGGGCGTTTCGCCCGGAATGGGTGTCCTTTATGTCGATATAGACGTAATACCGCGCGTCGCGGGAGAAGATAGTCTTTAGCATCGTGAAGTACATCTTGTAATACCAGAGGTCATGGTCCTGGTTGAAGCGGGCGTGGTCCAGCTTTGATTTATCGGGAACTACAAGACCCCTGAAGTGCAGGTCGTCGTCATCGAAGAAATAGTCGATGATGTCGACGTAGAGGCCGTAGTTGCATGGCGACACCTTCGTCCACTTGACCTCGGCGCCCATCTCGATGCCATGCCTCGCCTTTATCTCCACGAGGCGCTTGTTTATCTCCCTGACTTTCGATTTGGGGCACCATACCGCCCCGAGCGACATCGCCTTGAAGCGATCGTGCTCGAGATGGCAGCTCTCGTCGCAGTAGACATTAAACTCCTCGCCGCCGAAGGTGGCGCCGTTTCCCGATTCGTAATATGCCCGCACGCCATCCAAAGCTAATGGCCTCATGCATCCCACCTCTTTTCCGTTCCTGCTACCTCTCGTCCCGCTCGCCCATGTACCAGACGACGCGGCCCTTGCAGACCACGGGCTCGTCGCCCGGACCGGCGAGGATGTCGTCGTACTCGCCGCTGTGGCTGTCCGCCGTGAGCATGACCGTGGAGCGGCCCCGGGTGTAGTTGCGCACCACGGCGCCGTAGTCGGACGTCTCGGCGAGCACCGGCTGGCCGTTGACCGGCTCCATGTCGGGGTCGACTAGCAGCAGGGCGTCGTGGGGGAAACGGTTGTCCATGCAGCCGCCCTGGGCGTGGACCATGAACCCGCGCGGGTGCGCGTCGGCGATGGAGGCGGGGACCTCGACCTCGTCGGCGAGGTTCCCCTCGTCGCACGGCTCGCCCATGTGGGCGAACCCAAGCAGGGGGACCATGCGCGAGGTGCCGCTGATGGCGGCCTCGGCGGCGTCCTCTCCCATGAGGTCAGCTACCGTGGTGTCGAAGAGGTCGGCGAGTTGACGAAGGATAGGCGTCCTCGGCGTGGCGCGGCCGCTTTCCCACTGACTTACCGACGAGTAGGTAAGACCGAGCTTGTCCGCCAACTCTGCCTGCGTGAGGCCCAACTCGTCGCGGTGTGCGCGAATCTTCTTCCCGAGGTCCATCTTTTCACCCCTTTAGGTAAATTACAATTTCCCTTTAATTTTATTAAAAAAGTAGTTTGAATTATCTTGAATGTGTTGTAATATGATTACAGCGAAAGGAGGACGGGATGACAGAAACGTTGAGAGAGGTCCGAGAGCGCAAGGGCGTCAAAAAGGGCGCCGTAGCCGAGGCGATGGGCGTCACCTACCCCACCTATCAGCGGTACGAGGAGACGAACCGAATGCCCACCGACGCATTCGACGCGGCCTGCCGCTTCTTGGGCGTCTCGCGAGATTCTATTTTTTTGGCCAACGACTTGAATTAAATTAAAGTCACAAACGAAACGGAGAGAACCATGAACGAGAACTACATCGACATCGAGCTGGGCGGCTGGAACATCCCCGAGGCCATCACGGTCGAGGCCGAGCCCGCCGATGCCCGCGACTTTTCCGACTTCGAGCTGTAGGGGAGGGCGACATGAACAAGGACTACAGCGTCACCTTCAAGCCGAGCGAGGACCTCGACGGTGCCATGTGCGAGACGGAGGAGTCGATGAAGGGCCGCATCTGCCGCCTGTTCGGCTTCGAGAGCCGGAGCTTGAGCATGCAGGATGGCGACCTGAAAAGCGCCGAGATCGCCGGCACGCGCTACTACGCGTACACCTCCGTGCGCTTCACCGCCAACGGCATCGGCTGGTCGACGGACTTCGAGAACCTGGTCCGCGAACCGGTTCTCGACGAGCACTAGGGAGGGCGACATGATTCAACTGATTATCGGAGCGGGTCTGGGACTCGGCGGCGTGGCCGCCGCCGTCGCCATCAAGCGGTATAACGAGGCCGAGCGCGAGAGGGCCGCCGGGCCCGCGGACCATTGGGGCAACAAGTACGAGCCCCGTATCGTCTCGCCCGCGTGCGCCCTGCCCCTCATCCTTGTGGGTGCCGCCATCGCCGCCACCGCCTGCCTCTACACGCAGGACACCGGCGAGGTCTGCGTCGTCCGCAACCTCGGCGGCTCGCTCGCCGGCTCGACCTCCGAGGCCGGTTTCCACGCCAAGGCCCCCTGGCAGGACGTCGTGACCTACGACACCCGCAACAACCTCATCAACTTCTACGGGTACACCGACTACAAGGTGGACGGCGGCTCCTACGACGGCAAGCAGGTCTCCATCAACGACAAGTCCGGCGCCAGCGCGAACATCGACATCCAGGTCAACTACTCGCTCAACCCCGATGCTGCGCTCACGCTCTACAGCGAGTACGGTACGCAGGAGTCTTTCGTCGAGAAGTACATCTCCAACGACGTCCGCGCCGTCACCCGCGAGGTCTCGGGCGGCTTCGACACGGTGACGATGCTCACCGACCGCTCCCAGTTCACCAAGGCCGTCCAGAAGGCCCTCACCGAGAAGTGGAAGGGCATAGGCCTCACGGTGGAGCAGGTGAGCGTGCGAGACGTACGCTATCCGAAGAACATCACCAAGAGCTACAGCGAGGCGCAGGCGGCCGAGGTCGCCAAGCAGAAGGCCCAGAACGAGCAGGAGACGGCCAAGGTCGAGGCCGAAACAAAGAAGATCGAGGCGCAGGGCGAGGCGGACGCCAACGCCGTCCTCGCGAACTCGCTCAACGACCAGGTCCTCCAGCAGCACTACATCGACGCGCTCAAGAACATCGGAAAGGACGGCAACCTCGTCGTCGTGCCCGAGGGCTCCCAGCCGATCGTGGGCACGAAGTAGGGGCGGTGGCGATGTTGAACCTTATCCATGCGGCCGTCCGGGTCTTCCTCGACGTTCTCGCGGTCGCGTTCGTGCTAGAGCACACCCGCGAGCTTCATGAGAAACATCGCGAGATCAACGACGCGCCCAAGCAGGTCGCAGGCGTCGTTGATGAACCCGGCGAGGACGATCGCGGCGCTGATGCGAGGGTGCCGCTCGACCCAGTCGACGAACCGCACGAGTAGGGGGCCCGCTGGTCGGACGTGCTTCGGGCGATATGTCTGCTGTCTACGAATCATGGCCCGAAGCCTAACGCGTGTGTAACGCGTCAACACGGGTATTGCCGCTCAGGCAATACCCGCGGGCCCCATCCCCGGGGCGGCACCGTTGCCTCGCGGCTCTCCAACAACCATCCGCGGGGACGTTCCCTACCGGTGCCGTGCCGGGGGCGAGGCCCAGAAAGCAAGCGACAAAAAAAGAGCCGCCCGGTGTGGAAAGCGGGGACGGCTCCAGACCTGAAAGGAGGTCACTCATGGATTCTAGCAGAGCCAAAACGTTCCAGCAGATGGCCGACGAGCTAGGCATCCGCCACAAGCTGATGTACACGCTGCGCGAGGCGTCGAGGGTGACGGGAGTTCCCTACGACACGCTGCGCATCGAGTGCAAGGCGGGCCGCCTGCGCTCGCAGCTGCCCGAGGGGCGCAAGGTGGGTCGCATGGTGCGCCCGGAATGGGTGGAGCAGTGGATCGAGGAGGGAACGCATGGCATCGAGGCTGCTTAGGTGCGCGGGGTTCGTCGCGCTCCTGTTCGCGGTGTACGCGATCATGCCGTACGTCCTGCGGGCGATGCTGCTCGCGGCGGACGGCATCCGCGTTGCGCTCGGGATGGGGTCGGTGCTGTGAGCGACAGGCGATTCGCGTTCACCGTCAAGTTCGCGGCGGGCAAGCAGCGCCACAGGCTCGACCGCAGGCACGCACGGATGTACACGCCGACCGAGACGCTGAGGGCCGAGCGGGCCATCGCGGCGGCGTGTCGGGAGGCGATGGCCGAGGCTGGCATCCAGCTCATGCCCTTTGGCCCGCACGAGCCGGTGATTCTCAACGTCGACGCCTACCGTCCGCTGCCGGAGAGCCGGCCCAAGCGCGTGCACTCGGAGCCGGACACCTACAGGCCGGACGCGGACAACGAGGGCAAGCTGGTCATGGACGCGCTCAACGGGCTCGTCTGGGCCGACGACGCGCAAGTGGTCGACCTGCACGTGGTAAAGCACCCCAGGGTGCGCGGGCAGGCAGAGCGCATGGATATATCGATTGCGCCCGGGTGGTCCGGGCGCAGGGACGAAACGGAGGAAATGTAAATGAAGCGAAAGGCATTCAAGGAACTCATGAGGCAGGCCGTGGGCAACGTCCTCATCAACACGGAGCTCAACGCCGAGGCGCTCGAGGAGAAGGTCGACCCCGCGGTGCTCCGCGGCGTCGCCTACGGCATGGCGGTCGCGCCCGTACTGATGGACGAGGAGCCCATCGAGTTCGACCGCGACTTCTTGGCCGTCATCATCGCGTACGGCAAGAAGTGCGAGGACATCTACGCCGAGAACGGCGCCGTCGCCACTATCTCCAAGCTCTACGGATGCGAGGTGAGCGTCGATGAGTAACGAGGTCATCGAGTTCAAGGACGATGCGGGCATGCCCGTCAGGTTCACCTCGCAGGACATCCGCGAGCGCCTGTGCCCCAACGCGACCGAAAGCGAGCTGGCGCTGTGTATCGAGCTTTGCAACCGCCAGCATCTCAACCCGTTCACCAAGGAGGTGTACCTGGTCAAGTATGGCAGCGCCCCGGCGAGCATCATCACTTCCTACCAGGTGTTCAACCGCCGCGCGAACAAGCAGCCCAACTACGGCGGCATCGAGAGCGGCGTCGTGGTGCTCCGCGACGGCGAGGTCGTCAAGAAGAAGGGCTCCGCCGTCTACAAGATGATCGGGGAGCAGCTCATCGGCGGCTGGGCAGAGGTCGCGTTCACCGACGGCAAGAAGCCCGCATACGTCGAGCTGGCGCTCACCGACTACAGCACTGGCAAGAGCAACTGGGCGAAGATGCCGGGCGTCATGATCGAGAAGTGCGCCAAGGCCGGCGCGTGGCGTCTGGCCTACCCCGGCGAGTTCGGCGGGATGTACACGGGCGAGGAGATGGACCAGAAGGTCGAGCGCGACATGCGCGCAGGTTCTCAGACCGTCGAGGCCGAGAGCGTCGAGCCCGTGGCCGACCTGCAGCCCGTGCGTGACCTGTTCAAGCCGTTTATGGCGGCGACCGCGCTCGACAGCGCCGGGGCCATGGCGGCCATCTGCGCCGCCGTGGGCTGCTCGTCGGGCAACATGCACGACATGACGCTCATGCAGGCGCGCCGCGCGGCCTCTTGGATGGAGGAGGAGATCGCGGCCCGCAAGGCGCAGCCCGAGCCAGCCGCCCCCGAGCCGGAGCCCGCGCCCGTCTATGAGCCCGCGCCCGCCGAGTATGCGACCGACGACGACCTGCTGGGAGGCTTCTAATGGCAGACGAGGTTTTGGCAGTCGAGGCCGTGCCGCTCGAGGAGGACTTCGACACGCTGGTGGCGTCGCTCGCCATCGACGACACGCTCGAGGACAAGCTGGCGAAGCTCAAGAAGAACGTCGATGAGAAGCTGGCGGACTACGTGGACGTCAAGCACATCGAGAAGGACGAGGACTTCAAGGCGGCGAAGAAGTACCGCGCGGCGGTCAACGACGTTAAGAAGCCCATCGAGGCGCAGCGCAAGGCCGCGAAGAAGAAGTACAGCGACCTGCTCAAGACGTTCGACAAAACCATCGGCGAGATAACGGCGCCCATCGACAAGCTATCCGATGAGTACAAGGCCGAGATCGACCGATACGACGGCGAGTGCAGGAAACGCCGCCTCACCGCGCTCAAGGGCCACTACTACGACCTCGCGGGCGAGATGGGGCCTTTGGTGCCCTACGAGCGCATCGCCGACGACAGGTGGCTCAACGCGAGCTTCGGCGAGGTCAAGGCCAAGAACATCATCGAGCGCCGGGTGGGCGAGCTGCTGCACCAGTTCAAGTTCGTCAACGGGCTGGACTACGCCGACGAGTCCGAGAAGGCGTGGGCCGTGGCGTGGTGGACGAGGACGCTGCCGGCGGACTCGGGCGAGGTGGCGGCTGCGGTCACCGCGCACCGCGAGGAGGCGGCCAAGGCCGCCGCGCTCGTGTCGACCTACGAGCAGGCGATGGCGCCCGCACCGGAGCCCGAGCCGGAGCCCGCGCCGCTGCCGCCCGACCCCGAGCCGCTGCCCGACGAGCAGCCCGAGCCTGAGCCGCCCTTGGGCGTGCCGAGGTGCGTGCGGGTGGTCCCGTCGCGCCCAGAGCCGGATGCGGCCGAGGATGCGGCCCCAGCGCCGCAGAGGGGCTACCGCGTTGTCATCGAGTGCGCCACGGTGGACGAGCTGCGCCGCGTGAGGGCCGTCATGGTCGAGAACGACATTCACGGATACGTCGAGAGGATGTAGGACATGGGAGAGAGCAACCTGCCGCTGCTCCGAACGCCGGAGCAGCGCAAGGAGGCGATGGCGAAGGCCGTCCACACGCGCCGCGAGCGCGCCGCGTTCAAGGCGGCGTGCAAGGCGGGGAACATCCCGCCCGAGGTCGCCATCGAGGCGCCCATCGCGCAGAGGCTCAAGGTCGAGGAGTTCGCCCGCTCATTCCCGGGCATCGGCCCGGTCACGGCGCAGAAGATCGTCGAGGCGTGCCACATCCGCGGCAGCCGCCGCGTGAGCGGCCTGGGCTACATGCAGGGGCCGCGCCTCGTCGATGCCATCAAGGGCTGCATGACCGCAAAGGAGGACGGGCAGTGAGCATCAACCGAGTGAACATCAGCGGCAACCTCACCCGCGACCCCGAGCTTCGCGCCACCGCCGGCGGCACGCAGGTCCTGTCCTTTGGCGTGGCGGTAAACGACCGCCGCCGCAACGCGCAGACCGGCGAGTGGGAGGACTACCCCAACTTCGTCGACTGCACGATGTTCGGCAACCGCGCCGAGGCCGTTGGCCGTTTCCTCGCCAAGGGGATGAAGGTCGCGATCGAGGGCAAGCTGCGCTACAGCTCTTGGGAGCGCGACGGCCAGAAGCGCTCCAAGCTCGAGGTTATCGTCGACGAGATCGAGGTCATGGTGCGCCGTGAGGGGCAGCCGCAGGCCCAGCCGCAGCAGAGCCTCGCGGACACGGTGCCCGTGCAGCCACAGGCGCAGCCCGCGCCGCAGTGGAGCGCCCAGCAGGCCTACGCCGCGGCCCCGCAGTCCGAGTTCTACGACGAGGACGTGCCGTTCTGATGAGGCACGTACCCGACATCATCCGCGACCACTGGGAGGCGGCCCTGTTCGCCGCCTCCTTCTCCGCGGGTTTCCTGTTCTTCTCTTCGCTTCTATGGGGGTGGTTCTGATGGCCAACGACTTCACGGTTTTCGCCAGCTCGATAGCCGAGCTTTACGACGATTACGACCCGAACGACCCCGAGGACATGCGGGAGCGCATGATGCTCGCGGACGCGGTACTCATGTACGGCCTCCACGGGGTCGAGATCGAGCTGCCCAAGAGCGTCAAGAGGGCCTTCAAGGGGCTCAAGAACGCCATCGACAACTCCAAGAACAAGCGAGAGCAGGCCAAGAAGGGCGGCAGGCCCCGCAAGGCCAAGGCCGAGCCGGAGCCCGAACCCGAGCCTGAGCAAAAACCCGAAATCGAGGTTTCCGAAAGAGAAAACCAAGGTTTTGAAAACGGGAAACCTAGGTTTTCAGAACCCGAAACCGAGGTTTCCGAAAGCGAAAACCCTAACCTAACCTGTCCTAGCTTAGCTTTACCTAGCCTAGCTTGTGTTGATGGTACGCGCGGCGGCGACACCGACGGCTTCACCCCGCCGACCCTGGACGAGTGCCGCGCGTACTTCGCCGCCAACTGCATCAGCGGCGACCCCGACAAGTTCTGGGCGCACTACGAGTCGCAGGGCTGGATCCGCTCGAACGGGATGCCGGTGACTTCGCTCAAGGCCGCAGCGATGCTGTGGAACGGCAACCAGAAGCGCATCGACGCCGACGACCGGGCGAGGGGCAAGCCCACCGATGCCGAGATTCAGGCCGCCACGTTCAAGCCGACGAGGACGCCCGAGCAGACGAGGGCGGAGCTCGAGCGCAGGTGGCGCGAGGAACATCCGGGCATCGACCCGGCGAAGGTGAAGGCCCCGAGGGGGACGACCGCCGATCCGGTGGCGCTCAAGGCGTACCAGGACGCGCGGCGTCTGTTGGATGCGAGGGCCGCATGCGAGAGGAGGGCGTCATGAGCTTGGACGACGAGAGGAGCGAGAACATGGGCAGACCGAAGGGGTCCGCGAGCATCTACGACGACGGGCCGCGCAGCGCCCGCTGCGAGACGTGCGGGTTCTGCGCCGTGAGCGAGGCGGTCATGACGGCGTCTGGCGAGGGCCGCAAACGGTACACGTGCATGCGCTGCCCCGACTTCGTGCACGCCACGCAGGGGCTCGCGAGGTGCAACTACTGGGAGGCGCGACATGAGGGCTGAGTCGCGGGACAGGCGCGGGGGCTACGTACTCGAGTGCAGGCAGTGCGGCAGGCGGTTCCGCGCGGCAAACAGGAACCAGAGGTACTGCTGCGGATGGTGCGAGAACGTGGCGCGAAGGGACGCGAGCAAGCGGCCCGTGGACGTGTACCTCGGAACGAGGAGCGAGACGGGCCGCGAGATCAACGCCATGCGCTCGGCGCTGGCGGAGGGGAGGTGCGTCTGATGCGGGACGGTTACCTGCTCAACCTGCGGACGTTCCACGAGGTGAGGGACGACAAGGCGCAGGCGCTCAAGCCGCTCGAGGAGGCGGCCGAGGCGTTCGGCGCCTGGCAGGACTGCGACGACATGCGCCTCAGCCCGATCATGACGGCGCGCAGGGAGTACCGCCAGAGCCTTATCGACGAGTGCATGGACGTGGTCCAGGCGGTCGTCAACCTGCTGGCAGCCGTCGGCGCCACGCAGGGCGAGGTCGATGCCGCCATCCGGCGCATGGACGAGAGGAACCGAGAGAGGGGACGTTTGTGATGGAGACTTTGGATCAGATCAAGGCCGACGCGGTCGAGGTGTTCCATTTCGACCGCGAGTGCAGGCCGCAGGACAGGGCGCACGCCTATCTGGAGAAGTATCGCGTCAGGCGCGGCTACAACGACACGGCGATGCAGGTCGCGGTGACCGACATGATCGAGCGCGCCTACGAGGCGGGAAGGGCGGAGGTCACCGGCGCGAACCTCGTGCAGAACCTGCGCCGCCAGCTGACGAGCATCGAGGCGACCGTCGGGGATGCCATCGACCTGCTCGACGAGAGCGTAGGGGGTGTTCCTATAGTTTTGTCAACTGGGCAATGCTGTTTTCGAGATTGAATCGCGACATGCTAACGCCAGGCCTTTCGGCCGATGGGCTCCAATCTGTTCGGAGCGCTTCGACTAG
>JAXJMO010000081.1:0-7826 GCA_036313175.1 Collinsella sp. | reverse complement strand
TCGGGATGGTCGAGCATCTCCACGCTCGCAAAAAACGCATCGAGGTCCATGAGGCCCACCGCCGGACCCGTCCAGGGAGGCGGCGTGACGCCCGTGGCATCCTCATAACCGTATGTATGTTCGCGTCTTTCCATGTCATGAGTATACCGCGCAGCTCATGTGGGGTGCGTGTATGTGCTTGCAAATCCCGAATTCTTGTCTAAGATATGGATTTGCCCTCGACTACACCGAAGAAGTTGGTCTCACGGACTTCACCTGCCCGCGTCGATGGCGTATTATGTTCAACTGTTTGTTTGTAGTTGCAGCCTAAAGCTGCTTGGTTGGAGGAGTTTCCTTTGGCAGTCAAGATTCGCCTTGCTCGTCACGGCGCTAAGAAGCGTCCGTACTACCGTGTCGTCGTCGCCGATTCCCGCGCCCCGCGTGACGGTCGTATCATCGAGGAGGTTGGCCGCTACAACCCGATGACCGCCCCCAAGACCATCAACCTCGACCTCGAGAAGATCGCCGACTGGCAGTCCAAGGGCGCTCAGCTCACCGACGCCGTCGCCGCTCTGGTCAAGGCCGCCAACGAGGGCGAGAAGACCGAGACCGTCGTCAAGAAGTCCAAGAAGCAGCTCGCCAAAGAGGCCGAGGCCGCTAAGGCTGCCGCTGAGGCCGCAGAGGGCGCCGAGGAGTAAATCGTGCCTGAGGTTGACGCTGCACAGCTCGAGGGTGAGGCAATGCTCTCAGATCGCATCGCCGATCTCGTCGAATATCTCGTTGTTCAGATCGTCGACGACCCGGATTCCGTGAGCCTTGAGGTCATCGATGGTGACGACGCCTCTACGATTGAGGTTTCGGTCGCCGAGGATGACGTCGCTAAGGTCATCGGCCGTCGTGGCCGTACCATCAAGGCCATTCGCACGCTCGCCCGTGCACTGGCCGCTCGCCTCGACACTGCTGTCGAGGTAGAGGTTCTGGGCTAGGACCTTGAGGTCCCAGTACAAAAACATCGCCCGTGTGGTCAAGCCGCACGGAAGGAAGGGGGAGGTCCTCGCGCAGCCGCTGCGGGGGCTTCCTTCTGTATTAGAGCCGGGTATGCGCGTCGCCCTGACGCCGCCGGCGCTCAAGCGCGACCGCTTTTGCACGGTCGTGTCCGTCACCGATACGGGCGATGGCGATCTGGTCTCGTTTGAGGGCATTGACGACTTGACGGCCGCCGAGGGCATCACGGGATGCTATGTGCTGGCAAATCGTGACGACTTTGAGCTCGATTCGCTCGACGCTGCCTATACCGACCTGATGGGTCGCGAGGTGGTCGACGAGCGCTTCGGTTCGCTCGGCACGATCGTCGAGATTATGTCGACGCCCGCTAACGATGTTTGGGTTGTCGAGGGTGATCGGTACGGCGAGGTACTGATTCCCGTGATCGAGCAGGTCGTGCTCGATCTTCCCGACACAGGAACAATTTCCGTCCACGTTATGGACGGCCTGATCGATATGGACAAGTAGGGAGGACAACATGCTGATCGAGACCCTTTCGGTCTTTCCCGAGATGTTTGAGCCCGTCATGTCCACGTCGATTTTGGGCCGCGCCCGCAAGGCCGGCCTTTTTGATTTTAAGGCGTATAACCTGCGCGACTGGACGCACGACCGCCATCGTACCGTCGATGACGAGCCGTACGGCGGCGGGCAGGGCATGCTCATGAAGGTCGAGCCTATCGCAGAGGCCATCGAGGCCATTAGCGCAGAGGGTCCCAAGCCTACTGTGGTGTTCTTTACCCCCTGTGGCGAGCCCTTTACGCAGCATGTGGCCGAGCGCCTGCTCAAAAGTGAGCGCCTGTTGTTTGTGTGCAGTCGCTACGAGGGCGTCGACGAGCGTGCGTATGCGTATGCCGATGAGCGTCTGTCGATCGGCGACTACGTGCTTACGGGCGGCGAGCTGCCTGCCATGGTCGTTGCCGATGCCGTCGTACGCCTCATCCCCGGCGCCTTGGGCGACGAGATGAGCAACGTGGACGAGTCGTTCTCGACCGCCGAGGACGGAGGCCTGCTCGAGTACGCGCAGTACACTCGTCCTGCCGAGTTCAACGGCGAGGGCGTGCCTCCTGTGCTCGTGAGTGGCGATCACACCAAAGTTGACGCTTGGCGTCGTAAGAACGCCATCGAGCGCACCTGTCGTTGGCGTCCCGATCTGATTGAGACAGCGCGGCTCACGCCCGAGGAGCGTGCTTACGCGCAGGAGATTCTGGACGCTTCGTATTCGCAGAGCGAGGAGTGAGAATGGTTCCATCGCAGCATTCCGCGTTGAGGGGCGCTTTTGAGTGGATCGCGGTCATCGCGATCGCACTGGTCGCCACCTTCTTGATTCGCTCGTTTGTGGTCGAGCCCTTTGTGGTGCCCACCGGCTCCATGGAGTCCACGATCGAGATTGGCGACCAGATCCTGGCACAAAAGGTGAGCCTCGAGCTCGGTCAGCCCGTCAAGCAGGGCGATATCGTGGTGTTTCACAACCCCGATGGCACCTCCGAGCATGATGTTCTTGTCAAGCGTGTTATTGCCACGGCCGGCCAGACGGTCGACCTGCAGGATGGCAAGGTGGTCGTTGACGGCCAAGCGCTCGACGAGGACTATACGACGGGCATGAGCTGGCCACTTTCGGTCCAAGCGCCCGGTGCTCAGGTAAGCTATCCCTACACCGTTCCCGACGGGTGCGTGTGGGTGATGGGCGACAACCGCGAAAACTCTGCCGACTCACGCTACTTTGGTCCCGTCGATCGCTCTGATTTGATCGCTGTGGCGCTTGTGCGCTACTGGCCGCTCAACCGCATCGGCGCTATCGACTAAAAACCGCTATAGTACAGTACCTAACCGTGTAATCGTTTCGACGAGGGGATATTAGAGGCATGAACGCTTCATCGCTTTCCTTCCAAGACATCATCCTGCGCCTCCAGCAGTACTGGGGCGAGCAGGGCTGCGTCATTATGCAGCCCTATGACTCCGAGGTCGGTGCCGGTACCTTCCATACCGCGACCACGCTGCGCTCGCTCGGTCCCGCCGAGTGGCGCACCTGCTATGCGCAGCCCTGCCGCCGTCCCGCCGACGGCCGCTACGGCGAGAACCCCAACCGCATGCAGCACTACTATCAGTTCCAGGTGCTCATCAAGCCTTCTCCGGTTAACGCCCAGGAGCTCTACCTGGGGTCTCTTGCCGCTATCGGTCTGGATCCCAACGACCATGACGTCCGCTTTGTCGAGGATGACTGGGAGAGCCCGACCCTTGGCGCCTGGGGCCTTGGCTGGGAGGTCTGGCTCAATGGCATGGAGGTCACGCAGTTTACGTACTTCCAGCAGGTGGGAGGCATCGAGGTCGACCCCGTGCCCGTTGAGATTACCTACGGCCTGGAGCGTATCGCCATGTACGCCCAGGGCGTCAACTCGGTCTACGACCTGGTGTGGAGCTACCTGCCCGACGGCACGCCCATGACCTACGGCGACGTGTTCCTCGAGAACGAGCGCGAGTTCAGTGCCTATAACTTTGAGGTCGCCAACGTCGAGATGATGCGTCAGAAGTTTGACGACTACGAGGCCGAGTGCCATTCCTGCCTGGAGCGCAAGCTGCCGCTGCCGGCATATGACTGCGTCATGAAGTGCAGCCACGCTTTCAACCTGCTCGATGCTCGCGGCGCCCTGTCCGCGGTCGAGCGTGCCAACTACATCCTGCGCGTCCGCGCCGTCGCCAAGGCGTGCTGCGAGGCCTACATGGCCGAGGTCGCCGGAGTCAACGAGAATGCCGACCAGGAAGGCGAGGTGGCGTAAGCCATGGCAGACGCTAAGGATTTCCTGTTTGAGATCGGTACGGAGGAGATGCCCTCCGCGCCGCTGAACAATGCCGTCAAGCAGCTTGGCTCCATGATTGCCAAGGGTCTCGACGAGGCCGGTCTGGCCCACGGCGAGGTCCGTGTGATCTCGAGCCCGCGCCGCCTGGCTGCGCTCGTGGCTAACGTCGCCACCGCGACCGATGAAGTCCATGAGGTCAAGCGTGGCCCCGCGGCCAACATTGCCTTCGACGCTGACGGTAACGCCACCAAGGCCGCCCAGGGCTTTGCCCGCAAGTGCGGTGTGGCTGCCGAGGACCTGGTCCGTCGCGAGGACACTGACGGTCGCGAGTATGTGTTCGCCGAGAAGAACATTCCCTCCGCACCGGCTACGCCGATTCTGACCGCTCTGTGCGAGAAGACCATCGCCGGCCTGCAGTGGCCCAACTACCGCAGCCAGCGCTGGGGTCACGAGCATGCGACCTTTGTTCGTCCGGTCCGCTGGATCTGCTGCCTTTTGGGCGAGGATGTTGTGCCCGTGTCGTTTGCCGACGTGACGAGCGGCAACACCACGCGCGGTCATCGCGTACTTGGCCCTGGCGACCATGTTGTTGCCAGCCCCGCTGTTTATGAGCAGGTGCTCGAGGACGCCGGCGTGCTTTCTGCCGAGCGTCGTCGCGAGGCCATCCTTGCCGGCATCGCCGAGGTCGAGGCCGCTCGCCCCGGCTGTCATGTCGACACGCCCAAGAAGGTCTTCGAGGAGGTCATTAACCTCTGCGAGTGGCCGACGGTGCTCGTCGGTACCTTCGATGAGGAGTTCCTCAAGGTCCCGCACGAGATCATCTGCGAGTCCATGCTCACCAACCAGCGTTACTTCCCGATCTATGACGGCGAGGGCAAGCTCACGCGTGAGTTCGTGGTCGTCTCCAACAGCAAGCCCGAGAACGCCGAGCGCGTGATCGACGGCAACGAGCGCGTCGTGCGCGCCCGTCTGGACGACGCAAAGTTCTTCTACGAGGAGGACCTGAAGATCTCCCTCGACGAGTTCCGTGAGCGTCTGGCCAAGGTCGCCTTCCAGGAGAAGCTCGGTAGCGTGCTCGCCAAGTCCGAGCGCATCGAGCAGCTCGCGCTCGCCATCGCCCGCGAGGCTCACCTGGGTGCCCATCTGGCCGCCGATGCGGCTCGCGCCGCTCACCTGTGCAAGGCCGACCTGGTGTCCAACGCCGTCGTCGAGTTCACGAGCCAGCAGGGCGTGATGGGCGGTTACTACGCCATCGCGATGGGGGAGAACGACGAGGTCGCCCATGCTATCCGCGATCATTATCGTCCCCGCTTCGCCGGCGATGATCTGCCCGAGGGCACCGCTGGCTGCATCGTGGCCTGTGCTGACAAGCTCGATACCATTGCCGGTATCTTTGCCATCGGCGAGCCCCCGACCGGCTCTTCGGACCCCTATGCGCTGCGTCGTGCCGCTATCGGCATCATCAACATCCTGCGCGACCGCCTGCCGATCGACCCCACGTCGCTCATCGACTTCGCTCTCGAGCTCTACAGTGAGCAGGGCATTGAGTTCGACGCCGCCGAGGTCGCCCAGCAGGTTCGCGACTTCTTCCATGGCCGCCTGGTGAGCATGGCCCGCGACGAAAAGATCCCGGCCGATACCGTTGCCGCCGTCTCCGCGGTGCACATCATCGCCCCGTCCGTCTTCTTCGCCCGCTGCGCCGCCCTCGACGAGGCCCGCAAGAACGACGCCGAGACGTTCGACAACCTTGCGACCGCCTATGCTCGCGCTGCGCATATCTCCAAGCCCGAGCTGGGCGTGGAGTACGACCGCAGCCTGATGGGCGAGGTCGAGCTCGCGCTTGCCGATGCCTCCGAGGCCGCTCAGACCGCTGTCGATGCCGCCCTTGCTGCCGAGGACTACCCGGCCGCATTTGCCGCCCTCGCCGCCCTGCGCGCGCCCATCGACCGTTTCTTCGATGAGGTCATGGTCATGGACAAGGACGAGCAGCTCCGCGATAATCGCCTTAAGCTGCTCAACCGCTTCGAGGCCGTTTTCTCCGGCATCGCAAACATCGGTGAGCTTGCCCGTAAAAAGTAAGCCAGCCTGCGCGTAAGCGCAAAAGGAGCCCCGCATGGATTGCCCGGTCACCGCTCGTCCCACCGTTATCGTTATCTCCGACTCGCTCGGTGATACCGCTTGTGAGGTGGTGCTTGCGGCGTCCGGGCAATTTGATGAAGGGACTTTTCGTGTTTTGCGCCTGCCTAAGGTGACTTCTGTGGAGCAGGTCAAGTCATTTGTGGGGCCGCGCGTCGATGCCGACCATCGCGATATCGCCGTGTTCCATACCATCGTCGACCCGGCGCTACGTGCTCGTGTGCTCGATTACCTGGGCATGCTGCATATCCGTTCGGTCGACCTGATCGGCCCGACGCTCGCCGTGCTGTCGTCGCTCATCGGTGTACCGCCCAAGGGCGTCGCGGGCGTGATTCACAAGACCGATGACCGCTATTTCCATCGTATCGAGGCCATGGAGTATTTCGTTGAGCACGATGACGGGCGCGGCTGCGACGATCTGTCGGGTGCCGATATCGTGCTGCTGGGCGTATCGCGCACGTCCAAGACGCCGCTGTCGATGTTTTTGGCCTTTCAAGGTTACAAGGTTGCCAATGTTCCGTTGGCCCATGGCATGGAGCCGCCCAAGTCAATTTACGAGGTCGACCCGATGCGTTTGTTTGGCCTGATTTCGACCGTCGACGTTATTTCCGAGATTCGCGATAGCCGCTTGGGCGATGACTACGCCCGTGCCGTTGCCGGCTCCTATGCCGAGCCCGAGAGCGTGCGCAGCGAGCTCGAGGAAGCTCGTGCCCTCATGAAGCGCCTAGGCTGCTTTGTGGTGCGTACCGACGGCAAGGCCATCGAGGAAAGCGCTGCCGAGATCATTAGCCACTTGGAGGAAATCCAAGAAGCCCGCGCCCGCCGCGCCGCCAGTCGCGCCTAATATTAGTAGCATTTTGATAAAGCGATTTAGCAAAAACATCGCATCTGACCTGCTTTTTTATTGTAGTGGTATCTTCATAAGGTAACCAACTTTACCTACCGTTTACCGCCAGTTTTAGCACGTTTACCAAACCGCGTATCCTCTGCTCAAGCCCGTTCAAATCCGGCCGTATAGTTCCCTCACGGCCCGCATCCGGCGGGTCGATTCGTTACCACGGTCGTGCGCGTAAGTGCATGGAAGGGGAAGTATCGTGAGCGATTGCAAGAGGGTTTACCGTTTTGGAACCGACGCCCAGGGCACCTGTGTCACTGAGGGCGACAAGTCCATGAACTTCGTGCTTGGCGGCAAGGGCGCAAACCTTGCCGAGATGAGCCGCATCGGCCTGCCGGTTCCCGGTGGCTTTACCATTACCTGCCAGACTTGCGTCGAGTACTCCGGTGCCGGCAACGTGTGGCCCGGGGGCGCACTCGATGAGATCGTTGCTGCCGAGGCGGACCTCGAGGCCCGCTGCGGCAAGAAGCTCGGCGACGCCTCCGATCCGCTGCTCGTGTCGGTTCGCTCGGGCGCTCCGTTCTCCATGCCCGGTATGATGGACACGGTCCTCAACTTGGGCCTCAATGACGATTCCGTCCAGGGCCTCATCGCGCAGACGCAGAACCCGCGTTTTGCCTGGGATAGCTACCGCCGCTTTATCCAGATGTTTTCCAATGTCGTCATGGGCGTTGACGCCGACCTGTTCGAGAACGCCCTGACCCAGGCCCGTCTGGTCGCCGGCGTTCGCGTCGATTCCGAGCTTTCGGCCGAGGACCTGCAGGAACTCGTCGAGACCTTTAAGGGCATCTTCTCCGAGAACGTCGATGCCTCCCTGTATCCCGAGCTCGAGGTCGCTGACGGCAAGCCCGTTTTCCCGCACGACCCGGAGCTTCAGCTACGCCTTGCCATCCAGGCCGTCTTTGGCAGCTGGATGAACGAGCGTGCCTGCATCTACCGCAAGCAGCATGGCATTTCCGACGACCTCGGCACCGCCG
>JAXJMO010000080.1:0-27305 GCA_036313175.1 Collinsella sp. | reverse complement strand
TCTTCTCATAGGGGGAGCCATCGGAACCGATCAGACATTCAATTGTGTCCGCAACAAGCGTTGTAAAATCTAACGATATGGGCATCCTGTTTGCTTCTGTGCTTCGATGCTCTCGTCTTTAGCGCCCTCCGCTCAGTGGAGGACTGACCGCAAACGACGTAAACAAGAAAAGGGGGCGACCGCAAATGAAGGCAGCCGAGGCGAATCTGCTCGACCTTATGGGCACGGCGAAAATGCAGTTCGTCGTTCCTGTGTACCAGCGAGTTCATTCATGGAGCGAAAAAGAGTGCGAGGTGCTTTGGGATGACGTCATGCGTGCTGGCCGTGATGGCGTATCGCATTTATTGCAGCGGTGCTCTTTATGCACGCCATCTTAAAGTTGATAACAGATGAATACTCCGTTCGACCGTGACTTGGATATTTGTCAGTACTGTGGCGAGTTGTCGGCGCAATGCTTGGGGTCTTTGAGATAAGCCGTGGTGCCACAACGGAGTTGCGCTATGGCAGAAAGGCAGGTTTCGTTTGGGTGCTTGGATGATTCGTGCAGGGCGCGGGGGCGTATATGCGCCCAGTTGGCTCGAGTGCGGCGTCATTGGTATCGGTTGGGATTTCGATGGTGCCGATATTGCCGCTATGAATCGCGAGCAGATTAGGGCGGCATACAGCCAGGCGCATCCCGGTGACAGCAAAGGCAAAGTCGCGGCAGGCGTTGGTCAGGTCTACCGTTTTGCGCACGACATGACGACGGGCTCGACTGTTGTTATGTACGATCCGGAAAACCGTCTTTACCATCTTGGCGTTATTACCGGTCCCTGCATTGCCGTCTGCGATATGGACGGGGTGACCTACACGAGGGACGTCAGGTGGGGTGAAATTGCTCCACGTGACGTGCTCTCGCCTTCCTCCAAGAATTCGCTTGGCGGCATCCAAACCATCTTCGCTGTCTCCGATGAGGTCATGGCCGATCTCACGAATGCTGCAAGGGACAAGTCGGTGGTGGCTTCAAATGATCCCGTCATCGATGATAACGACGCGACGAATGACCAAGAAACCCTTGCAGCGACCTATGACAATGGCATCGAGCTCATTAAGGATCGCGTCAACCAGCTCGATTGGGAGGATATGGAGCGCTTGGTAGCGGGCTTGCTCAAGGCCATGGGCTACTGCGCTCGCGTTATGCCCAAGGGCCCCGATGGTGGTCGCGATGTAGTGGCGTCCCCGGACGCTCTCGGATTGGAATCGCCTCGTATTGTCGCCGAGGTCAAGCATCGTAAGGGCGCCATGGGAGCCCCGGCGGTTCGTGCATTTATCGGCGGCCTTCGCGCTGGCGATCGCGGTCTGTACGTGTCTACGGGCGGCTTTACGAAAGAGGCACGCTACGAGGCCGATCGTGCGAACATTCCCGTGCGACTACTCGATCTGGATGCCTTCGTACGTCACTATGTCGATATTTATGACAAGACCGATGACGACACCCGCTCTATCCTTCCGCTTACTCGTATCTGGTGGCCAGCTTAAATGAGGAGACATTGCCATGATTCAACAGGTTGCTTTCGAGGTTCCCGCAGAAATAGCGTTGGGCCTAGCCACTGGTAAGTATGTCCAATGGGGCGGCGTTGTGCGCGACGGCGCTGGACATATTGTTCGGCATCTTAAGCCTGCAGATGTTCAGAATGGGGCCAACAAAGCGCTGCGTATAGCTGACCAGGCGGTTCAGCTTGCGAGGCAGAACAAGAAAGTTGCTGTAGCTGCGCTTGCGGTTGCGGGCGTAGCTGCGGTCGGCGGGGGCGTATATGCGGGAGTGACTCGCGTGCGCCGCAGCAAAGAAGACGCGTTGCGAAAGAAGCGGATGGCAGACTTTAGCTCTGCATTCTCGGAATACCTTAAGGCTCTGGGGGATGGCGAACTTACGATCGAGATGATTGATAGATTGGAAGGCGCCATAGCTGCTCTTAATGACGGTAAGAAAGGCTTCACGGTCGAAATTAAGAGCGAGCAGTTTGAGGACATTGTTAAGTCCGTGCGCGACTACACAGAGCGTCTTTCGAAGGCAAATGGTGAGAAGGTCCCCAATGTCATTCTTAAGCTGTTCGAAAGGAAACCGAATGACGTTGAAGGCCTTAGGGAATGCCTTAACACCCAGCGTGAAATTCTCTTGCGAGCGGCATAGATAAACCCAGCTGGCACTTGTGCATGCCAAAAGGCATACACAAGTGCCAGTCTTTTGGCATCGCGCGGCTTGAGCGGCGGCGTGCAACGGCTGCACGCCGCCTGCATCTACCTATACCCCCGCGACCCCACGCGCGGCGCTCAGCAGCTCATACTCCCTCTGGCTCCACTGGCGCAGCTCGGCTGCGCGTACGGCGTCGCGGCACAGGTCCAGGAATACCTCGGCCCCCTCGCAGAAGCACTCGCGGGCAAAGGCGCCGGATCCGTCCACAACGCACTTGCCGTCAGCAAAGAGCTTCCAGCTGGACGGCTCGCGCGAGTCGTCCCCGAGCAGCTGAATCTGCAGCACGTGCGGGTCGCCGGCGGCGCAGAGATCTTCCTCGAGCACCTGCACGGTAAAGCGCATCTGGTGGGAGAGGCTGCTCTTGACCATGGCCGAGGCATAGCCGCTCGGCTCGTCCAGAAGATGCATTCGTTTTGGCTTGGTTGCCAGGTTGTGGAAGTTGCGCTCACTGCGCACGGAGAAATTGTCCATACGGACTCCTTTCATCGATGTTGGCAGGGCCACCGCGCCTCTTGGCCGGTTGGCGTCGGGATCGTGGAGCCAACTCTCTACCCCGACTCTGGATAAAACGCGCCCGCTCCTTGCAGGCACGATGGGGTCTATCAACGTGTACGGACAGAAATCAAGCGCCGCCTGCGAAATGACGCGTGAACGGCGTTGGTTCCCAAGTGATTATTCGGCTCTCATTCGGAAAAGTATCGAAATCAGCCGTGTAAAAGTACGGAAAAGTGTCGAAATAGGCACCTTAAAACTTCGGAAAAGTGTCAAATTCGATAGGAAAATAATCCGGAAAAGTGTAGCTGGATGACAAAACAGCACTTAGAAGCTGGTGCTGGATGCGGGATCCTGCGGCCGCCTTCAGCTCTCGCTACTCGTCGTCTCCGTCGTTGGGGTCGCCCTTGAGGGTGTTGATGTCCAGGTACTGGTTATCGTCCTCTTTTTGCTGGGTCTCCGACTCCGCTTGGGTGGGGCCGCGGAACAGCTGGAATCCCTCAAACGCAATGACACCGAGCAGGGCAATGATAATGGCGATAAAGGCAACCTTGACTGCCTGCGGAAATTCCGAGAAACGCAGCGCCTTTTCCTCGGCGTAATAATCGGCGAAGCGCTCTTCGCCCATGCTTTTGGTATACGCCGGCGCGGACGCGGCCTCCGGGTCATATTCCGGTGCGGGCGTGGCAGCGTACGGATCGTTGAGATAATCGCTCGATGCGGTGCCATAATCCTCGGTCTCGATGCGACCGTTGCCAGCATAGCCATCGGAATAATCGGAATATGCCGCACCGCCCTCATAGTCCGCGGCGCTCGTGTTGGCGGCAAAAAGCGGGTTAACTGGAACATCGAGCGCCGGCATGCCGGTAGAGGTCTCATCCAGATCGGCTGCAGCCCAGGAATCGTGGGTAACCTGATGGGCAACGGGCTCATCGAGCCTTGTGACCGGAGGCTTGCGCGCCGCAGGAACGGGCAACTGCTGGGCGCTGTACATAACGGTGCTGTCGGTAACGGTGCTGTCGGCCGATTTGCCCTGCGTCGCTGCAGCGAGAAATGCCGCCGTCTCGGACGGGTCGTTTGCGGGGCGGGGAGCGGTCGTGGGCGCCGAAGTGGGTGCGGGCGTCGAAACAGGCGACTGCGCAGGAGTCGGCGCAGGTGCGGACTTGGGCGCAAGTGCGGGATTGGGGCTTGACGGGCGAGCGCCGCCGCCCATGAGTTCGTCGGCGGTCCACGGGCGATCATCCATCACATCGTCAAGGCTCAGCGAAAACAGGTCGTCTTCACTGTCATCGAACATGCGGTGCACATGTCCACCAATTGCCGGAATCAATCCGCGACCGGTGCATGATGCCTTGCTCAACGCCATTCTGTTCCATCCTTTCGAAATACTAATGACATCGATTATATGGAACTTCCCAAGCTGCTCGGTCTTGGATTCGTGCTTTCCAGAACTCGCGCCCAAAAGGGGAGGGGCAATCCAGGCGAGTGCCTACTTGTCGCCGGCCGCCGCCTTGGCCTCATTGAGGTAGCTATAGAAGCTGTACTTGGAGATGCCAAAGAACTCGCAGGCGCGCTCGCTCGACTTGGAAATGAGGAAGGCGCCGCGACGGTCGAGGTAGCCAATGGCACGAATGCGCTCGTCTTTGGTCATGAGTGCCGCGGGCTTGCCCACAAACTGCTCGCACTCGTGCAGCAGGTCCTCGAGCAGGTCGCCGATGTTCTTGGTAATGGGCTCGGGCTCGGTATAGCCCGTGCCGCCGGTGCCAGTAAAGGCATCGAGCGAACGCTCAAAAGCCTTCATAAGCGTAATGTCAAAGTTGATGCCCAAAATGCCGACGGGTTTGCCCTCATCGTTGCGGATAAAGATCGTCGACGATTTGAGCAGCTTACCGTCGGTGGTTTTAGTGAGGTACGGCTCGCGGTCGTGTACGTCGGTGGCGCCTTCGTGCATGGACTCAAACACGATATGGCTGGGGCCGTCACCCAGTTTGCGCCCGCTGACGTGGCCGTTTTCGATCACTACGATGGAGTGGTCCACGTCCTCGGTCTCCAGATCGTGGACGACGACTTCGCAGTTGGGGCCAAATTGGAGCGCCAGACCGTGTGCGAGGCGCTTGTAAAACTCAATCTGTGCGGGGGTCATGGGCACCTTCCTAAAAATTAGTTTGGGCTCACTGTGCCATAAACCACACCTGTTCGCAAATAACGAAAGCGTCGCTGCGTTGTGTGACCGTTCGGCGGCGAAAAAGTACCGATTACGGCAACAAACAATTCGTTAGATATACCAATCAAAAAGTGTGATAGAACATTACTAACAAACTTTTTGTTTGGCATCCACATAAAAGTTCAGCCGTGTGAATGGGATCGGGCTGAAACGCGTATGCGGGGGCCGGCAAGAGAGAACTTAAGGAGTTCACCGTATGGCCGATAAGATCCAGTGGGCGAGCAACACGATGCCCAAGAGCGATGACAAGCACTTGGGAATCATGAGTCTCGACCACGTGAAGAAGGCCCGCGCCTTCCACCAGTCGTTCCCCCAGTACACCGTCACTCCGCTTGCCCGCCTGGACGGCCAGGCCGCGCGTCTGGGCCTGTCCAACCTGTGCGTTAAGGACGAGAGCTATCGCTTTGGCCTCAACGCCTTTAAGGTCCTGGGCGGCTCGTTTGCCATGGCCAACTACATTGCCGACGAGACCGGCAAGGACGTTGCCGACTGCACCTTCGATTACCTGACCTCCGATCAGCTGGCCGAGGACTTTGGCCAGGCTACCTTCTTTACCGCCACCGACGGCAACCATGGCCGCGGCGTGGCATGGGCTGCCAACAAGCTGGGCCAGAAGGCTGTCGTGCACATGCCCAAGGGTTCCACCAAGCCCCGCTTCGATAACATTGCCGCCGAGGGCGCCACGGTGACCATCGAAGAGGTCAACTACGACGAGTGCGTGCGCATGGCGGCCGCCGAGGCCGACGCCTGCGAGCGCGGCGTTATCGTTCAGGACACCGCCTGGGAGGGCTACGAGAAGATCCCGTCTTGGATCATGGAGGGCTACGGCACCATGGCTTCCGAGGCTGCCGAGCAGCTGCGCGAGATGGCCATCAACCGCCCGACGCACGTCTTTGTCCAGGCTGGCGTGGGCTCGCTGGCCGGCGCCGTGGTGGGCTACTTCACCAACCTGTATCCCGATAACCCGCCGACCTTTGTTGTGGTCGAGTGCGCGCCTGCCGCCTGCCTGTACAAGGGTGCTGCCGCCGGCGATGGCGATCCGCGTATCGTGGACGGCGACATGCCTTCCATCATGGCCGGCCTGTGCTGCGGCGAGCCCAACATCCTGGGCTGGGATATCCTGCGCAACCACACCACCGCCTTCGTGTCTTGCCCCGACTGGGTCACCGCTCGCGGCATGCGTACCCTGGGCGCTCCCGAGAAGGGCGACCCGCGCGTCATCTCCGGCGAGTCCGGCGCAGTGACCACCGGCCTGGTCGAGACCATCATGCTCGATCCCGAGTACGCCGAGCTCAAGGAGCTCATCGGCCTGGACAAGACGAGCTCCGTGCTCTGCTTCTCCACCGAGGGCGACACCGATCCCGACCAGTATCGCCGCATTGTTTGGGAAGGCGAATATCCCACTTGCTAATCGTTGGGGCGGAGTAAATAGGTATCGCTCCGCCACCTCACAGGTAGATTCCTTCGTTTGAAAGGTTATGAACAATGGCTAAAGAACTCGATTTCGACGCTATCAAGGCTGCTGCTGAGTCCCATCGTGCTGATATGACTCGCTTCCTGCGCGCTATGATCTCCCATCCCTCTGAGTCCTGCGAGGAGGGCGAGGTTGTCGCTTGCATCAAGGCCGAGATGGAGAGCCTTGGCTATGACGAGGTCAAGGTCGACGGCCTGGGCAACGTCATGGGCTTTATGGGCGAGGGCGACAAGATCATCGCCATCGACTCCCACATCGACACTGTCGGCATCGGCAACATCGAGAACTGGGACGCCGATCCCTATGAGGGCTACGAGACCGACGAGATCATCTACGGCCGCGGCGGCTCCGACCAGGAGGGCGGCATGGCTTCTGCTACCTACGCTGCCAAGATGATGAAGGACATGGGCCTCATCCCCGAGGGCTACAAGATCATGGTCGTCGGCACCGTCCAGGAAGAGGACTGCGACGGCATGTGCTGGCAGTACATCTACAACAAGGACGGCATTAAGCCCGAGTTCGTCATTTCCACCGAGCCCACCGACGGCGGCATCTACCGCGGTCACCGCGGCCGCATGGAGATCCGCGTCGACGTTCACGGCACCTCCTGCCACGGCTCCGCTCCCGACCGCGGCGACAACGCCATCTACAAGATGGCCGACATCATCGCCGACGTCCGCGCCCTCAACAACAACGGCTGCGACGAGTCGACCGACATCAAGGGTCTCGTCAAGATGCTCGACCCCAAGTACAATCCCGAGCACTTCGAGGATGCCCGCTTCCTGGGCCGCGGCACCTGCACCGTCAGCCAGATCTTCTACACCAGCCCCAGCCGTTGCGCCGTGGCCGACTCCTGCGCCATCTCCATCGACCGTCGCATGACCGCCGGCGAGACCTGGGAGTCCTGCCTGGACGAGATCCGCAACCTGCCGGCTGCCAAGAAGTACGGCGACGACGTGAAGGTCTCCATGTACATGTACGACCGTCCGTCCTGGACCGGCGAGGTCTACGAGACCGAGGCTTACTTCCCCACGTGGATCAACAAGGAGACCGCTCCGCACGTCAAGGCCCTCGTCGACGCCCACAAGGCCATGTTTGGTGACGAGCGCATCGGCTGCGAGCCCAGCATGGACAAGCGCACCGGTCGCCCGCTGTGCGACAAGTGGACCTTCTCCACGAACTGCGTCTCCATCCAGGGCCGCTACGGCATCCCCTGCGTGGGCTTTGGCCCGGGTGCCGAGTCTCAGGCTCACGCTCCCAACGAGGTCACCTACAAGGACGACCTGGTCACCGCTGCCGCCATGTATGTGGCTGCCCTGAACCTCTACGATCCGAGCCAGGCCGATGGCGACGCCACCGTGTTCCGTGCCGGTCTGACCAACAACAAGATCGATTAGTCCCATTCCTCGATTTTGTTGAGCCGGGGGACGCTCGTGTCCCCGGCACCCCCTGTTGACTTGGGGCCCGCGGTCGTTATCTCCCATGCTTCCTCAACGGTGGCGGGTCCTCGTCATGGTGCTCTGCATGTTCTAGCCACACGCGCATGCCGGAGCACATCTACTCATTGCGATCGTTTCATCTTTAGAAAGGACATTTCCATGGACGCTAAGTTTATCGAGCTCGTCGAGCAGCTGAACGGCCTCGATTTTAAGGGTATGTACGGTAGCGACTTCCTGCACACTTGGGACAAGACCACCGACGAGCTCAAGGCGCTCTACATCGTCGCCGACGCCCTGCGCGAGCTGCGCGAGAACAACGTCTCGTCCAAGATCTTCGACTCGGGCCTGGCAGTCTCCCTGTTCCGCGACAACTCCACCCGTACGCGCTTCTCTTTCTCTAAGGCCGCCAACCTGCTCGGCCTTGAGCTGCAGGACCTGGACGAGAAGAAGTCCCAGATCGCCCACGGCGAGACCGTCCGCGAGACCGCTACCATGATCTCCTTCATGGCCGACGTCATCGGCATCCGCGATGACATGTACATCGGCAAGGGCGATGCCTATATGGCCGAGGTCTCCGAGTCTGTCCAGCAGGCCTACGAGGACGGCGTTCTGGATCACCGTCCCACGCTTATTTCCCTGCAGTCCGACTCCGATCACCCCACGCAGTCCTCTGCCGACATGCTCTACCTCATCAACGAGTTTGGCGGCCTCGAGAACCTCAAGGGCAAGAAGGTTGCCGTCACCTGGGCCTATTCGCCCTCTTACGGCAAGCCGCTGTCCTGCCCGCAGTCGCTGATCAGCCTGCTGCCCCGCTTTGGCATGGACGTCACCCTGGCCCACCCCGAGGGCTACGACCTCATGCCCGAGGTCGTCGAGCGCGCCAAGGGCTATGCCGCCGAGTCCGGCACCACCTTTAAGCAGGTCAACACCATGGCCGAGGCCTTCGAGGGCGCCGACATCGTGATCCCCAAGAGCTGGGCTCCGTTTGCCGCCATGGAGAAGCGTACCAACCTGTACGCCGAGGGCGACGACGCCGGCATCGCTGCGCTCGAGAAGGAGCTGCTCGCCCAGAACGCCACCCATCAGGACTGGTGCTCTACGACCGAGCTCATGGAGAAGACTGCCAACGGCCAGGACACCATCTTTATGCACCCGCTGCCCGCCGACATCTCCGGTGTCTCCTGCGAGCACGGCGAGGTTAACGCCGACGTCTTCGACATGCACCGCGTGGGCATGTACAAGGAGGCCAGCTACAAGCCGTACGCCATCGCTGCCATGATGTTCCTGCAGAAGGTTGCCGATCCCGCCGCTACCCTCAAGGCCCTCGACGAGCGCAACACCGCTCGTTGGCTCCAGGCCTAAAGCCGGGTTGAGGTAAGCCATGTAAAGGGGGCGCTCTGCCAATCGGCGGGGTGCCCCTTTTTTGCATCGCGGGCGTGCGGGATAAGTGCTTTCGATGTGGATGCCCGCGGCGCGAGTTATGGGTACGATGGTTTCAGGGGAGGTATCACCATGAAACTTGGATGCGTCATTATGGCCTCGGGCGAGGGCAAGCGGTTTGGCTCTAACAAGATGCTTGCCGATATCTATGGCGAGCCGCTGATTGCCCGGACCATCGATTCGGTTCCCCGGGGCTTTGACGTTGTGGTCTCGACGCGTTGGCCCGAGGTCGCCCAGATTTGCGAGGACAAGCATTGCCCGTGCGTGCTGCACGATGGCGAGCTGCGCAGCGAAAGCGTCCGTGCGGGCCTTTCGTGGGGAGTCGAACGCAACTGGAAAGGTTGCCTCTTTTTGCCGGGCGACCAGCCGCTTGTGAGCGCGGATTCTTTTGATGCCATGGTTCACGCGTTTGACGAGCGTGGCCGCAAACATCCGGTGCGCTTGGCGTGCAGCGGTGAGCCTTCGAGTCCGGTGCTCTTTCCGGCGGAACTGTTCGATGCACTTATGTGTCTTGAGGGCAAGGACGGCGGCGGTTCGATTCTCAAAGGTCGCGTCGACGTCACGCTGGTCGAAGCGCGTGCCTACGAGCTGTGGGATGTCGATACCGCCAAGGGACAGCGACGCATAGCGGAGCATATTGCCGCCTGCTCGTATTTTGATCGCGTGGCCAACTGTATGAATCGATAAGGAGCAACATGATCATCATCAAAAACGGCGCGCTCGTGACGCCCCAGGGGCTTCGCCGCGCCGATCTTGCCATGGAGGGCGACAAGATTGTGCGGATTGCCGCGGCGATTGAGCCGGCCGGGGGCGATACCGTCGAGGATGCCGTGGGCTGTTGGGTGTTCCCCGGCTTTATCGACGGCCACACGCACATGCAGTGCTGGACTGGCATGGATTGGACGGCCGATAGCTTTGAGACCGGCACGTGCGCGGCTGCCTGCGGCGGTACGACGACCATCGTGGACTACGCGACGGCCGATCGCGGTGTGACCATGCCCGATGCCCTTGCCGAGTGGCATCGCCGCGCCGACGGAACCTGCACGGCCAACTACGCCTTTCATATGGCACTTGCCGAGTGGAACGAGCGCAACCGCGCTGATCTTTCGGCCATGCGCGAGGCGGGCGTGTCGTCGTTTAAGACCTACTTTGCCTATGACCACCTGCGCTTGGACGATGCCGAGACACTCGAGGTGCTGGAGGAGCTCAAGCGCGTGGGCGGTATCCTGTGCGTGCATTGCGAGAACGGCACGTTGGTCAACGCGCTGCAGAAGCGCGTGTTTGAGCAGGGTATCCACGGGCCCGAGGGCCATGCGCTCAGCCGTCCGGACGTGTGTGAGGCCGAGGCCGTGAGCCGCCTGCTGTATCTGGCTCACTTGGCCGGGGACGCTCCGGTCAACGTGGTACACCTTTCGACCACGCTGGGGCTCGAGGCCATTCGCGCTGCCAAGGCGCGCGGGCAGAAGAACATTTATGTCGAGACCTGCCCTCAGTATCTGATGCTCGACGACACCTGCTATCTGGAGCAGGGCGAGGACGGCTTTGCGGGTGCCAAGTATGTGATGAGCCCGCCGCTGCGCCGTGCGGGTGACCGTGCGGCACTGCGTGAGGCGCTTGTGGCCGGCGAGATCGATACGATTGCGACCGACCACTGCAGCTTTAACCTGCACGGTCAAAAGGACCGCGGACGCGACGATTTCCGCGCGATTCCCAACGGCGGGCCCGGCGTGGAGCATCGTCCCGTCGCGATTGCCACGAGCTTTGAGGGACAGCTGGGTCCCGAGGATCTGTGCCGCTTGATGAGCGAGAACCCGGCGCGCGTCTTTGGCATGTATCCGCGCAAGGGCTGTCTTGCCGAGGGCGCCGATGCCGACGTGTGCGTGTGGGATCCCAAGGCGCGCTGGACCATTAGCGCGGCGACGCAACATCAGGCTGTGGACTACACGCCGCTCGAGGGCTTTGAGGCACATGGCCGCGCCAAGGCCGTGTTTGTGAACGGCGTGCTGGCCGCGCGCGACGGCGAGCCCACCGGAGCCCAGCCCGGCCGCTACGTGCCCCGCTAGCAGGAAGGCCGCCAGGGTAGCTAATTTGGGACGGGGCTCTTTTAGCTACCCTTGCCTGCCTGATGATTTTTCTCTCAACATGGGGTAGCTAAAAGAGCCCCGTCCCAAATTAGCTACCCCTTGAGGCTGGTGGCGATGATGGGACGGTCGAGGACTGCCTCGAAGCGATCTGCCATCGTTGGGTCGGCAAGCGTGTCGACTTGGTTGAGCATGACGCGTGCGGTGCTGAGCTTCATCTCTTGCATCTCGGCATTGAGCACCTGGGCGACGCGCTCGGGCGTGGCGATGTCGGTGAGCTCGCAGCCGCAACGCTCGCAAAAGAGCTCGGGGCGGTGGACGGCTTCGTTGATGGGCTTGCTGAGCCCCGAGGCGCCGACGAGCCAGATGACGTTGGCCGTGCCGGCGGGAACGACCGGCTCCCACGGGGCATGCGCCTTGAGCGGGAGCCGCTTGCTGCCGTCCGCCTCGGCCAGGACGTAGTCAAAGCGCTGCGTCAGCTGGTCGAGCGGCTCGGCAGGGGAGGAGAGCTTGCCCGTCTGGGAGTCCAAGACACCTGTCTGGCAGATGCTTCCCCGCACAAGCCCCGCGCAGGCCTCGCAGGTGCAGCCTGGGGCGTGTGGGGCACCTGGCTTCCAAGGCGCGGCGTCCAGGCGACGATTCGACCCGTCCCATGGCACGCCGGCAACGGGAAGCATATGCGTGGTGGTGCAGAGGAGCACGCGGCCGCCAGCGCGCATGAGCTCAAGACCCAGCGTTTTGAGCAACGTCGACTTGCCGCCGCTGCCGATAATCGCGGTAATGCCCGGCTCGATCCTGAGCGCCGAGGCAAGATCGCCGCTAACCGTTTCCATCTGTTCACCGCCGTATAATACTGTGATAATAAATAATCATCAGAGTAGCGGTCGAACCGCTTTTGCTCTGCTCAAACCGTAGCACAGGGAGGTGCCCCGGGAATGCTCGTTTATGTTCGCGGCGCCGGCGATATCGCCACGGGTGTCGCCGCTCGCTTGGTGCGCGCCGGCGTGTCGGTCGTTATGGCCGATATCGCGGTTCCCACGTGCATCCGCCGCACAATCAGTTTTTGCGAGGCTATTCGCCTGGGCGAGGTCCAGGTCGAGGGCATTCGCGCTCGCTTGGCGCAGACGCCGGCAGAGGCGCTCGAGATTACCCAAGCGGGGGATGTTGCCGTCGTGGTGGACCCTCAGGCCAAGATGCTCGATGAGCTTAAACCCGCGGCTGTGGTCGACGCGATTCTGGCCAAGCGCAACCTGGGCACCACGCGCGACATGGCGCCTACCGTCATCGCCGTGGGGCCGGGCTTTACCGCGCCGGTCGATTGCGACGCCGTGGTCGAGACCATGCGCGGGCATTTTTTGGGCCGTGTCATTACCCAGGGCTCGCCCCAGCCCAACACGGGCGTGCCGGGCGTGATCGGCGGATACGGCAAGGAGCGTGTTATCCACAGCCCCGCTGCCGGCGTGTTTCGGTCCGACCGCGCAATCGGCGACATCGTGAGCGCCGGAGACGTGATTGGCTACGCGGACGATACGCCCATGTGCACGCAGATCGATGGATGCCTGCGCGGGCTTTTGGCGAACGGCGTGCAGGTGACTGAGGGCTTTAAATGCGCCGATGTCGATCCGCGCGGCGATGCCAGCTATATCAACTACATTTCGGACAAGGCGACGTCGGTCGGCGGCGGCGTGCTCGAGGCACTCGCTATGCTCACCGATATCTTTAGAGGATAGAAGGCGGCAATGGAAAAGCTCGATGTTGTGAATGCGGCGCTTGCCGACCTGCGTGCTGGCGAGACGTGCGAGCTTGTGGTCGTGGCCGGCACGGCGGGGTCGTCGCCGCGCGGCGTGGGCGCTTGGATGGCCGTCTTTGCCGACGGCAGCCAGGCGGGCACTATCGGCGGCGGCAAGATTGAGCTCTTTGCGCTGGATGAGGCGCGCGAACTCCTGAGCGCGGGACAGTCGCGTCTGGTCCGCTACACCATGGGCGGCGAGAACTCCGATACCGGCATGATCTGCGGCGGAGCCATCTGCCTGTGCTATCTGCATCTGGATGCGACCCAGGCACCGTTGTTCCGGGAAATTGCCGACGTCTTGGTCTATCGGCGCATCGGCGACTTCGTCATCGACTTTGAGCCGTTTATCGCGAGCGCGCTCGAGGGCGATGTGGCCGAGTACCATGGCGAGGCATCGCGCCATACCATTGCGGGCTGCCCCGGGCTTTCACTGGTGGAGGAGGGGAGTAACGTCACCTACACCAACGCTGCCTCTGAGATTCCCGCGGCGCATATCGAGACGCTCTGCCCCGAGGGCCTGACCTACATCTTTGGCTGCGGACACGTGGGCGCCGCGACGGCGCGCGTGCTCACGGCGGCGGGCTTTGCCGTCGTGGCCTGCGATGACCGCCCCGGCACGTTGACGCCCGAATGGGTGCCCGGTGTCTACGATCGTCGCCTGGTCGATTACAAGAACCTGAGCGAGCAGTGCCCCATCGGCCCGCGCGACCTGGTGGTCGTGGCCACAGCAGGCCACAAGTCCGATATCGACGTGGTGATTCAGGCCATGCACGCCAAGCCTGCCTACCTGGGCTGTCTGGGTTCGCGCCGCAAGACGGCCTTTGTGCGTGCCCGCCTGGAGCAGGAAGGCTTTACGCAGGACCAGATCGACGAGCTGCACCTGCCGATCGGCGTTGCCATCGAGGCCGAGGACCCCGAGGAGATTGCCATCTCCATCGCCGCCGAGATGATTCACCTGCGCCGCACCAAAATCGTCCCCCGCAAGCGCTAATCCCCGTTCCCACCGATAAGTTGCGGTGAAATACGGATTGTTTAAGCCTGTTAGGCCGCCCAACAGTCCCTATTTCACCGCAACTGCTTTTTGGGGATCACTATGTGCGGGGGAGTTGTGGAGTTGTGCAGGCAGACGAGGTTTTTCTGGAAATACGCACCCAATGCGCGTATAGTACCGGTTGTTTTGTCGGCTCCTGCTGCGTCGAGTCCAAACCGCGAAATGCCATGAGCGGCGCGGATGCAGCCAGGAGGCACGAGGACAACCCATCGTGGCCACGCCCCGTGCTTAAAACCCCAAGAAGGAGTGAACAATGGCAGAAGAGAAGTATGTGCCGCGTCTGAAGACCAAGTACAACAACGAGGTCAAGCAGCAGCTTCAGGACAAGTTCCAGTACGAGAACGTCATGATGATCCCCAAGTTTGAGAAGATCGTCGTGAACATGGGTGTCGGCGAGGCCGCTACCGATTCCAAGGCCATCGACGGTGCCGTGCGCGACCTGCGCGCCATCACCGGCCAGCAGCCGATGATCACCCGTGCCCGCAAGTCCATCGCTACCTTCCGCCTGCGCGCTGGTATGCCGATCGGCTGCAAGGTTACCCTGCGTGGCGACCGTATGTGGGAGTTCTTCGATCGTCTGACCTCCGTCGCGATCCCCCGTATCCGCGACTTCCGCGGCATCTCCGCCAAGAGCTTCGACGGCCGTGGTAACTTCTCCATGGGCGTCACCGAGCAGCTCATCTTCCCCGAGATCGACTTCGACTCCGTCGATCACCAGCGTGGTATGGACATCACTTTCGTGACCACCGCCAACACCGATGAGGAGGCCAAGGCCCTTCTGGACGCCTTCGGTTTCCCGTTCAAGAAATAGGTTCACCTGCCCTATAAGCGCCGTTCCCACAAGGGGGCGGCGCTTGGGGCGAACAATACTCTATGTGAGGAGGATATAAGTGGCTAAGACATCGATGATCGTCAAGTGCAATCGCAAGCAGAAGTTCTCTACTCGTGAGTACACGCGCTGCCAGCGCTGCGGCCGTCCGCACTCTGTGTACCGCAAGTTCGGCCTGTGCCGTGTCTGCTTCCGTGAGCTTGCACTCAAGGGCGAGCTTCCCGGCGTTAAGAAGGCCAGCTGGTAAGTCACTACCAGCGTTTCAAGCATCCGTTTGGAACAGGGAAAACGCGCTAAAAAGGCTTTGCCGTTAAGGGCGGTGAAGAACCAAGAGCACGTGTTCATCAAGAACGAAGGAGAATCTGTATGAACCTTACAGACCCGATCGCAGATATGCTTACGCGCATCCGTAACGCTAACTCTGTGAACAAGGCCACGGTCTCCATGCCGAGCAGCAAGAAGCTCGTCGAGATCGCTCGTGTTCTGCACGAGGAGGGCTACATCGAGGGCTACGATGTCGAGGACACCGTTCCCCAGAAGACTCTGCACATCACGCTTAAGTATGGTCCCAAGAAGGCTAAGGTCATCAACGGCATCCGCCGCATTTCCAAGCCGGGCCTGCGTAAGTACACCGGCGTTGCCGACATGCCCCGCGTCCGCGGTGGCCTTGGTACCGCCATTATTTCCACCAGCCATGGCGTCATGACCGACCGCGATGCTCGCAAGCACAACGTCGGCGGCGAGATCATCGCTTACGTCTGGTAATTCGCTCGGTAGGTAGAAGGAAAGGAGATCACCGTGTCTCGTATCGGTAATAAGCCTGTCCAGATTCCCGCCGGAGTCGAAGTGGCAGTCAACGGCAACAACGTTGTCGTCAAGGGCCCCAAGGGCCAGCTCGAGCTCGATGTCTTTGAGAAGCTCGCTATCAACGTCGAGGACAATGTTCTCACCGTTTCCCGTCCCGACGACGAGCGTGAGACCCGTGCCCGCCACGGCCTCACCCGCGCCCTCATCCACAACATGGTTGTTGGCGTTTCCGAAGGCTTCGAGAAGAAGCTCGAGCTCGCCGGCGTCGGTTACCGCGTGCAGCAGAAGGGCAAGAACCTCGAGTTCTCCCTGGGCTTCTCGCACCCCGTGATCGTCGAGGCTCCCGAGGGCATCACCTTCGAGGTTCCCGACAACACCCACGTGAACGTCAAGGGTATCAACAAGCAGCAGGTCGGTCAGATCGCCGCTGAGATCCGCGGCCATCGTCCTCCCGAGCCTTACAAGGGCAAGGGTATCCACTACGTTGGCGAGCACATCCGCCGCAAGCTGGGTAAGGCCGCCAAGTAGTCGTAACCGACTCACTCGCATAAGACCAGCACCCCGTCAGGTGCTGGCAAGATCAACCTTTTTAGGAGTTTACGTATGAACAAGCATAAGGCGAAGCTGGAAGGCCTCAAGCGTCGTCAGCGTCGTGTTCGCGGCAAGGTCTCGGGTACCTCCGAGCGTCCGCGTCTTCGCGTGACCCGTACTAACGCCAACATCTATGCCCAGATCATCGACGACAGCAAGGGCTCCAGCCTGACGCTCGTCTCTGCCTCGACCCTCGAGGCCGAGTTCAAGGGCACCCACACCTCGAACAAGGAGGCTGCGGAGAAGGTCGGTCAGCTCGTTGGCAAGCGCGCCATCGAGGCCGGCATCACCAAGGTCGCCTTCGATCGCGGTGGCCGTATCTACCATGGCCGCGTCAAGGCCCTCGCCGACGGTGCTCGTGCCGCCGGTCTCGAGTTCTAGGAGGTATGTAGCACATGGCTCGTAATCAGAAGCAGCAGCGCGAGGCCTCCGAGTTCGAGGAGCGCGTCGTTTACATCAACCGCGTGTCGAAGACCGTCAAGGGTGGTCGTCGCATGAGCCTCGTCGCTCTCGTCGTCGTTGGCGACGGCAAGGGCAACGTCGGCGTTGGCATGGGCAAGTCCGCTGAGGTGCCCATGGCCATCTCCAAGGCATCTCTCGATGCCAAGAAGAACATGTTCCACGTGCCGGTGACCGAGCAGGGCACCATCCCGCACGAGGTTCTCGGCCACTTTGGTGCCGGCCGCATCATCATCAAGCCCGCTGTCGAGGGTACCGGCGTTATCGCCGGCGGCGCTGTGCGTCCCCTCTTTGAGCTTGCTGGCATCAAGAACGTCCTGTCCAAGTCCCTCGGTACCGACAACGGCCTCAACATCATCAAGGCTGCCGTCGAGGGCCTCAAGGAGCTCTCCAGCCCTGAGGACGTCGCGGCTCGCCGTGGCCTGACGGTCTCCGAGATGTTCGTCGGTAAGGAGAACTAAGCATGGCTGACACCATCAAGATCAAGCAGGTCCGCAGCACCAACGGTTGCAAGCAGGACCAGGTCCGTACTGTCCGTGCCCTCGGTCTCCACAGGATCCGCGAGGTTCGCGAGATTGCTGACAACGAGTCCGTCCGCGGCATGATCTTCAAGGTCAAGCACCTTGTCGAGATTGTAGAGGAGTAGCAAATGCAGCTTCACGATCTTACTCCCGCGCCCGGTTCCACCAAGAACCGCAAGCGCGTCGGCCGTGGCAATTCTTCGGGTCACGGCACCACTTCTGGCCGCGGTCAGAAGGGCCAGGGTTCCCGCTCTGGCGGCACCAAGGGTGCCGGCTTCGAGGGTGGCCAGACTCCGCTGGCTATGCGCCTGCCCAAGCTTCCGGGCTTCCGTAACCCCCGTCGTATCGAGTACACCGCTGTTAACGTTGAGCGTCTCGAGCGTAAGTTCGAGGACGGCGCTGTGATCGACGGTGCCGCTCTTAAGGCCGCTCGCATCACCAAGAGCGAGTTCGAGCCCGTCAAGGTGCTCGGCAATGGTGAGCTCACCAAGAAGTTCACGGTCAAGGTCGACAAGGTCAGCGCTTCTGCGCAGGCCAAGATCGAGGCCGCCGGCGGAAAGGTCGAGCTGCCGTGCTAAATGGTCTTAAGAATGCTTTCCGCATCAAAGAATTGCGCGAAAAGATTCTTTTTACCATAGCTATGCTCGTCGTGTACCGCATTGGTGCGCACGTTCCTGTGCCCGGCATTCCCTTCCAGGGGATGCTGGGCCTTTTCTCGACCGATAACAATTCGGTCGCCGCAGGTGCTATGGCCCTCCTGAATCTTTTCTCTGGCGGCGCGTTGAGCTATGTGTCGGTGTTTTCGCTGGGCATCATGCCTTACATCACCAGCTCGATCATCCTCCAGATGCTCCAGGCCGTTGTGCCTTCCCTGCATGAGCTTGCCCGCGAGGGCGAGGTCGGTCAGACCAAGATTACGCAGTATTCGCGTTACCTCACCCTTGCTCTGGCAATCCTCAACTCCGTGGGTTACCTCTTCCTCTTTAAGAGCTTCGGCATCAGCTTCAATGGCGCCGGCGCTCCCGAGATCATCTTCGACCTCATGATCGTCGGTACGCTCACCGCGGGCGCCATGCTGATCATGTGGATTGGTGAGCTCATCACCCAGCGCGGTATCGGCAATGGCATGTCGCTGATCATCTTCGCGAACATCATGGCCGGTCTGCCGCAGGCTATCTTCTCCAGCACCGAGGGCAATGCCGGTGGCATCATCACCATGGTGATCATCTGCGCCATCATCCTGCTGGTTATCCCGCTGATTGTTTTCCTTGAGCGCGGCCAGCGCCGCATCCCGGTCTCCTACGCTAAGCGCGTCGTGGGCCGTCGCATGATGGGTGGCCAGACCACCTACCTGCCCATCAAGGTCAACACCGCGGGTGTCGTGCCGATCATCTTCGCTTCGGCGCTGCTGTACTTCCCGGCTCAGATTGCCGTGTTCTTCCCCGGCATCGGCTGGATTCAGGCAGTTGCCTCCGCGCTTTCGACCGGTTGGCTCAACTGGGTGCTTAACGTTGTCCTCATCGTGTTCTTCGCGTACTTCTACACCTCCATGGTGTTCAACCCCGATGATACGGCCGACAACCTTAAGAAGCAGGGCGGCTTTATTCCGGGCGTGCGTCCGGGTAGGGCTACCGCGGCCTACATCAAGAACGCGCTCAACAAGATTACGCTTCCCAGCGCTGTCTTTTTGGCGCTCATCGCCATCGTGCCTTCGATCATCTTCTCCTTCACGGGTAACCATCTGATCCAGGCATTTGGCGGCACGTCCATCCTCATCATGGTCGGCGTCGTGCTCGACACGGTCGATAAGCTCGAAGGCCAGATCAAGATGTATGATTACGATGGATTCTTTAAATAGGCTAGAGGAGGATTGCTCATGAACCTCGTATTGCTCGGAGCTCCGGGTGCCGGTAAGGGCACCGTCGCACAGGAGCTCGTCGCCGAGTTTGGCGTCGCCCATATTTCCACGGGCGACCTGCTGCGTGCTGCCGTCAAGGGTGGCACCGAGCTTGGTATTCAGGCTAAGAAGTACATGGACGCTGGCGAGCTCGTTCCCGACCAGCTCGTGATCGACCTTGTCAAGGAGCGCCTTGCCGCCGATGACGCCCAGCAGGGCTTCATCCTCGACGGCTTCCCGCGCAACACCGCCCAGGCCGTGACGCTCGATTCCGAGCTCTCCGCCATGGGTCGCGAGATCGACTGTGCCCTTCTGGTCGATGTGGCCCCCGAGGTCATTATCGATCGTCTGTCTTCGCGTCGCACCTGCCGCGGCTGCGGTTACACCGGCACCGCTGCCGATGCTACCTGCCCCAAGTGTGGCGGCGAGATGTATCAGCGCGACGACGACAAGCCCGAGACCATCAAGAACCGTCTCGACGTCTACGAGAAGTCCACGAGTCCGCTCGTCGACTACTATCGTGGCCAGGGTCTGCTCAAGTCGGTCAACGGTGACCAGGCTCGTGAGACCGTGTACGGGGATGTCAAAGAGGCTCTCGGTCTATGATCAAGATTAAGTCTGCAACGCAAATCGAGCAGATGAAGAAGGCAGGAGCGCTATCTAAGATGGCGCTCCGCCACGTTGGAGCCATGGTGCGCCCCGGCGTTTCGACTTTTGAGCTCGATCAGCTCGCGGAGCAGATTATCCGCATGCATGGCGGCACCCCGGCCTTTAAGGGTTACGGCGGGTTCCCGGGGACCATTTGCGCATCGATCAACGATGCCGTGGTCCATGGTATTCCCAACCCCGACATGATCCTGCGCGATGGCGATATCATCTCCATCGATACGGGAGCCGTTGTCGACGGTTGGGTCGGCGATAACGCTTGGACGTTTTTCGTCGGCACCCCCACGCCCGAAGCCAAGGCTTTGTGCGAGGTCACGCGCGATTGCCTTAAGGCTGCCATCGAGCAGGCTGTTCCCGGTAACCATATCGGGGACGTCGGTTATGCCGTTCAGTCCCTCGCCGAGTCTCACGGTTACGGCGTGCTTCGTGATTATGTGGGCCATGGCATTGGCCGCGTGATGCACGAGGACCCCAATGTTCCTAACTATGGAAAGAAGGGGAGGGGCGTTCGCCTCCAGGCCGGCATGGTCATTGCCATCGAGCCGATGGTTACGATGGGTTCCAACCATGTGAGCACGGGCTCCGACGGTTGGATTGTTACGACCAACGACCACCTGCCCGCCGCGCACTACGAGAACACCGTCGCCATTACCAATGACGGTCCGGTGATTCTCACCACGGATGCGCAAGGTGCTTGGTGTTCGCTCCAAGGCGGAGAAATGTAAAAGTCGCCGCCCCCTGATGCCCAACCTCGCCTTTCAATTTCGAAGGCATGACCCCAAGGTCTATGCCTTCTCATTTCAAGGCGATCTTGGGCATCAGGGAACGGCTTTGTTTTACATTTCAAATGTAACAAGTTCCACTTAGTTGTGGAGCCATTACGAAGTTATTACGATGCGTGCATACGTGTTGTAGAATACTCAATCGCTGTCGTTTTCTAGAGAAAGATGATTGCTTGTGAAGAAGGAAGACGCAATTGAGCTCGAGGGTACGGTAAAGGAACCGTTGCCCAACGCCATGTTTAAGGTCGAGCTCGAGAACGGTCATTCGGTTCTGTGCAACATTTCTGGCAAGATCCGAATGAATTACATCCGTATTCTCCCCGGTGACAGGGTTGTCGTGGAGCTTTCCCCGTACGACCTGACCCGCGGCCGCATCACCTATCGCTACAAATAGCGGCACGCATACACGCACTCCATTTCCGACTGCAGGCTTAGCTCAACCTACGGTCGGATTGTGTGTGAAGACCAGCCATAGTTTTAAACGCCTGCGGCTGGGCGAGTAGATAGTAGGGAAGTAGTTTGAGCGCTACCGAAAGGAAGAACGATGAAGGTACGTCCTTCGGTCAAGAAGATGTGCGATAAGTGCAAAATCATTAGGCGCCATGGCAAGGTCCTCGTCATTTGCGAGAACCCCCGTCATAAGCAGCGTCAGGGTTAAGAGAGGAGACTACGTTGGCCCGTATTAATGGTGTCGACCTCCCGCGTGAGAAGCGCGTTGAGATCGGTCTGACCTACATTTACGGCATCGGCCGCACCACTGCGACGAAGATTTGCGTCGAGTGCAACGTTAACGTGGATACGCGCGTTAAGGACCTCACCGAGGATGAGGTTAACGCCATCCGCGATTATATCGACAAGAACCAGATCATGGTTGAGGGCGACCTCCGCCGTGAGCGCAACCAGAACGTCAAGCGCCTTATGGACATCGGCTGCAACCGCGGCCTTCGTCACCGCAAGGGCCTCCCGGTCCGCGGCCAGCGCACCCACACTAACGCTCGTACCCGCAAGGGCCCGAAGCGTCAGATCGGTGCTAAGAAGAAGAAATAAGGAGCGCTAGATAGATGGCTACTGCTAAGAAGAACGTTCGCGCTGCCCGTCTGAAGCGCGCGGACCGTAAGAACATTTCCGTGGGCCAGGCTCACATTCGTTCTACGTTCAACAACACGATCGTTTCGATCACCGATCCCCAGGGCAACGTCATTTCCTGGAAGTCGGCTGGCCAGGTGGGCTTCAAGGGCTCCCGTAAGTCCACGCCGTTCGCTGCCCAGATGGCTGCCGAGGCTGCTGCCAAGCAGGCCATGGAGCACGGTATGAAGAAGGTTTCCGTCTTCGTCAAGGGCCCCGGCTCCGGTCGTGAGACCGCCATCCGCTCCCTCCAGGCTGCTGGCCTCGAGGTCTCGAGCATCCAGGACAAGACCCCCATTCCGCACAACGGCTGCCGCCCCAAGAAGCGTCGCCGCGTGTAACTGAAAGGATCGTATCAATATGGCAATCGACAGGACTCCTGTTCTTAAGCGCTGCCGTCAGCTCGGGATCGATCCCGCTGAGCTCGGTTACAGCAGCAAGAAGGAATCTATCCGTCAGCCCAAGCGCCGTCGCAAGGAATCTGAGTACGGCATGCAGCTGCGCGAGAAGCAGAAGGTCAAGTTTATTTATGGCGTTCTGGAGAAGCAGTTCCACGGCTACTTCAACAAGGCCCGTAAGATGAACGGCGTCACCGGTGAGAACCTCATGATCATCCTTGAGTCTCGCCTCGACAACGTTGTCTTCCGTCTTGGCTTCGCCCGCACCCGCAAAGAGGCTCGTCAGTCCGTTCGTCACGGTCACTTCACCGTGAACGGCAAGCGCGTGGACATCCCGTCCTACCGCGTCAAGGCCGGCGACGTCGTCGCTGTCGGCGAGAAGTTCCGTGACCTCCTCCCCATCAAGGAGGCCCTGATTTCCTCCGAGCGCTTTGAGGTCCCTGGCTGGCTCGAGGTCGATATCGAGAAGCTGTCTGGTAACGTGCTCGCTCTGCCGACGCGTGAGCAGATCAGCGGTGATATCAACGAGCAGCTCATCGTCGAGCTCTACTCTAAGTAGTCCATCCGGGCTGCTGAGGCTGGAGGTAATACATGTCAGAATTCATTAGGCCTCAGGTTCAGGTCGAAGAGATCAACGAGACGTCTGCTCGTGTCTCCGTCGAGCCGCTCGAGCGTGGCTACGGCGATACGCTGGGTAACTCCCTTCGTCGCGTTCTTCTATCCTCGCTCGAGGGTGCCGCCGTCGAGGCTATTCAGATCGATGGCGCGCAGCACGAGTTCATGACCATCCCTAACATGGTCGAGGATGTCACCGACATCGTCCTGAATGTCAAGGGTCTTGTCTTCAGGGCTCTCGGCACGACCGACGAGGCGACCGCCACCATCTCGGTTGACGGCCCCTGCGAGGTCACCGGTGCGGACTTCTTTATTCCGTCCGAGTTTGAGCTGGTCAACCCCGAGCAGCACATCGCAACGCTCACCGAGGGTGGCCATCTCACCATGAGCATGCGCATCGGCTATGGCCGCGGCTATGTTTCTGGCGAGGCCAACAAGCGCGACAACGATCCCATCGGTGTGATCCACGTCGACTCGCTGTACTCGCCGGTTTCCCGTTGCGCCAAGCTCGTTGAGGCTTGCCGTGTCGGTCAGCACACCGACTACGACCGCCTTGTCCTCGAGATCGAGACCAACGGCTCCATCGCCCCGCGCGACGCCGTGGTCCAGGCTGCCAATATCATCAACCAGCATATGGCCGCCTTTATGAACCTTGCCGAGACCCCCGAGGTCGAGGAGGAGGCTTCGATCTTCGCTCCCGAGGTCACCAACGACAACGCCGAGCTGGACAAGCAGATCGAGGATCTGGACCTTTCCGTCCGTTCCTACAACTGCCTTAAGCGCGCCAGCATTCACTCGGTCCGTCAGCTCGTTGAGTTCTCGGAGAACGATCTGCTCAACATCCGTAACTTCGGTGTTAAGTCGATCGAGGAAGTGAAGGACAAGCTTGAGTCCATGGGCCTGAGCCTGAAGGCTTAATGCTTCGCATATTTGAGGAGAAACTAGACCATGCGTCACAACGTTAAGAAGGGCCTGAAGCTCGGCACCGATGCGAGCCACACCAAGGCCATGAAGAAGAGCCTTGCTAAGGCCCTCTTCGAGAACGACCGCATCAAGACCACCGAGACCCGCGCTAAGGCGCTGCGTTCGGTCGTCGATCCGATCATCACCTGGGCCAAGAAGGGCGACCTGCACTCTCGTCGTCTGGCTATCGCCAAGCTCGGCGATAAGCAGCTCGTTGCCGAGATCTTCGACAAGGCTGCCCAGGGTATGTGGCAGGACCGCAACGGCGGTTACACCCGCATCATGAAGCTCGGTAACCGTAAGGGCGACAATGCTCCCATCGTTATCATGGAGCTCGTCACCGAGCCTTGCACGCCTAAGGCCAAGAAGCCTGCTCCGGCCCCCAAGAAGGCCGCTGCTCCCAAGAAGGTCGAGGCTGCCGAGGAGGCTCCTGCTGAGGAGACCGCTGAGTAGACAATCCGTCTGCATAGGCTATATTCGAGGGGTACGTTCGCGTACCCCTCTTTTTTTGTCGAAATGCCATTGCCTGTTTGTTGGGAGCGCCCATGACCGCGCCGTCTGATTTCAATTCGATTCCTGAGCTCGATGCCACGCTCATTTTCCGCGTGGCCTACGATGGCTCGTCCTATAGCGGCTTTGCCGAGCAGCCTGGCCAGACGACGGTTGCGGGCGAGCTGCGCCGCGCTATCGAGACGCTCCTGCGCCGTCCGATCGACCTGACGTGTGCGGGGCGTACCGATGCCGGCGTGCATGCGGTGGCTCAGTTCATCAGCGTGCCCGTAACGGACGCTGAGTTGGCTTTGACGCGCCGTAGGTGGCTGAGGGCTATGGATGCCCTCCTGCCCAAAGATATCGCCATAAACGAGGTCTACAAGGCCCGTAAAGGCTTTTCTGCACGCTTTGATGCGCGTTCCCGTACGTATACGTACCGTATTGCCGATCGCGACGCGCGCCCTGTGCTTTCGCGCGGTGCGGTGTGGTGGCATCGCTACCCATTGGATGTTGAGGCGATGTCTGCGGCCTGTCCCGCGCTACTGGGCGAGCAGGACTTCAAGAGCTTTTGCAAGGTGGCGTCTGCTGTGGGCAAGCCCACGCACCGCTGCGTGATGCGTGCCGAGTTTGGCCATGAGGTTGCGTTTGGCGAGGACATCCTGACGTTTACCATCGAGGGCAATGCGTTTCTGCATTCGATGGTCCGCACGATCGTGGGCACGCTTGTCGAGATTGGCATGCATCGCCGTGAACCCGAGTGGATGCGCGAGGTCATCGATGCTTGCGACCGTACCGCTGCGGGCCCCACGGCTCCTGCCTGCGGCCTTACGTTTATGGGCGTGGATTACGATCCCGCCGAGCTTGTCGTGCTCGACTAAGGGAGGGCTCGACGCGTCGTGCGTCGACACCCGTCATCTGTGGGCTGCGCGTGTGCAACATCTGTTCTTGGCGTGCAATACAACCGGTGTCTCATTGCTTTTATTGCCGGGGTGTACCATGAACCACGGTTTGATTCATTGCTGTCGAGAGGACGGATAACTTGGTTCGACGTGGCTCGCATCCGCGACTTTCGGTGATCCTTGTGGTAGAAGGTTCGCCCAGCTATGCGATGCGTGCGCTCGAGAGTATCCAGAACCAAGACCTCTACGATTTGCAGATTGTCGTTGTCTGCCGCGATGCTGCGCCCGGTGTGCGCCATTCGCTTCAAGTTGCTGCCGACAGGGACATTCATATTGATTTGATTGACGTCGAGGACGCGAAGCGCGGTGCTTGTCTTCGTGCCGGTTTTGCTGCCTCGCGCGGCTCTCAAATCATCGCTATGAACGCCGATGAGTGGTTTGCTCCGCAGTCCCTTCCCAAGATGGTCGATATCGCGTGCGATACTGCGGCAGACATAGTGTTTCCCACGGTGTCGCTCGACCGCTATGATGCACATCGAGAGCGCCATTCGCGCGTCTTGGATGCTACTCATATTTCCATTGATAGCAAATCTTCGATGGTGACCGGGCTGCCTCAGTTGATTTTAGGCGGCTTGGTTGCTCAAGTCTCTGGCGTGATGTATAGCCGTCCGCTGTTTGAGGCATGCCTGTCGCACGGCAAGGCGTACCGTACGGTTGAGTTTATGGCATATGCGCTCTCGCAGGCACGATGCGTGTCCGGCTGCGGCGACGCTTGTTTCCACGCGGCGGCACCCAAGCTTACAGATGCCTTTGATCCCACCATGTATGCCAAGGTATCCGATGACACCCGAGCGCTCGACGAGCTTGCGGGCTCACTCTCGGAAGCAGATAGCGGTGGTCGGCTCAAGCTAGCAAGCCAAAAGTTCTACTTTACCGGACTGGTCGCCTGCATCGAGAATTTGTGTCTGAGCCCGCATGGGGTGTCGTCAATCGAGCGTTCCGCCCGCATGCGTGATATGCTCGAAGCGCCTCGAACCCGTCAGATGGTCGCCGCGCTCAAGGATAACCATCGGGGGCTCGGTCTGTTGTTTGGGCCGATCGCCAGCGCCAAGCCCGCGCGCTGCGTGATGTGTACGCATCTGGCAGCTTTTCTTAACCGGACGGGCGCAAAAACCGCCTAAACGGCTCATTTCGTAACAAACTTGCATAGAATTGTTTCGAAATGCGTTCTTATACACAAAAGCCTTCAAATAGCGTTAAACTATTCAATCACTGATTGATTGTCTCCGCCATCTTTTGGAGAGAGGGTTTGTATGGCTAAAAAACGCAATGGGCGCCAGGATGCCATTAGAGATATTGTTCGCAATAAGGACGTCCGTACGCAGCGCGTGCTGGTCGATGAGCTCCGCGCTATGGGCTTTGATTGCACGCAGGCGACTGTCTCTCGCGATATTGCCGATATGGGGCTGCGTAAGCTCCCTGAGGGCATCTATGTTCTGGCAGAGGACCTGCACCTGCAGCGTATGGTTTCCGAGCTCGTAACGGGCGTTCTGCGCACCGATAATCTGGTCATGATCAAGGCTCAGCCTGGTACGGCTTCCGGCATTGCCGCCGCCGTTGATGCGGCAGAGCTGCCCGATGTGCTTGGCTCGCTTGCCGGCAACGATACGATTTTGGTTATTGCCCAGACGGCCGAGGACGGCGAGCGTCTTGAGGCGCTGATCAATAAGCTGAGCAATTCTCGCAAGTAGGCGTGCGGGTCGTGCGCTCGGCACTGTGCGCGCTGACATAGTGGCTTGTAAAGGGTATCGACGTTGGTCGGTACCCTTTTTTGTCTGCCGGTATAAAGACCGCCCATCAGGTCGCTTTAAACTAAAAAGGCCCCCGAGCAGTTTGATCGCGTCGAAAATGTTGGTGTAAGGGTGACGCCCTAGCGCCCGTTTAACGAAGAACGGCCTTCGTCCTAGAATCTGAAATCACCACAACAACAGGTTCTAGGAAAGGACGAAGACCGCTATGGAAATCTTATCAGACC
>JAXJMO010000079.1:0-6340 GCA_036313175.1 Collinsella sp. | reverse complement strand
CCCGGGCCCTCTACGGGGCAGGGGCAGACGGCCATCCGGAGGCGCCCGATCGGCGGCCCCTCGGGGCTTGCCCGTATCGTAGGCAATGCGCCGAATGCTCGCCATCGAAATTTATCGATGGCCTATTTCAGACTGTAATGGACGTTCTCAAACGACTAGTCGCGGGGGACACTCTTCGGCCACTCATTGGGGACGTACTTAAATGAGTGGTAGTTGGAGACACTCCTGGCCGAGCTAGAGATCGCGCGTGTCCCTTCTGGTCCATGCGGCTCAAAATCGCGGCGTGATGTGGACGGCTGGGGTCGAATTGGCAACATTTCGAGCGTGGCTTCGATATTGAGACTGGTTCTTTATTAAAATGGAATTCCAGACAATTGAGCGGCCGGGGGTTAACCATGAGGGGCATGGGAGACACAATCGCATATCTGCGTCGGGGCATTCGGGAGATTATATGCCTGGCGCTGTTCTTCTTCACGTTTTTGGCGTGCGAGTATCTTTTTGATGTGCGCATGGCCGAGTTCGTGTCTCCGGACGAGGTTGTTATTTATGAGAGCCTTGTCATCGGCGCGAGCGTGATTGGCTTCTTTGTGCGTCCCATTCTGTACTATCGCCGTCCCCATGCTATCGACGCAACGAGTGACGTCACGGGCGTTTTGCTGGTGGCGGCATTGCTGCTGTTGATTATGGCGGTTCAGGTTGAGGTGGTAATTGCCGGCGGTTTGGTGGCGTGCTGCGCGCTGGGCTACTGCGGATCGACTGCCCACGCAAACTTTGCGCGACGCTTTGCGCGGACGCCCTGCTTGGCGCGCGCCGCAGCACTTTCCTATGCCATGGGCGTTCTGGTACAGGTGTTCAACCACATGGTGATGCCTGTCGGTATTCCTCAGCAGGCTGTTCTGGTTGTCTGTGCGATCGCGCAGGTGGCGTTGCTCCACGGTGCCCGACGCGCCAAACTGCGCGACGAGTCCGATCCCAACTTTGAACCCAGCGTTGCCGGACTTTCGGTAGATGCTTTGGAATATGGCGCCAAGTGGCAAGACGATCCCAAGGCAAAGGCGGCATTCCGCCGCGCCGTAGTTCGCCTGACCGTGGCGACGGTGTATCTTTCCGGCGTATTCGCCGCTCTCAACGCTGGCCTCACGACCCTGCATGCTGTCGGAGCCGTCGATTTGGGCGATTGGCCGCGCCTACTGCTTGTCGTGAGCTCGTTGGTCGCTGGCGTCCTATTTGACCTGCACGGTCGTTCGTATATGAATATCGGCATGACATGCGCCGCCATGTTGTCCACGCTTTCGTTCTTTGTGCTCATCGTCGACGGCAATGGCGGCAACGAGCTTGCTGCCACGATCATCTTTTATCTGGGCTCAGGCTTCTTTGTGGTGTTCTTTACCACAAAATATGCCGCCGTCTCGCTTTATGCGCGCTGGTCATATTTTTGGCCGTGCATGGGTCGCGTCGTCAACAACGTGTGCTCGATGTTCGTGACGGCGCCGGCGGTGGCGATCATCTCGAGTCAAAACGTGCTGACTGCGGTCGACGCGGCGCTCGTGATGTTTGTGGGCATTGCGATTACGCTGCTGGGACAGTTGGGGCAACGAGCCGATGACGCCGTGATACGGGACGAGCTGGCGCCTGCCACCGATGATCTTGGTGGGGATCTTGCGCCCACATGCTCCGACCCCGAGCCCGTGGAGGCAGCGGAGCTCACGTCCGATGAACGCCTCGATGTCTTCGTCGCCACCTTTGAGCTTACAGAGCGCGAGCGCGATATTCTTGCGGCCTTGGTCGTTTCGGACCAGAGCGTTCAGGACATCGCCACAACGCTTTTCCTTTCGCGCTCCACGCTCTATCGTCACATTTCCTCGATCAACAAAAAGACCGGCACCGCCTCACGTGTGGCCCTTATCAACTTCTTCTGGTCCTGGACACCCAAGGACTAGCTAATCCTCCAATAAGTTGCGGTGGAATAGTCCCTAAATTAAAGTCACGGGACCTTAAACAGGAACTATTTCACCGCAACTGCTGAGGGGATAGACTGCGGCGGCGGCAGAGGCAACGGCAGCGGCGTTGGCAGCTGTGGTAGTGGCAACGGCAGCTGGCAGGGTGTTTTCCGTCTACTTGCTACAGCAGCTCGCCGTGGCGGGCAATGTAGCGGCGCTTTGCCAGCTGGGTGAGCGCGATATAGGCGGTAACGATGCCAATGAGCAACCCAAAAAAGCTCGTGGGCAGCGGCATGAGGCCGAGCGCATCGGCGATGGGGCTTGCCGGCAGCCAGGTGACGAGCGCCAGGCCCAGCACGGTAAGAACGCACAATGCGGGCGCGGCGTGGTCGCGCGGGCTCGGCAGATGCGGGGAGCGCAACATGTGGACCACGAGTGTCTGCGACCACATGGACTCGACAAACCAGCCGCTCTGGAAGAGCGCAGCAAAGGTCGCCATACCCGCGACGTCGCCCGCGGCGGCAAGCTCGGACCAGCTTGCGTCCACGGCGGCGGGGCACACGACAAAGAAGAGCGCGGCGAAGGTCACGATGTCAAACAGCGAGCTCACGGGGCCCAGCTCGAGCATAAAGCCCTTGATGGACGCGGCGTCCCAGGCACGCGGGCGGGCAGTCCAAGCGTCATCGACGGTGTCCCACGGCAGTGCGATGCACACGATCTCGTAGACCAGCGACAGCAGAACCAGCTGCAGGGCGCTCATGGGCAAAAACGGCAAGAACAGGCTCGCGACGGTCACGGACAGCACATTGCCAAAGTTGGAGCTCACCGTGGTCTTGAGGTACTTGAGCAGGTTGCCGTAAGTGCGGCGGCCTTCGATGATGCCGCGCTCGAGCACGCCCAGGTCCTTCTGAAGCAAGATGATATCGGCGGATTCCTTGGCAATATCGACGGCCGAATCGACCGAGATGCCGCAATCGCTCGCACGCATGGCGGCGGCGTCGTTGATGCCGTCGCCCATAAAGCCCACGGTGTGGCCGAGCATCTCGCGCATGACACGTACCAGGCGCGCCTTCTGCAGCGGCGAGAGCTTGGCGAAGAGGTGGGTTTTCTCGGCGCGCTCGGCAAGTTCGGCGTCATCGAGCGCATCGATCTCGGAGCCGAGCAAGACGTTGCTCGCATCGATACCAATCTGCTCGCAGACGGTGGCGGCGACGCGGTCGTTGTCGCCGGTTAGGACCTTGACCGCCACGCCCTTGGCCTCGAGGGTGGCGACGGCGCCCGCGGCACTTGCTTTGGGCGGATCGAGGAAGGCCAAAAAGCCCATCAGCACCATGTCGCACTCGTCGGCGATGCCAAACTCGCCCACGCAGCGCGGATTGGTCTTCTGCGCCACGGCAATTACGCGTAGGCCCTCGGCGTTAAGTCCGGCGATCTGCTTGCGAATCTGGGCGAGCTTCTCGTCGGTGAGCGGCTGAGCGATGCCATCGATCTCGACAAAGGAGCAGATCTCGAGCATTTCCTCGGCAGCGCCCTTGGTAACCATCTGGGTTTTGCCTTGGGCGTCGGCGACAACTACGCTCAGGCGGCGGCGCGAGAAATCGAAGGGAACCTCGTCGACCTTGGTGTAGCGGTCGCGCAGGCTCTGGCCCAGCATGGAATCGGGTGCGACGGTCGAGGGCGTCACATCGGCACGGTCGATTACGGCCAGGTCGATAAGATTTTTGAGGCCGGTCTGGAAGAAGCTGTTCAAAAACGCATGGCGCAGCACGCGCGCGTCCTCGTTGCCATCGGTGTTGAGGTAGCGCTCGAGCACGATGCGGTCTTCGGTGAGGGTGCCGGTCTTGTCGCAGCACAGGACGTCCATGGCACCCAGGTTTTGAATCGCCGGCAGCTCCTTGACGATAACCTGGCGACGGGCGAGGTCCTTGGCGCCCTGCGACAGGCTCGTGGTCACGATGACGGGAAGCATCTGCGGCGTGATGCCCACGGCCACGCTCGTGGCGAACAGCAGCGCGTCGATGACGTTGCCCTTGGTGGCGGCGTTGATGGCAAAGACGGCCGGCGCCATAACGAGCATCAGGCGCACCAGCAGCATGGAGACGCTCGAGACGCCGCGGTCAAACGCGCTCTTTTCGCCGCGCCCGTTGAGCATCTTGGCGATGCCGCCCAGGTAGGTGTCCGAGCCGGTGGCAACGACAAGCGCCATGGCGGCGCCGTTTTGCACGGAGGTGCCGGTAAAGACGATGTTCTTGCAGGCAGAGAGTGGCAGTGCGGAGCCGTCGGCGCCCTCGACGACGGTGACGGCGGTGGTCTTCTCGACGGCCTCGCTCTCGCCGGTGAGTGCGGACTCGATCACAAACAGGTCGCGCGCGGTGATGATGCGGGCGTCTGCTGGCACCATATCGCCGGCAGAGAGACGGATTACATCGCCGGGGACGAGCTCGTCGAAGGGGATCTCGATGCGCTCGCCGTCGCGCAGGGCGGTGCAAGTGTTGGAGACCAGGTCCTTGAGGGCCTCGGCCGCATTGCCGCTGCGGGCTTCCTGGATAAACTTCATGCCGCCCGATACCAGCAGCATGATGCCGATGACGATGACCGTGGAGGGGTCGCGCTGCGGCTCGGGTGCGGCGAGCACGTCGATGTAGAGCGAGACCAGTGCGAGCGCGGCGAGGATGCCGGCGAAGGGATCGATGAACGCGTCGGCGATGCGGCGGGCGAGCGTTTTGGTCGTTGCCTCGATGGTGTTGGGGCCGACGGCGTTCAGGCGCTCAGTTGCCTGCTCGACGGTGAGGCCGTTTGCCGTGGCGTCAAGCAGTACGAGGGCGTCCTCGGCACTATGGGTGGCGGCGAATATGGTGTTCTTGGATAGGCCGGTATGAGCGGCAGGGCGCGCCGTGCGGCGGCGCTTGGAGATGGCTTCGAGTACCGTGACGGTTTTGAGCATCAGCATAGGGTCCTCCTTGTTGAGGGGAGTTAGCGTACGTGTCGTATTTGCTTCAAAAAACCTAGATGTCGCTCACGTCAAGCTCTTGAGCCCACAAAGGGTGCAGCGCGCTTTTGCGGTGGTTTTGGCGATCTGCCGGTGGCGTTTATGCGTGTGCGGAGTCCTCGCGGCGTGCCGAGGGTGACATGCAGGTTTTTCGACTAGGACTGCCTTCCATGGCACACCTCCTAAAGGCTGAGCGCAGCGCGCTTTGGGTATCTCGTACCCTTTTTAATCCGCCCGTATTCTTGATGAGGGGGTTTGCCATGTCAACCCCATTGTTCGGAAAACCATTCCCCCTGACAAAGCCTTTACAGAATGCCGTGGCTCCAAAGCGCGCCCGCATCGACGCTTCGCCTGCGCTAAACTGGAAGGCACGTACGCGATCACGAGAGGAGCCCGCATGGAGGCTTACAAGCAAGAGTTCATCAAGTTTATGGTCGAGTCCGACGTTCTTAAGTTCGGCAGCTTTACGCTCAAGAGCGGCCGTCAGTCCCCGTTCTTTATGAACGCCGGCGCTTACGTGACGGGCTATCAGCTCAAGAAGCTGGGCGAGTATTACGCCCAGGCCATCCACGATAACTTTGGCGACGACTTTGACGTCCTGTTTGGGCCGGCCTACAAGGGTATTCCGCTGGCTGTTGTTACCGCCATTGCCTACCACGAGCTGTACGGCAAGGAGGTCAAGTACTGCTGTGACCGCAAGGAGGCCAAGGACCACGGTGCCGATAAGGGCAACCTGCTGGGTTATGAGCCCAAGGACGGCGACCGCGTGGTCATGGTCGAGGACGTTACCACCAGCGGCAAGTCCATCGACGAGACCTATCCCAAGGTCAAGGCTGCTGCCGATGTAGAGATCAAGGGCCTCATCGTGTCCCTCAACCGCATGGAGGTCGGCAAGGGCGGTGTGACCACCGCTCAGAAGGAGATCGAGGCCAAGTACGGTTTCCCCGTCGCGAGCATCGTCTCCATGGCCGAGGTCGTCGAGACCCTCTACAACCACGAGATCGACGGCAAGGTTGTCATCGATGACGAGCTCAAGACCGCCATCGACGCCTACTACGAGCAGTACGGAGCTCAGGAGTAGTTACGGCGTTTTACCAAACGCCGTAACCGGGCGACGCTGCGCGCCGCCCAGAGCGACAATTTGTCATTCAAAAGGCGAGGCATGACCAGAAGGTCAATGCCTCGCCTTTTTCATGCCAACTTGTTCGCTCTGGACGTCGCTCGCTGTCCGTCCTCTACTTGCGGCGTTGTTTTGCTCCGAATTGGTGGGCATTGGGTGTTCCTATAGTTTTGTCAACCGTCGGGGCTACTCCCGGTAGGGCACCCGGTCGCGCATCACGGCGTATATCGCCCTGAGCCGCTTTCTCGCGACGGCCTTGAGCGCCCGCCCGTGGCCCATGCCCCGCGCCCT
>JAXJMO010000078.1:0-31497 GCA_036313175.1 Collinsella sp. | reverse complement strand
CCTGCTCTACAGTCCTGCGCAAGACGAAGGCCACACTAAGTGGCCTTCTTTGCGTGCGGAACTCGCGATAAACCTTATATCCGGCCCCTCCGTCCGGGGACCTTTCTGTATCGATATAGCTTCTGGGCTGGTTTGGCGTCGACAACGTCCAGCAAGGTTAACAAGCCAGCGTCGAATTTCCGGCGTTCTTTAGCTGAAAGAAAAAGTTGGCGTGCGGAGCTTTGCTCCGCATTTGGGATGGGAGCCCCTCGGGAGCGGGCGGGCGTATACAAGGTTTATCGCGAGTTCCGCACGAGCCGGAGAGCACTTAATGTGCTCTCCGTGCGAGCAGGACTGTAGAGCAGGAAACCTTGCATACGCCCGCCCACTCCCGAGAGGCATCTCTCATGCAAAAACTGTCGTGGGGTAAAGTCCGAGGTCAGTGGCGTTTTATACCGAGAAATCCAAAAAAGTTGAAAATTCATTACAAATTTGCGTTGACTTTAGGTAACTAAAGTTTCATACTCCTTTTCAACCACTGGGGGATGTGAACACGCACGGATCGTTCGCATCATGATTGAAGAGGATTTCTTAGACATGTTCACGCATCAGCTAAACACTATCAGCGTAGTAATTATCTGATGCGGGTTAGCACATACAGCTAGCCCGTACGATAACGGGCGGCTGATGAAGATGAGGGCCGTCGAGCGCAACCGACGGCCCTCATTTTTTATGTCTAGGAAGTTCTTTTTAGAGGAGGAAATGTAATGAACGGAGTTTTGCTCATGGTTGTGGCCGCGGCGGTGCTCGCCTGCGGCTATCTGGGCTATGGCCGATGGCTGGCCAACAAGTGGGGCGTTGACAAAGAGGCCCTCACGCCGGCCAAGCGCATGAAGGACGGCAAGAGCTTCTCGCCCGTCTCCGCCTTCACCGCGTTCTCGCACCAGTTCAGCTCGATCTGCGGTGCTGGCCCTGTCACGGGTACGATCGTCGCCATGGCCTTTGGCTGGCTGCCCGTCGTGCTCTGGGTCCTCGTCGGCGGCATCTTCTTTGGTGCCGTCCACGACTTTGGTGCCCTGTACGCTTCGATGAAGAACAACGGCAAGTCGCTCGCTCAGCTCATCGAGAAGTACATCGGCAAGACCGGCCGTCGCCTGTTCCTGCTGTTCTGCTGGCTGTTCTGCATCATCGTCATCGCCGCTTTCACCGACATGGTCTGCAAGACGTTCATGTTCACCCCGGCCGTTGACGCTTCTGGTGCTGCTACCGGTGCCATCGACTTCACCAAGTCCTATGCCGCCGGCTGCGCTGGTACCATCTCCATCCTGTTCACCTTCGTCGCTATCGCCTTTGGTTGGGCCCAGAAGAAGTTCAACCTCACCGGCGCTGCCGAGTTCGTCACCGGCGTTGTCCTCATGGTTCTCATGTTCGCCGTCGGTATGCAGTTCCCGGTCTACCTGGATAAGTTCCAGTGGTTCGCCGTCGTCATGGTCTACCTGGTCTTCGCTGGCGCTATGCCCATCCAGATGCTCAAGACCCCGCGTGACTACCTCACTTCCATCATGATGATCGTCATGATCGTCTGCGCTGTCCTCGGCATCGTCGTCCTGGGCGTCAACGGTCAGGCTACGATGACCGCTCCGGTCTTCACCGGCTTCTCCACTGCCTCCGGCATGATGTTCCCGGTCCTGTTCGTCTCCGTCGCTTGCGGTGCTCTCTCCGGTTTCCACAGCCTCGTTTCTTCCGGCACCTCTTCTAAGCAGGTCGAGAAGGAGCAGGACGCCGTCAAGGTCGGTTACGGCGCCATGATCGTCGAGTCCTTCGTCGGCATCCTTGCCATCATCGTCGCCGGCATCATGTTCTCCGACATGAACACCGCCGGTACCGGCGCCCTCAACGCCGGTGTCGCTTCCACCCCGTTCCAGATCTTCGCCGCTGGCATCTCCCGCGGCATGCAGGCCTTCGGTGTTGACGGCACGCTCGCTACTGTCTTCATGACCATGAACGTCTCCGCTCTGGCCCTGACCTCGCTCGACGCTGTCGCCCGCATCGCCCGCACCTCGTTCTCCGAGTTCTTTGCCCAGACCAACGACGCCCTGGCCATCGAGTCCCAGGCCGGCTACATGAAGGTCCTCGGCAACCCCTGGTTCGCCACGGTCGTCACCCTGCTTCCTGGTCTCGCCCTCGCTTTTGGTGGCTATGCCAACATCTGGCCGCTCTTTGGTGCTTCCAACCAGCTGCTCGGTGGCATGACTATGATCACCCTCGCCGTGTTCTGCAAGTGCACCGGCCGCAAGGGCTGGATGCTCTACGTGCCCGTCGCCTTCCTGCTCTGCTGCACCTTCACCTCGCTGGTTCAGAGTGCCATGGGCTGCATGACCGCCGTCCAGGCCTACGGTTTCTTCGGTACCATCCCGGCTACCGCCACCACGGCCGCCGTCTCCGTCGCCGCCACCAAGGGCCTGCAGCTTGTCTTCGCTGTCCTGCTGATGGTCCTGGGCCTCATCGTCGCCGTCAACTGCCTCAAGGAGTTCTTCGGCAAGGAGGCTGGCTCCATGCCCGACGAGGAGCCCGAGTGGTCCGAGATGGGCAAGGCCGAGTATGGCCGCGCTGCTGCTGCCGAGGCTCCTGTCGACGCCGAGGCCGCCAAGGCTTAGTCGACCTGACGAGTTGAACGTCACATCTATATGACTCGGAAAGACCGGGTCCGCGACTTCGCGGGCTCGGTCTTTTTTCATGCAAAAGCGGGTGACGCTCGAGTGTTCTCGCAGATGTTTTGCGTGGATAAGGGCGCGCGTTGTACCATATAGACGTATATGTGTGCATATGAAAGGGGCCCCGTGGCCAAGACGGTATATTCCGATAACCAACAAAATGTCGATGCTCTGGCTGAGCGCCTGAGCAGCCAGACGTCGCTTTCTGCTGAGCGTGCCAAGCTGGTTGCCTACGACCTGCTTTGCCGCAAGGCGCTCAAGATTAAGTCGAGTGCGCTGGCGCAGATTTTCCGCTCCGTCGATAAGGAGTGCGACACCAAGGCGATGCGCGATGAGCTTATCGCGGCAAAGATCGTGACCAAGATCGAGGGTAGCGGCATTAACGGGCGCCCGGCGTTCTATACCATCAATGCCGAGATTAACGATGCCCAGGAGCGGCCCGTCGAGGTTGCCGAAGAGGCCGTCGAGGACGTTGTCGAGGCGCCCGCTTCGGTGGAAACGGCCCCGCGCGAGCATGTCGATACCGACGAGCTGCTTGACGAGAGCGTCGTTCGCGCCTTTACGGCCAAGGCCGGCCGCGGCGGTTTTGGCGGGAGTGGCAAGCGCGATGCGCAGCGCCGCGCCCAGCAGGAGCGCTTCCGTCGCGCCGTTGCTCAAAAGGGTGAGACGGATGCTGAGGCTGTTGAGACCGAGGTTGCTGCCGAGTCGCAGAAGCCCGCGAGGGAGCAAAAGCCCGTGGAGGCCCAAGAGCCCAAGCGTCGTCGCGGTGCTCACTTTAAGACTGCACAGCAGGATGCCGCGCGTGAGGTTGAAGAGTCTTCTGAGGTTGCAGACGATGTTGAGGAGTCTGCCAAGAAGGCTCCGGGTTCGTGTCGTCCTGGTCGCGGTTTTGCGGGACGTGCATATCCCGTAAAGCGTCAGGAGAAGGGCGAGTCGGTTTCGACCACCCAGGACGAGAAGACCGTTGAGCCGGCGGCTCGCGAGCAGAAGCCTGTTGAGCCGCAGCTTGAGGTTGATGCCGAGGCCAAGGGCCAGCAGCCTACTGATGAGCAGGCGGAGCAGGGCGCGTCGAGCAAGCCTCGCCGCCGTCGCCATCGTGGGGGCCGCAGTTCCCATGCCGAGACTGCAACCGAGAAGACCACGCCGCAGAACGAGGATGCGAAGGCCGAGGTTTCTTCGGGGCAGCCTAAGCGCCAGCCGGCGAAGGAGAGCAAGTCCGTTCGTCCGCAGAAGCAGGCGTCCTTGCCGAAGCACGAGCGCAATTCCCAGGGCGATTCTAAGCGCAAGTCTCAGAAGAAGCCGGAGTCTGCCGCAGCAGATACTGCTGCCCAGCAGCCCAAGTCGTCCGTCCACGGCGAGGTCTCGGCGTTTGCCCTTGCCCGCGTTTTAGGCAGGCAGCTGCTCAAGGTTGTCCCTACGCCCACGGCGCTCTCTAAGATCAAGGAGCAGCAGACACAGATCGTAAAGGTCGAGGGCAAGGACGGCAAAAAGGCTCCGCAGCGCACTCAGCACAACGAGATGTCCAACCGCAAGATTGCCGAGGAAATCGCAATCATCCAGGCTTGGATCGAGCAGAACCGAGGTGCCGATACGCCGGTTGCCTCGCGCCGCCAGCGTGCCTACCAGATCTTTAACGACGAGAAGGCTTTTGACGGCAAGCACGGCGAGCGTCTGATTCGGCGTATGACCGAAAAGGGCATCAGCATGCAGGCGATTAAGGTCGCCCCCAACCGCCCTGTGCACTTTACGGGCTTCTTTACGCTGGGCGCCGACAAGCCGTTCATTATGGTCGAGAACCTGGACACCTATGACGAGATCGTCAAGCTCCTGCGCGGCCGCAAGCACGCCAAGCTTTTTGGCACCAAGGTGGGTGGCGTGATCTTTGGCGGCGGCTGCAAGGCGAGCGTTTCACACGCACTGGATGATTATCTGGCCGAGATCGGCTATCGCTTTAACTATGTCTACTACGTGGGCGACATCGACCGAGAGGGTGCGCGCATTGTCGAGCAGACCCGTAACGCCAATGTGGTTGAGATTCGCCTGCATGCCGGTATGTATCGCGCCATGCTCGCCGAGCACAAGCGTCGCGTGAAGGCCGGCGGCGAGTGCGAGCCCGCGGCTGCCAACCAGGGCGTGCCGCAGAACCTGGCGGCGACGATCAAAGACCTGCCCATGGTCACGCGCGTACAGTTCCGCAACGTGCTGCGTGAGGGCGGACGCATTCCGCAGGAGATTCTGATGACCGCCGACTATCGGGATGGCGACTCGGGAAGCTTCGACCGCATGCTGAACAACTAAATTTCGCCGGCCCCGGGAGAGCGTGGACACCGGCTTAGGTTTCCTGCTCTACAGTCCTGCTCACGACGGAGGCCACATTAAGTGGCCTCCTGTTCGTGCGGAACTCGCGATAAACCTAAGCCGGTGTCCCCGCTCTCCCGGGGTCTGTGGTTACTTGGTTGTTGCATGCGGCTCGCTTTTCGGAACTAGGCTTATATTTTCTAGATGTAAGGCGCTCTTGGTCCTAATGGGCTTGGGGCGCCTGTCTTTTGAAGGTAGATTTTCCCGTGCTGGACGAGAAGTTGTGTTGCCTTGCGGGTTCGAATCCCTCCGCTTGCCCACAAGAAAAACCTCCCGATCGGCTATGCGTTCGAGAGGCTTGTTTCTTTGGCTGGGACGGAGGGATTCGAACCCCCAACAGCCGGCACCAAAAACCGGAGTTCTACCGTTGAACTACGTCCCAATGTGCGGTGTTGCCCAAAAGCAACCCGTTTAGTTTACCTAATCTGCGAGGGCATCGCAAACGCCATCGAGCAGGCGTACGGCGAGTGTCTGCGCATCACTTGCGGTGAAGGTTCCGTTGTAGCGCGTCATGCCCGTGAGCTCAATGCGGATGCGCGCGGGCTTTTGCTGCGCGGCGACATTGGCGGTGCGGATGCGCTGTGCAAGGTTGTGACACTCGGCAAGGGCGATCGTGGCGCGCGGCGCAGCATCTGCGGGCAGCTCATCGCTTGCAATCTCGAGCACCAGATCCACGTCGGTCGGAACCTCGGAATCGCAAAGCATCATGCCGCTGCTGTCGGTCGTCGCCGTGGCGATGTTCCACATGCGCGATGCAACGCTGCGTGCGATGGGGTCCTCACCGATGACGGCAATCTGGAAGCGCTCGAGCACGTTGGCGGCGCGGGCAAAACCGATGCGCGACTCGGCCTCGGTAACCGAGGGCTTGCCCTCCCACACGTGATGCAGGCGGTTGATATAGGCGTAGGTATCCTGGAACGCCATGCCATCGGCAAACAGGCCGACATTTTCTTGGAACTGCTGCAGAGCGGCCTCGGTGTGCGGGCCAAAATAGCCGTCGTCCTCACCGCAGGCAAAACCCAAAACGTTGAGCGCGCGCTGCAGGGCCTGAACGTCGGCGCCATGGAAATTGGGCATGCGCAGATAGAGCGTGCGGTCGCCCAGTTTATACGAGGCGTCTACCAGGGCGCTCCAACAGGGGATATCGACGGCGCAGCCAGCGGGAAGGCCACTGTCGAGCCTAAAGGTGCCAACAGCCTGCTCGGTGGTGGTGCCAAAGCGCTTGTCGGAGACCTCGGTGTCATCGATTGTATAGCCGAGCTGCAGAAGGCGGGACTGGACGTCCTCGACGGCTGCTCCCTGCATGCCCGTTGTAATAGGTTCCATGAACGAACCCCTTTCGGCGTACCATTCGTACTATTTGAGCGTGTGTCGGATAGACAACGCAAAGGGATGCATAAACATGCACTCAACAGTGTAGCAAGTTGTACCCAAATACGCTGCTGACAGGTTTTATAACCCCCGCTAGTTGAGTCGCTCCACAAAGAAATCTGCCATGGAGAGGAACAACTCGCGTGCGTGCTGATCAAGCTCAACGTTCTCGATGGCCGCTTTGGCCTTGGCGGTCAGGTCGAGCGCGTAAGTGTGGGCGTAATCGATGGAGCCGGTCTGCTGGAAGATCTCCACGGCGCGTGCAAGTTGCGCGGGGTCCTCGGTGCCCGAGGAAAGGATTGCCTCGACCTCGTCGTGATAACGCTCGTCTGACAGGGCGTGCACGGCGACGAGGGTGCGCTTGCCCTCTGTGATATCGGTGCGGAAGTCCTTGTTGGCGGCCTCTTTGGTGCCGATCAAGTTGAGCAGGTCGTCTTGAATTTGGAAGGCAAGGCCCGTGTGCAGGCCAAAGGCGCGCAGCGCCTCAATCTGCTCCTCGCTGCCGCCGCCGATAATGGCTCCGGCGGCAAGTGGCGTGGCTCCGCTGTAGTACGCGGTCTTGTGCGTCGCCATGTCCAGATAATCGTCGACTGAGATGTCAAAGCGCCCGTCGCGGACCCAACCCAGGTCGAGCGCCTGACCCTCGATGGTTCGGACGATCATCTCGGTGAGCTCGTGGAGCACGCGGAGTTTCACGTCTGCCTCGAGCGTGGGGTCGTCGAGAACCGTCTTGGTGACCATGGTGAGCGCTAGGTCGCCGCAGTTGATGGCAAGCCCCGTGCCCTCGGTAAGGTGCATGCAGGGCTTGCCGCGACGCAGTTGGCCGTTGTCGGCGATGTCGTCATGGATAAGCGCTCCCGATTGAAAGTGCTCGATAGCTGCCGCCGCGCTGCGGGCGCTCTCAAAGCTGCCGCCTACCGCGGTGGCGGCGAGCATGCAGATGAGCGGGCGGTGGCGCTTGCCGGCATTGGCCGTAAATGCCGAGAGCGGGGTATACAGGTAACGCTCGATATCGGCGGAAGTTGCCTGTCCGTCAAAGAACGTGGCCAGATAGTCGTTAATCTGGTCAAAGTGCTGGGCTAAAAAGCTGGTAAACGGACTGGACACGGGTTCTCGCATTCTTTCTTAGGTTGCACCGTTGCATTATGCAGACTACATATTGCCACATTGGGGCGTCGAGCGCGGCGGTTGAAGACGATTGAGTCTTGCGGTCGCAAACGCGGCAAGGGGCTCGGCTAGATAAGCCCAAAGTGTTCGAGCGCGGTGACGACGCCGTCGTGGTCGAAGCTGTCGGTTACGTAGTCGGCCTTTTCCTTGAGGAAGTCCGGCGCGTTGCCCATAGCGATGCCAACATCGACCGCCTCCATGAGGGCGATGTCGTTACTCGCGTCGCCAATGCCATATACGGTGCCGTGGTCTGGCCCCAGGGCGTCAAGCACGGCCTTGATTCCGGCCCGTTTGGTGCACTCGCGAGGCGAGATTTCTGTGACCTCGAGTTCGAGCTCATTGAGGCAGAGCAGGGGTCCAAGCTCTTCATCTTGGGCGATGCGGTTGGCAAGTGGCGTGGACATAAGAATTTTATAGGCGTTGTAGTGCTCAAGTTGTGTGACGGCGTCGCCCACGGTGCGTGCGTATCCGTACGTCTCGGGGGCATCTGCACTCATGCGCACCACGCGATCGATACCTTCAAAGCGAATGACCTCACCCGATTGCTCGAGATAGGGGGCGAGGCGCTGTAGCAGACCAGGGTTTATGGCTGCATTTCGCACAATGCGCCCCTCGAGTTCGGCGTAACCGCCCGCGAGGCACACGACGCCCGCCCACGGCAGCTCAAGCAGCTTAGGATGGATGCAGCTGAGGGTGCGTCCCGTGCAGATAAAGGCCTTGTTGCCGTTGGCGACAAACGTGCGAATTGCCTGCGCAACCGCCTCGTTGGGATAGGGGGAAAGATCTCGCTCGCCCTCGGGGAGCTCTTGGGCAAGTTTGGGATCTTGCCAGGCGAGCGTACCGTCGATGTCGAAGAAGCAGACATTGCCATGCTTTTTGGTGGCGTCGGCGGCATGAGAAGGCGAGGCGGCGAATGCAAAACCCGGTTCGAGTCCCATAATCCGATCAAAGTGCTCTTTGACGCGGGGTACCGAGATGCCGATGATTACCTGAGCGGTCTTGCCGGTGACGATGAGGCCTTTGGCACCCGCTGCGACAAAGGTCGCATTGTCCGCGACGATGGAGGGGTCCACGACTTCGACGCGCAGCCGCGTGGCGCAGTTGGTTGCGCCCACAATGTTGGAGACGCCGCCCAGAAGCGTCACAACCTGCTCGGCGAGCAGATGATCTTGTGAGGCCTGGTCGTCGGAAGCGCCGGTTTTGGATGTGCGCTTTTCGTCAACGTCGTCTCCCGTCAAGCGCGAGAGCGCCGCGTTGCTGGCGATATGGTCCTCGCGTCCCGGGGTTTTAAGGTCAAAGGTCAGGATAAGACCTCGAAAGCTCAGAAAGAAGATGACGCTAAAGATGAGTCCGATTCCGAGTGCCAAAAGGTAGGAGCCGGCATGCGTCCGCATGAGCGGGATAAAGTTGAAGGCAGCCATTTCCATAAAACCGCCCGAGAAGATGCCGACGACGCCAAAGAAGTTCATAGCCATGGCGAGGCAGGAAGATAGGACGGCATAGAGCAAAAAGAGTCCGGGATAGGTGAACATAAAGAGAAACTCGAGCGGTTCGGTGACGCCGCAGACCACTGAGGCAACAATGGCGGGAACCAGGATGACCTTGAGGGCAGCGCGGCGCTCGGGCTTTGCGGTGGAGTAGAACGCAGCCGCGATGGCAGGAAGGCCAAAGAGCTTGACCCAGCCGGTGGCGGTAAAACCGGCCCACGGCGCAAGCTCATTGAGGGGGCGCGTGCTGTGCGAGAGGATGGGAAGCAAGTTGGTCCACGTGGCGTAGATGCCGTCGTTAATAACTAAATTGTCGTAGTAGATAGGCATGTAGAGCAGGTGGTGCAGCCCCATGGGCTCGAGTGCTCGCTCCAAAAACGCAAAGATACCCACGCCGAGGGGGCCGACGCCCACAAGTGCGTGGCGCAGCGTTTCGGTCGCTGCGTATACGAAGGGCACGATGGCGGCCGAGATGGCGGCAAGGGCGAACACGGCAAAAAAGCTGATGAGGTAGACCAGCGAGGAACCCGAGAAGGTGCCGAGCCAATCGGGGACCTTGGCATCGTAGAAGCGGTCATGGATGGCGACGACGGTTGCCGATACCGCTAGCGGGCCGATAATGCCGGTGTCGAGCGTCTTGATGCCGTCGATGATGGTAATGCCGCTAGCGGGGGTCAAAGACGACGGGTACTTAAGTCCAAGGTTGTCTCCGCTTAGCTTGATGATCTCGCTCAAAAAGAAGCAATAGGCAAAATAAGCCACGAGCGCCTCGAGGCAACAACGTGCCGGTTGCTTTTGGGCAAGGCCGATGGGAAGCGCTACGGCAAAAAGGAGCGGAAGTCGTTTAAAGACCGTCCACGAGCCGCGCTGAATGATAGTCCAAAAAACGTACCAAGGGGTTCCGTATACGGCGAGGTCGCCGACGATATCCGCAGACGTTGCGAGGGCGGAGACGCCGACCATAAGGCCCGATATGGAAAACAGCATGGCGGGCGCGAACATTGCCCCGCCAAAGCGTTGGATTTTTTGCAGCATGTTCTGCCTCCCGAATATCGAGGCGCGTTGCGCGTGGTGAAACGTTTAAACAATGGATTCATTGTAGAGGACCAGACGATTGTCGTACCGGCAGTTTTGATCGAAACCGGTTTGGGCGGGACAGAAACCGTCAACGGTTAAATCCTGTCGCTTTGCCGATAATCGGTTTAAACAACTTTAAGAAATGCTATCGTGCCTAACCATACATATTCATTAGAGGTGAAGTCATGCCAAAAGCGATTTACGAAGGAATCTACCGCGAGATCCGTTCGCGCATCATTAACGGGACTTATGCGTTTCAGGAGATGCTGCCAACCGAAGCCGAGCTGACCGCGGAGTTTGGCTGCACGCGCAATACCGTTCGACGCGCCTTGAGCATGCTGGCCGACCAGATGTTTGTGCAGCCTATACACGGCAAGGGCGTGCGCGTTATTTGGCTCAAGGGCGAAACCGACATGCTGGGCGCACTCGAGGAAGTCGAGTCGTTTGGCGAATTTGCAAAGCGCAACAATGCCGTCGCATCGACCGAGGTCAAGTCTTTTGAACATTTGATTTGCACTGAGCAACTCTCTCGTCGCCTGGGCTTTAAGGTGGGCGAGGAGTTGATTCGCGTGGTGCGTGTCCGAAGCCTCAACGGCAATGCGCGCCAAGTGGACCATGGCTATTTTTTGGCGTCGATCGCCAAGGGCCTGACTCCCGAGATCGCGGCAGATTCTATTTACGGCTATCTGGAGCACAAGCGCGGTGTCAAAGTGATGGCGAGCCGTCGTACGGTGAGTGTCGAGCTCGCCAACGATGAGGACTGCAGCTATCTTGACCTCGGCAAATACAACTGCGTTGCCGTCATGGAGAGCCAGTCGTACACCTCGGATGGCATCTTGTTTGAGGTGACGCACACTCGCACACACCCCGAGATCTTCCACTACCGCGTCAACTCCAAGCGATAGCCGGCTAGCTCGCAGCCTGACGAGACTCATGCCCTCAAAGAGAAAACGCCCGGTCAAACCGACGATGCATCGGCTTGACCGGGCGTTTTCTCTGCATTCGATAACAAATAATTGTTTATACAAAACTTGTCAAGTATCAAGTTGAAATCACCGTTCACCGAAGTTTTTCTACCGCTCTAGTAATACTTGTTCAAACAACTAGCCAAATAGCGTATCGTACAAATCAGCAAAAGGGGCAAAGTCCCCGAGCCAATCTCCGAAGGCGGCGGCAAAGGGTGCCGCCACGGTGTGAAAGGGTGGATTGTAATGAAGAACGAAATGAGCAGAAGGCAGTTCCTGGGCTTTGCTGGTTCCGCGGCTGCGGTTCTTGGTCTGGGTCTCGTGGGCTGCGGTGGTTCTGCCGGCTCCGGCTCCTCTGCTTCTGGTGACGCTGCCGAGGTCTACTTCCTCCAATTCAAGCCCGAGGTCGACAAGGAGTGGAAGGAGATCGCCAAGGCCTATAAGAAGGAGAAGGGCGTCGAGGTCAAGATCGTGACCGCTGCCTCCAACACCTACGAGGAGAAGCTCAAGTCCGAGATGTCCAAGAGCTCCGCTCCGACCCTGTTCCAGGTCAACGGCCCCACCGGCCTTAAGAACTGGAAGGAATACTGCGCCGACCTGTCCGATACCAAGCTCCGCGGTGAGCTCATTGACGACTCCCTGGCTCTGCAGTCCGATGGCAAGGATCTGGGTATCGACTGGGTCCAGGAGAGCTACGGCATCATCTACAACAAGCAGCTGCTCGAGAAGGCTGGCTACAAGGCCGAGGACATCAACTCCTTCGACAAGCTGAAGGCTTGTGCCGACGACATCCAGGCCCGCAAGGACGAGCTTGGTGTCGAGGGTGCCTTCACTTCCGCCGGCATGGACGACTCCTCCAGCTGGCGCTACACCACCCACCTCGCCAACCTCCCGCTCTACTACGAGTTCGAGAAGGAGCACAACCAGGAGGACGACGAGATCAAGGGCGAGTATCTCGACAACTTCAAGCAGATTTTCGACCTGTACATCACCGACTCCACCTGCGATCCTTCGCAGCTTGCCTCCAAGACCGGCGACGACGCCACCAACGAGTTCGCAACCGGCAAGGCCGTCTTCTATCAGAACGGCTCCTGGGCCTACGCTGACCTCACCAAGGCCGGCATGACCGACGATCAGATTGGCATGATGCCCATCTACATCGGTGTCGACGGCGAGGAGAACCAGGGCCTGTGCTCCGGCGGCGAGAACTACTGGTGCGTCAGCTCCCAGGCTTCCGAGGATGCCCAGAAGGCCACCGAGGACTTCATGTATTGGTGCGTCACTTCTGACACCGCCACCAGCATCATCGCTGACAAGATGGGTCTGACTGCCCCGTTCAAGAGCGCCAAGGAAACCACCAATGTCTTCTCGCAGCAGGCCGTCGCCATGGCCAAGGACGGCAAGAAGACCGTCGCTTGGGACTTCGTCTACATCCCCTCTGAGGAGTGGAAGAAGAACCTCAAGCAGGCTCTGATCGCCTATGCTGCCGACAACAGCAAGTGGGACGGCGTCAAGAACGCCTTCGTCGATGGCTGGAAGACCGAGAAGGCTGCTTCCGAGTAAGTAGTTGCTGCCCAAGCTATCTGATTAGCGACAGGGGGCGGGCAGACGTTGGTTTGCCCGCCCCCTGCATATTGAAAGGACCCTTCTATGGGCAAAGCACTCAAGCGCTGGTGGCCGCTCTTTATGCTGCCCACGTGCCTGGCGTTTATGATCGGGTTCGTGATCCCCTTTATCCAGGGCTTCTATCTCTCGTTCTGCCAGTTTATTACCATCAACAATACGCACTTTGTCGGTATCGAGAACTACGTGCGCGCACTGTCCGATCCGCAGTTTGCCACGTCGTTCTTCTTTACCGTGGCGTTTGCCTTCCTGTCGACGGTGCTCATCAACGTGATCGCCCTCGCCATTGCGCAGGCGCTCACCCGCAAAGCGCTCAAGGGCACCAATATCTTCCGTACGATCTTCTTTATGCCTAATCTGATCGGCGGCATCGTGCTGGGCTACATCTGGCAGATTCTGATCAACTGCCTACTCTCCAACGTGGGCGCCCAGCTCATTGCCCTTAACTCTGCTGCTGGCTTCTGGGGCCTTATCATCCTGACCCTGTGGCAGCAGGTCGGCTACATGATGATCATCTACATCGCTGGTCTGCAGTCCATTCCGTCCGACTACATCGAGGCCGCCAAGGTCGACGGTGCCACGGCATGGCAGACGTTTTGGAAGGTTAAGATCCCTAACCTGATGCCGACCATCACCATCTGCCTGTTCCTGTCCATCACCAACGGCTTTAAGCTGTTCGACCAGAACCTCGCCCTTACCGGCGGCGCCCCCGCGCACTCCACCGAGATGCTCGCCCTGAACATCTACAACACGTTCTATTCGCGTGCCGGTATCGCATGGCAGGGCATCGGTCAGGCCAAGGCGGTTATCTTCTGCATCCTGGTCGTAGCCATCTCCATGATTCAGCTTAAGGCCACGAGGTCCAAGGAGGTGCAGCAGTAATGAAACGCGATAAGGTTATCAACCGCGCGCTCTCGATTTTCTTTACGATTCTGTCGCTCGCGTGGATCTACCCCGTGTTCATGATTGCGCTCAATTCCTTTAAGAAAGCGACCGCAATCAGCACCACCACGGCGTTCGATCTGCTCACGCCCGAGACGTTCAACGGCCTCGCAAACTACGTGCACGCTCTGAACGAGCAGGGCTTTGCCTCGGCGTTTATGTACTCGCTCATCATCACGGTCACGTCGGTCGTGCTGATTCTGGTGTGCTGCTCCATGTGTGCCTGGTACGTAGTGCGCGTCAACAGCAAGATCTCGAACTTCTTCTATTACCTGTTCGTCTTCTCGATGGTCGTGCCCTTCCAGATGCTCATGTTCACGCTGTCCAATTTGGCGGACCGCATCGGCTTCAACACGCCGTTCAACATCTGCTTTATCTACCTCGGCTTTGGCGCGGGCCTGGCGGTCTTTATGTTCGCCGGCTTTGTAAAGAACATTCCGCTCGAGATCGAAGAGGCGGCCATGATCGACGGCTGCAACCCGGTCCAGGTGTTCTTTAAGATCGTCCTTCCCATCATGAAGCCCACCTATCTTTCGGTCGGCATCCTCGAGACCATGTGGGTCTGGAACGACTATCTGCTGCCCTACCTTACGCTCGACTCCACCAAGTACAAGACCATTCCTATCTTGATCCAGTACTTCCGCGGCGGCTACGGCCACGTCGAGCTCGGCCCCATGATGGCCTGCATCATGATGGTCGTTATCCCCATCGTTATCATGTACATCCTCTGTCAGAAGTACATCATCGACGGCGTGGTGGCAGGTGCCGTCAAGGGCTGATGCCGTAACTGTTTTGCAAGTTTCTGCGGCGCCCTCAACATGGCGCCGCATATCGAAAGGTAAAGACATGGCCGAGATCGTTCTCAAGCATGTTCAGAAGGTGTATCCCAACACCGAGTCCAAAAAGAAGGGCTTCTTTGGCAAAAAGAAGAAGACCGAGGAGAAGAAGCACAACCTCAAGGTTACCGAGGACGGTGTGCTCGCTGTAGAGGACTTCAACCTCACCGTTCACGACCAGGAGTTCGTTGTCCTCGTTGGCCCCTCTGGCTGCGGTAAGTCCACGACGATGCGCATGGTCGCCGGCCTGGAGGACATTACCTCGGGCGATGTGCTCATCGACGGCAAGCGTGTCAACGACGTGGCGCCCAAGGACCGCGACATCGCCATGGTGTTCCAGAGCTACGCTCTGTACCCCAACATGACGGTGTACGAGAACATGGCGTTTACGCTTGAGCTCAAGAAGGTCCCCAAAGACGAGATCGACCGCAAGGTTCGCTCCGCTGCCGAGATCTTGGGTATCACCGAGTACCTCGACCGCAAGCCTAAGGCGCTTTCGGGCGGCCAGCGCCAGCGCGTCGCCATCGGCCGCGCCATCGTGCGTGACCCCAAGGTCTTCCTGATGGACGAGCCGCTGTCCAACCTGGACGCCAAGCTTCGTAACCAGATGCGTGCCGAGCTCATCAAGCTGCGCCACGAGATCAAGGGTACGTTCATCTATGTTACTCACGACCAGACCGAGGCCATGACTCTCGGCGATCGCATTGTGGTCATGAAGGACGGCGTCGTCCAGCAGATCGCCACCCCGCAGGAGGTCTTCAACCATCCCGCGAACATCTTCGTTGCCGGCTTTATCGGCGTGCCGCAGATGAACTTCTTCGATGCCCAGCTGGCGCGCTCGGGCAACGGCTTCACCGTCAAGACCGAGGATATGAACGTGGCGCTCGCCCCCGAGACCTGCTCTCAGCTTGCTCTCAACTGGGACGGCGGCGACGTGAAGGAGATTACGGCCGGCGTGCGCCCCGAGCAGATTCTGCTTGCCGACAAGGGCGAGGAGGGTGCGCTCCAGGGTACCGTCGAGGTGACCGAGCTCATGGGTTCGACCGAGCATGTCCACGTGACCGCTCCCGATGGCCAGTTCGTCCTGATCATTCCCGTTGTCGACCTTGAGGCCAAGGGTGCGCTCAAGGCGGGCGACTCCATCTGGTTCAAGTTCGAGAAGAACGCGACCCATCTCTTCGATAAGGTGTCTGGCAAGAACCTTATCTAGGCCCGGTGCATCCAGGCCCTCCCTTTGGGCGACTGCGGTATTGCCATCCTTTTGCCGCGGTCACATATAAGACTCCCCTCCCGTCCACTGGACGAGAGGGGAGCCTATCTTTGTGCTGGGGCTGTCTGACCGGTCGTTTGTCTCGATCTGTAACGGGTAGGGCCGTTTTGATTGAGTAGTTGTTATAGATTGAGATTGTTTGGTCGAGTCGGGTCACAGGGTAACGTGCGGGCACAAAAAACGGAGCCGTGTTGCCACGACTCCGTTTCTCAGGAGGATGGGTAAGGGAAGCGAAATTAGTTCAGGTGCCAGATCTCGTCGTTGTACTGGGAGATCGTGCGGTCGGACGAGAAGGCGCCGGCGTTGGCGATGTTGATCAGCGCCTTGCGCATCCAGGCATCCTGGTCCTCGTAGTCGGCCAGCACGCGCTCCTTGGTCTGGATGTACTCCTCAATGTCGAGCAGGGCCATAAACCAGTCCTTGCCCTTGATGTCGTCGTGCAGACGCTGCAGGCGCTCCGCGTTGCCGGTCGCCATAAAGGCGGGGTTGGTGATGAAGTCCACCAGCAGTTTGATGCCGGGCTTGCGGTAGAGCGCGCCGGCGTTGTAGGTGCCGTCGGCGTAGAGCTGCTCGACCTGTTTGGACGAGGCGCCAAAGGTATAGATGTTCTCGTCGCCCACGAGCTCAGCAATCTCCACGTTGGCACCGTCGAGCGTGCACAGGGTCAGGGCGCCGTTGAGCATGAACTTCATGTTGGAAGTGCCGCTCGCCTCCTTGGAGGCCAGACTGATCTGCTCGGAGATGTCGGCGGCGGGGATTACGCGCTCGGCGGCGGTGACGTTGTAGTTCTCGATCATGACGACCTGCAGGTAGGGGGCCACGTCGGGGTCGTTGGCTATCCACTGGGACAGCGTCAGGATTAGGTGGATGATGTCCTGAGCGATGGTATAGGCAGGCGCTGCCTTGCCGCCAAAGATGATGGTGACGGGGTGCTTAGGTCTGTTGCCGTTCTTGATATCGAGGTACTTCCAGATGATGTAGAGCGCGAGCATCTGCTGACGCTTGTACTCGTGGATGCGCTTGACCTGGACGTCGATGATGGCGTTGGAGGGAATGGTCACGCCCTGCTCGAGCGCCATGAACTGGCGCATGATGGCTTTGGCCTCGACCTTGGTGGCGGCCAGGCGCTCAAGAACGTCCTTGTCGTCAGCGAACTTGGCGAGTTTGCTCAGATCGCCGGTGCTGCGCCAGTCGGTGCCGATCACATCGTCGAGCAGGCTGGCGAGCGCGGGGTTGGCCCCATGGATCCAGCGGCGGAAGGTGATGCCGTTGGTCTTGTTGGAGAACTTCTTGGGATAGATCTCGTAGAACGGATGAAGCTCGGTGTCCTCCAGGATCTTGGTGTGGAGGGCGGCTACGCCGTTGATGGAGAAGCCAAAGTGGATGTCCATGTGAGCCATGTGGACGGTGTCGTGCTCGTCGATGATGGCGACGCGCGGGTCATCGTGCTCGGCCTTCGCGATCTCATCGAGCTTGACGATAATGTCGGCGATGGCAGGGGAGACCTTCTGCAGGCTGGTGAGCGGCCACTTCTCGAGCGCCTCGGCAAGAATCGTGTGGTTAGTGTAAGCGACCATGGAGCGTACGATGGTCACGGCCTCGTCAAACTCGATGCCATGCTCAGTGGTGAGCAAGCGAATGAGCTCGGGGATGACCATGGTGGGGTGCGTGTCGTTGATCTGGACAACGGCGTAATCGGCCAGATCGTGCAGGTTGCTGCCGCGCTCGACGGCCTCGTCGATCAGGAGCTGGGCGGCGTTGCTCACCATGAAGTATTCCTGGTAGATGCGAAGCAGGCGGCCCTGCTCGTCGGAATCGTCGGGGTAGAGGAACAAGGTGAGGTTCTTGGCGATCTCGGTCTTGTCGAAGTCGATGGAGCTGCCGGGGACCAGGCCGTCGTCGACGCTCGCTAGGTCGAACAGGCGCAGGCGGTTCTTGGTGGGCTGGCCGTAACCGGGCACATCGATGTTGACGAGCTTGGAGGTAACGGCAAAATCGCCGAACTCGACGGTGTAGGAGCGGCCATCGTCGACTAGGATGTCCTGCTCACCGAGCCACTCGTCGGGGACGGCCTTCTGCTGGTTGTCGACAAAGCGCTGACGGAACAGACCGTAGTGATAGTTGAGGCCCACGCCATCGCCGGTCAAGCCCAGCGTGGCGATGGAATCCAGGAAGCATGCGGCCAAGCGGCCCAGGCCGCCGTTGCCGAGTGACGGCTCGACCTCGAACTCCTCGATCTTGTTGAGGTCGTGGCCTGCGGCGGTGAGCTGGTCCTTAACCTCGTCGTAGATGCCGAGGTCGATCATGTTGTTGATGAGCAGCTTGCCGATCAAAAATTCGGCGGAAATGTAATAGAGCTTTTTCTTGCCGTTGTTGAGCGGGCGGGCGGCGGAGCGCTCCTGCACGAGTTTGACCAGCAGCTTGTAAATGCGACGGTCGTCGAGCTGCTCGAGCGAGGCGCCAAAAGACTGCTCGGCGAGTTCCATGAGGTTAATTTGGGGCATGTTTTCTCCTGTGATGGGTTGTTTCATGTCTGCAATTCATAAGAAGCCCGCGCGAGGGGATTGGGGTGGCCTCGCGCGGGAAAAGCAAGCGTGTCCGCACGGTGGGGAGGGGCCGGGCGCGGTAGCTCCTATTGAGGAAGCTCGATTTCGGCTTCCGACGGGATGCGGAAGTAGGTCTCGGTCCAGTCGGTGAGTTTGTGCTCGAGCTCGCGGGTGATGGCGCCGTCGAGCATGCGCCAGGTCCAGTTGCCGCCCAGCGTGGCAGGGGTGTTGATGCGCGCCTCGTTGCCCAAGTTGAGCAGGTCCTGCATGGTGTAGATGCACGTGTCGCTCACGCTGGCGGCGATGGTGCGATTGAGTGCATCTGCCATGGGTTCGCCGGCCTGCTGATGGGTGTACAGGGCTGCCTGCTCACGCTGACGCGGGGTGGCCGTTCCCTCAAACCAACCGCGCGCCGTCTCGTTGTCGTGGGTGCCCACATAGGCGACGGTGTTGGCGATGTAGTTATGCGGCAGGTAGTACGAGTTGGTGCCCTCAAAGGCAAACTGCAGGATCTTCATGCCGGGGAAGCCCGAGTTGTCGCGCATGTCGATGACGCCGGGGGTGAGGAAGCCCAAGTCCTCGGCGATGATGGGCAGCGTGCCGAGCTTTTCCTCGAGCGTCTTGAAGAACTTGAGGCCGGGACCCTGCGTCCACGAACCGTAGGACGAATCGGGAGAGGAGAACGGCACCTCCCAATAGGCCTCGAAGCCGCGGAAGTGATCCAGGCGGATGACGTCGTACATGTTGAGGGCGGCGCGAATGCGGCCCTCCCACCAGGAGAAGCCGTCGGACTCCATGGCGTCCCAGTCGTAGATGGGGTTGCCCCAGTACTGGCCGGTGGCCGAGAACTGGTCGGGCGGCGTGCCGGCGACGCTCACCGGATTGCCGGCGGCGTCGATCTTAAAGAGCTCAGGCGTCGCCCACATCTCGACGGAGTCACGCGAGACATAGATGGGCAGGTCGCCGATGATGAGAATGTCGCGCTCGTTGGCATAGGCCTTGAGGCGGCTCCACTGGCGATCGAAGAAGTACTGCGTCATCTGGTGGTAGAGCATACGCGCCGGATGGTCGGCGCAGACCTTGGCGGAAGCCTCGCCGCGGGTGCGGAGCTCCGCGGGCCACTCCCAAAACGCCTTGAGACCGCACTCCTCTTTGACGGTCATGAACTCACAGTAGGGGATGAGCCAGTCCTCGTTGGCCTGGATAAAGTCATCGAAATCGGCCGGCTTGTCGGCAGCAAAGCGCTCAGCGGCGCGGTCGAGAATCTGACGGCGGCCACCAAAGATGGCACCGTAGTCGACATTGCTGGGGTCGGATCCCAGATACACGCCATCGATATCGCGCTGCTCCAGATACCCTGCCTCGATAAGCTCGGCAAAGTCGATAAAGTTGGGGTTGCCTGCGCGGGCCGAGAACGACTGATAGGGCGAATCGCCATAGCTGGTCGTCGTAAGGGGCAGAATCTGCCAGTAATGTTGTTTGCACGAGGCGAGAAAATCGACGAAGTCGTAGGCATTCCAACCAAAGCCGCCGATTCCGTATGGTCCGGGCAGAGATGAGACGGGCATGAGGACGCCGCTTGCACGCTCCATGAATGCGCTCACCAACCTTCTTGTTGTGGGGTCGGCCTGCCGATGGGTGTGCAGTCCGCCTCCGATGTTCTGATTCGATACGCCTATTGTAAAACATGTTGTTTAAACATGTACAGGCAAGATAAAAAAGTTGGTCGATTTTCGGCGAATGGTTATATGCCATGAAAAAGCCCCGACCTCACAACGTGAGATCGGGGCAAGAGCGGTATGTAGGTTTTTGCTACTCGGCGTCGGCAAAGCCGTTGGGGTTGTGGCTCTGCCAGTTCCAGCTATCGCGGCACATGTCCGCGATGTCGTACTGGGCCTTCCAGCCCATCATGCGCTCGGCCTTGGAGGCATCGCACCAGTTGGCAGCGATGTCGCCGGCGCGGCGCTCGCGGATCACGTAGGGCAGTTCCTTGCCACAAGCCTTGGAGAAGGCGGCAACGACCTCGAGTACCGAGGTGCCGGTGCCGGTGCCCAGGTTAAAGATCTCGACGCCGGTCTTGCCGTTCATCCAATTAAGGGCGGCAACGTGACCAGAGGCCAGATCGCACACGTGGATGTAGTCGCGCACGCCGGTGCCGTCGGGGGTGGGGTAGTCGTTGCCAAAGACCTGAACGGCCTCGAGCTTGCCCACGGCAACCTGGGCGACATAGGGCACCAGGTTGTTGGGGATGCCCTTGGGGTCCTCGCCGATCAGGCCCGACGGATGAGCGCCAATGGGGTTGAAGTAACGGAGCAGCACGACGTCCCACTCGGGGTCGGCGGTGTGGACGTCCATAAGGATCTGCTCGATCATCCACTTGGTCCAACCATAGGGGTTGGTCGCGGGCTTCTTAGGATCCTCCTCGGTGACGGGCGGGTTGTCCGGGTCGCCGTAGACGGTCGAGGAGCTCGAGAAGATGATGGACTTGCAGCCATGGTTGCGCATGACGTCGATGAGCACCAGGGTGTTCTCGATGTTGTTGTGGTAGTACTCGACGGGCTTGCTCACCGACTCGCCGACGGCCTTAAAGCCGGCAAAGTGGATGACGCGGTCGATCTGATGGGTATCGAAGATCTTGTTCATCGCATCGCGGTCGAGCACGTTGGCCTCGTAGAAGGTGAGGTTCTTGGCGGCCTCGTCGCCCACGATGGTCTTGACGCGGTCGACGGCGACGGCGCTGGAGTTGGAGAGATCATCGACGATGACGACCTGGTAGCCACCCTCGAGCAGCTGAACGACGGTGTGCGAGCCGATAAAGCCGGCGCCACCGGTAACGAGGACGCAGGTGTCTTTGGGGTCGAGTGCTTTGGACATGTAGTCTCCTATCGAATCAGGAACACTTCTTGAGGGGAGTATAGCGCAGGCAGGGACGCCCAAATCGTGCGCTGTAGGAAAAGCAGAGGATTGTGCTAACGTACTCATCAGAAGAGCTTGCGTACGCATAACCTGATCTTTGGCATTTGCTTACGAGCCGCTGACCTTGCAGTTTCCTGCCGTTCGTGGAAATCGTTGGGACGCGCCATATGTACGCTAATATGTATGAGTTGAGCGACATATAAATAAGCATGTAACGGAGTACATATGTCACCAAACAGCGATTCCATCCTTTCCCAGGAGCTCTCGCGCCGCACTGCCCTCAAGGCCCTGTTCGGCGCCGCTTCTGCGGCAGTTCTTTTTGGCCTGCCCGCTCGCGCCCATGCGGCGGAGGCTTCCAAAGAAACCACCGATAAACTGAATGCCGCCCAGGCCCAGCTCGACGAGGTTCAGGCCCAGCTCGACAGCATCGCAAATGAGTATGCGGCGCTGGCCAACAAGAATGCCCAGACCCTCAACGACATCGAGAATGTCCAGGGCAAGATTGACGACACGCAGGCCCAGATCGATGAAAAGAAGGCCGAGCTCAAGAAGAAGCGCAACGACCTTTCCGATCGCGTGGCCGCCAGCTACAAGTCCGGCGGCACGAACATCCTGTCGCTGCTGCTGGCCTCTGGCTCGTTTGAGGAACTCGTCGCCAACGCGCATTACGTTGAGAAGATCAACAAGAGCGACCGCGACGCCATCGAGGACATTCAGACCATCCAGGAAGAGCTCGATGCGCAAAAGACCGAGCTCGAGTCGCAGAAGGCCGACTTAGAGAAGCTCAAGGACCAGCAGACTGCCCAGATGCAGGACATGCAGGCCAAGCAGCAAGAAGTCCAGACCGTGCTGAACGGTCTTTCCGACGACGTCAAGGAGCTCATGGCTCAGCGCGATTCCGAGATCCTCGCTGCTGCCCAGGCTGAGGAGGCCGCTAGGAAGGCTGCCGCTGCCGCGGCTGCCGCGAACAAGAACAATTCCTACTCGGGTGGTTCGAGCTCGGGTGGTGGATCGTACGCGCCCGGAACTCCGCAGCAGAATGCCGGCTCGGGCAAGCAGCAGGCTGTCGTCAACGCGTGCTACTCCACGCCTTCGCCGGGTCAGAACTGGTGCGCGGCGTGGGTCACCAATGTCTTCCGTAACGCCGGCGTTGGCTACTTTGGAGGCAATGCGTGCGACATGTTTAACGCCTGGTGCTATAGCTCCGACCGCTCGGCGCTGCAGGTGGGCATGATCGTGGCCGATTCCTCGCACAGCGGCACGGGTGCTCCGGGCCTTATCTACGGTCATGTGGGTATCTACGTTGGCGGCGGCATCGTTATGAGCAATGAGGGAGCCATTACGTCTAAGTCGCTCGATTCGTTTATTAGCTTCTATGGCACTGGCTCTGGCGTGCGTTGGGGCTGGCTTGGCGGTATTGCGCTGTCGTAGCTGCGGTTTGAAGTAAGTTGGTCCGGGACCGCGGGCGAGGCATAAGGTTGCCTGCTCTACAGTCCTGCGCAAGACGAAGGCCACATTAAGTGGCCTTCTTTGCGTGCGGAACTCGCGACCAACCTTATGCCTCGCCCGCGGTCCCGGACCTTCCGGGTTCGGGGCGCGACACACCGGACTGGGTTATCTGAATAAATATGGCGAAGGCCCCTTTCGGGGCCTTTTTTGTTAGAGGAATTCGCCGACTCGGTGGACTTCGGGTTCTAGGTCTACATCGAATTGGTCTTTGACGGTTGCTTGGATGTGGCGGATGAGTTCGTCGACGTCGGCGGCGGTGGCGTGGTCGGCGTTGACGACGAAGCCGCAGTGTTTTTCGCTCACCTGGGCGCCGCCGACGGCGTGGCCGCGCAAGCCGGCATCCATGATGAGCTTGCCGGCAAAGTAGCCCTCGGGGCGCTTGAAGGTGGAGCCGGCGCTCGGCATGTCGAGCGGCTGCTTGTCCTCGCGGCGCTGGCGGTAGTTGTCCATGTCGGCCTTGATCATCGCGGCGTTGCCCGGGGCGAGGTTGAAGGTTGCCGAGAGCACGATAAAGCCGTCGTCGGCAATGCGACTCTTGCGGTAACCCAGGTTGAGCTCATCGACATCGAACTCAATGATATTGCCGCTGCCGCGGGTGCCATCGTCGAGGACGCGTGCGGGCTTGTAGACCCGTACGGACTCCAGCACGTCGGCCATGCAGGCACCGTAGGCACCGGCGTTCATGTAGCAGGCGCCGCCGACCGATCCGGGGATACCCGAGATGGGCTCCATACCGGTGAGACCGGCCTCGGCTGCCGCCGCGGCGACATCGGAAAGCAAGGCGCCGGCTGCTGCCGTGACATGCGTGCCGTCGACCGTAATGTCGGAGAGGCCCTTGCCCAGCGCTACGACGACGCCGCGGATGCCCTTGTCACCGACGAGCAAGTCGGAGCCGTTGCCCACGATGGTGAGTGGCAGATCGCAGCGATAACAGGTATCGAGCGTGGCGACGAGGCCCTGCTCGGTGTCGGGCGTGACGAAGACATCGGCCGGGCCGCCGATCTTAAACGTGGTGTGCTCGCGCATGGGCTCGCTCATGAGTACGTTGTCCTCGCCGGCAACGCCGGCGAGCGCGCAAAGCAGGTCCTCGTTAAAAAAGTCGTTCTCGTGCATACGAATATCCGCCTTTTGGTGGTTGTTGTCATCGATCGATTGCAATATACCCCACCTGGACGGATTTGGTGCGCTGGCGGCGATAAAACAGCCGTCCACCGGATTGGTAAAGTGTTTATCACCGAGGTAGATGGGCAGTCGCTATACTTTCAAGAGATTGCGCGTAAACCCGGAAGGAGCGAGATGGCCAACAAAGTCACCCTCAAGCAGATCGCCCAGGAGGTGGGGCTTTCCCCTTCGTCGGTCTCGCTTGTTCTCAATAATCGGCCCTGTCGCATCTCGGAAGAAAACCGCAGGCTCATCAAGGAGGTTGCGGCGCGCAACCACTATGTTCCCAACCAGATCGCGCGTAGCCTGGTTATGCGCGAGTCGCGCACCTTAGGCCTGATCGTTCCCAATATCGAGAGTCGCTTTTTTGCCTCGCTCGCCGGCAGCTTGGAAAAGCGCTGCCGTGAAGACGGCTATGCACTCTTTATTACCAGCTCGGGTGGAAGCGCCGATGACGATCTGGAACTGCTACGCCAGCTGGTGACGCGCGGCGTCGACGGCGTCTTTCTGGTGGTGGGTGACGAGTTCTCCGACGATCGCGCCCTGCGCGAGGAAGTGAGCCATCTGCCTATCCCTGCCGTGATGGTCGACCGTGCCATTGAGGGACTCGAGTGCGACAAGGTGATGTTCGACCACGAGATGGGCGGCTACATGGCTACGCGGTATCTGATTGAGCAGGGTCATCGCCGCATCGCCTGTCTGGTTAACGCGCGTCGCTCCAATACGGGCCGCGAGCGACTCGCCGGTTACGAGCGCGCGCTGCGCGAGGTGGGACTGCCCATCGACGCGCGCCTGGAGTTTGAGAGCGAATATTACATCCCGAGCGCCTACGAGGCCTCGGAGGCCGTGCTTGCAACCGATGCCACCGCCGTGTTTGCAAGCTCGGATAACATTGCCCTCGGTCTGCTCAAGCGCTTGCACGAGATGGGGAAGAGCATCCCGGGCGATATCTCGGTCGTAAGCTATGACAACTCGGCGGCCGACGTTCTCTTTGAGCCGGCGCTGACTGCGATTGAGCAGGATCCCGGTGTCCTTGCGGAGCATGCTTTTGCCTGCATGTCCAAGCGTCTTGCCGGTAGGGGCGGTAAGCGTGCCGAAGAGGTCGTTCTGGAACCGGCGCTTATCGTGAAGGGCAGTGTGCTTGATCTTACCGAATATAGCTAAGCGCACTTGTTTGTTTGCATAGATTGCATGCGGAGTGTCCGCTATTTGCCGGCGAGGCCGGGGAGGCATACTTTGTTTTGAGAAGTTCGCGGAGCCCACTTCCAAAACCAAGCACCCCACCCCGGCCCTCGTCTGTGAACCCTTCCGCTGGGCGAGCCATAGACGCCGCGCACCGATGTGATAAAGCGTGAGCTTGAAATTGGTGCTATATTCGGCTTGAGTTGTTTAATGCTAGTACGGGAGGCTGATATGGGGCTGTTCAAGAAGAAAAACCCGCAGGATGCCTTTGATCCCGATGTGTTTACCATCACGGATACGATTTTGGACCCGCCGCGGTTTACGTTTTTGCCGGCTATCTACCAGGATGCCACGCGCCGCAAGTGGGCCGTGCATCAGCGCGGCGGCGAGCCGAAGATTTTTGACTATGCGGATGTGTTGCAGTGCGAAGTGGCCGAGGCGGGCGATCCGGAGGCCGAGGAAGTGGCCTCAAAACAGGAATTTGCCCAGCGTATCCTGGCAAATCCTGCCAAGGCGGCGAAAATAAACGCTGCCAAGCGTAATATGTGTCTTGGTATGGGCGTTGTTGTGGCGGTTCAGACGGGAAAAGACGAGGTTTCCAAATTAGAGATTCCCGTTATGACCGACGAAGTCAAACGCGATTCAAGTCTATATAAGTCGTATCGGAATGTCGCCGAGAAGATCAAGGCCGAATTTGATGCCATGGGAGGGCTGGTCTAATTTTGGCGGCATACGTTTCTGAATGAGGAGTCTGTGCAATGGCAGGCGAATCTTATGCAATTCCCCCCAAAGATCGTGCTGTTGAGGGAATTCTTTGGTATATCCAGCACCACCAGCTTGCCGGCGGCGATCGCCTGCCGGCTGAGCGCGTGCTGTGCGAAGAGATTGGCGTTTCGCGTACGGCGTTGCGCGCCGGTATCACGCGGCTCATCTCGTGTGGAACGCTCGAGAGCCGTCGCGGATCGGGTACGTATGTGTGTCCTCCCAAGCCGCTGAATATCTTCCAGGAAACGTATAACTTTTCCGATGCTGTGCGGACTGCCGGCCTGCACCCCTCTTCTCGTCTGGTTTCCACCGGGACCATCGAGGCGGATGAGGCGCTTGCCGACAAGCTTGGGGTGGCTGTGGGCGCTCCTTTACTCCGCATGCAGCGCATTCGACTTATAGAGGGCGAGCCGGCGTCAATCGAGACCGCTCACGTTAACCTGTCCCTGTGCCCCGCGCTTCCCGAGCACGATTTTGAGTGTGAGAGCCTTTACGATGTCTTGCTCAAAGAAGGTGGCGTGCGTGTTGAGCATGGACGTGAGCATATCTCCATCTCGCGTTTGAACGCCGAAGAGGCCGAGCTGCTCCAGCAAGAAGAGGGAACGCCGGTGTTCTATGAGAGCTCGATCGAATTCGATAAGGACATGCGTTTTGTGGAGCATTGCAAATCGGTGATTTTGCCCACAAAGTTCCGCTTTGCCGATAACGGCGAAGAGAACGGCATGAGGAGCGTGGCAGGTGAACAATGGCTGAAACAGTAGATGCCACCCCGGTTTATATGCGCATTCGACGCCGCATCGAGGAACGTATCGAGCGCGGTATATATCCCACGGGTTCCATGATTCCGTCCGAAAAAGACCTTGCCGAGGAATTTGGTACGACACGCTTGACCATCCGAAGCGCTGTCGATGAGCTGGTTCGGCGCGGGCAGATTCGCCGTGTTCGGGGAAAAGGTGCCTTTGTGGCGCAGAAAGTACCTGCTTTTTTTGAACGCACGGTCGGTTTCCGTGAATCGGTCCGTGCTTCGGGCGGCGAGCCGTCCGTCCGTATTCTCGCGCGTTCCAAGCGTTATGCGGGGCCATATTACGCCGACCTGTTTGGCATCGCCGAGGACGACCTGCTCTATTCCGTTCGACGCCTGAACTGCATAAACGGTAGCCCCGTATCGATTGAGACGGCGCTGATTCCCTGCCTGCTGTTCCCAACCATCGAAGATATTGACGTGTCGGTCTTCAGTTTGTACGAGACCTATGAGATGCTGGGCCGAAAGCCAGTCATGGCACAGGAAAAGCTCGATATCGAAGCGCTGGGCGCACGAGATGCCGGCCTCCTTGGACTGGAACAGGGCGATCTTGTTTTGCTTTTGGAATGCGTGAGCTATGACGCGAGCGGTCAGGCTATCGAGTATGTAAAGTCCTTCAATCGTGGCGATACGGGCGGCTACACCTATACGTACTAGCTGGTATTTTGTGAATAACGGCTGGGAAACTAACCAGTTTTGATCGTTGGGTCAGCTGTATATACAACCTTACAGGGCTCAAAATCGACCGTTCGCCGATGGGGATAAATTAATCGACAAAGAGGTATCAAAAAGCCGTAACCTGTAACTGTGATTGGTATCAAATACTAATGATTTGTTACGAGGTGAGACGATGAAGATGCTCGATTACGTTCAGCTTGCCCATGTGCGTATGGGGGAGAACCTCGAGCGTTCGTCTGAGCTGGTAGCGCAGCTCGTTGATATTTTCCAGTCCGGTTCTTTTGACGCGCTGCGCATCGTTGCTTCGGGTTCGTCGCGCCATGCCGCCGATTGCGCCCGCGATTACCTGCAAGATGCCCTGCAAATGCAGGTGTCCGTTGTGACGCCCGAGGCCTTCGTCGATTTTGAACACACCTATCCGCAGCATGTGCTCAACATTGCCGTTTCGCAGAGTGGCTATTCGACCAATACGATTGCGGCGCTCGATTACATGCGCGCACACGATATGGCTGCAGTTGCGCTCACGGCAAACGTCGAGGCACCCATCAAGGAACACGCTGACATCGTTCTTGACTACGGTGTGGGCGTCGAGTCGGTGGACTTTGTGACTCTGGGCGTCGAGGTGCTCGTTGAGTACCTGGTGCTCTTTGGTATTTACGGCGGTCAGGCGCGCGGAACGATTGACGCCAAGGGCGTTGCCCAGCGTCTTGACGACCTGCGTGAGGCTATCCAGGCCAATGCCGTGATGTGCAAGACCGCCGAGGCATATGTCCAAGACCACATGCTCGAGCTTTCTGAGCACACGCCCGCCATGGTCGTCGGCAACGGCCCCAACTATGGCGTTGCCGAAGAGGCGGCCCTCAAGCTGAGCGAGACCATCAAGATTCCTGCCATGCATCACGAAGGCGAGGAGTTCGTCCACGGTCCCGAGATGCAGATCGTTCCGGGCTATCTGGTGTTTATCGTCGACGATCCGCAGGGGTCGGAGCGTCTTGCGAATATCGCTGATGCGCTATCGAACGTTACGACAAAAACGGTGCTGCTCACGGCCCATCCCAAGGGTAGGGCTCACGAGGTTGCGGTGCCTCAGGTGGCTCCGCTGCTCAGCGCAATTCCCAATCTTGTGTTCTTCCAGACGATTGCGGCCATGATAGCCGAGCGTCTGAAGTCATGGGACGTGCACCCGTATCTCGATGCTGTCTCCAAGCAAATGGAGGTCAAGGCAGAGGGCTACGAAGAGTCAGTCAATGCGCTTAAGGCCAAAGCGGCCGAGTGTTACGGAATGTAAGCGGGTTTTGATGCCCGTTGGCATGGGGGATGTGGAAACAACCCCAGAAAGGAGAGACAAATGAAGGAAACCGAGAAGATCGAGATCATGCATTTCGACCAGGAGGGCTATCTCGAGGACGGCAAGGCGCTCTACGAGACCGGCAAGAAGATGACCGCGCTCGCCGACAAGGTTGCCGACGAGGGCTACGACGCCGTGTTCCTGATGGGCGTTGGCGGCACCTGGGACGAGCTCATGCAGCTCGAGTACCTCATGAACAAGTTCGGCGACCGCGACCTCGAGGTCTACCTGATCCACGCCGCCGAGTGGAACGCCATGGGCCACAAGCGCATGACCGAGAAGTCCGTCGTGCTCACCGCCTCCGAGTCCGGCACCACCCCCGAGGTCCTCGAGGCCGTCAAGAAGATGAAGGGCATGGGCGTGCGCGTCTACGCCATGACCAAGCCCGAGGGCCCCATCGGCCAGGCTGTGGGTGCCGAGAACTGCGTCGCCATGGCTTCTGACCATGGTTCGGGCGGCTGCGAGAAGGGCTACTACCTCGCCGACTGCTTCGGCCTGCGCCTGCTCAATCGCCGTGGCTGCTTCCCCAAGTTCGATCTGTTTATCGAGCAGACCAAGGACATCTGGAAGGACATGCTCGACATCCGCAAGCGCTTCGAGCCGCGCGCCGAGGAGCTCGCCAAGAAGTACGCCCTGGCCCCCTACACCATGTTCATCGGCTCCGGCGCCCTGTGGGGCGAGACGATCCTGTTCTCGATGTGCATCCTCGAGGAGATGCAGTGGAAGCGCACCCGCTACATCACCTCGGCCGACTTCTTCCACGGCACCCTCGAGCTCGTGGAGCCGGGCGTCCCCGTGTTCCTGTTCATGGGCGAGGACGAGAACCGCAAGCTCGACGAGCGCGTCCGCGCCTTCCTGACCCGCGGCGTGACCGGCGACACCGACATCAACATCATCGATACCGCCGAGTTCGCGATCCCCGGCCTTGACGACGAGTTCCGCGTCATCGTCTCCCCGTGGATTCTGACGGTGCTCGTGACCGACCGCCTGGCTCGCTACTACGAGACGGTCACCAAGCACAACCTCAAGTATCGTCGCTACTATCACCAGTTCGACTACTAAAGAAAACGGGTGCGGGAACGTGCCGGGCTATTGAGAGGAACACAGAATGAGACAGTACATCATCGCCAGCCATGCGCACTTCGCCACCGGCATCAAGGAGAGCGTCGAGCTGCTCTCGGGCGCTCGCGACAACGTCCACGATCTTTCGATGTTCGTCGATGGCCGCATGGACGTGGCCGAGGAGGCCCAAAAACTGCTGGCAGGCATGTCTGCCGACGATGATGTCGTTGTCTGCACCGACCTCTTTGGCGGTAGCGTTAACAACGAGTTCACCAAGATCGTCCAGACGCGTCCCCGCACGTACCTCGTTACCAACATGAACCTTCCTCTGCTCATCCAGCTGCTGTTCTCTGACGAGTCGGCGCCGGTTGAGGAGACGATTCGCGCCATCGTCGCTGCGGACGATACGCGCGTGAAGTTTGTCAACGATCTTTTGGTCGATGACGAGGAGGAGGAAGAGTTCTAATCCGCAGCACCTACTGACACGCCGTATGACGGCACAAGACCTTTGGGGGGTCACATTATGATTCAGCTACTTCGCGTTGACCATCGCCTGCTTCATGGCCAGGTCGCAGTTTCCTGGGTTCAGGGCCTTGGCTCCAACTGCATCTTCTGCGTGGGCGATAAGGTCGCTAACGACCCGGTGTGGAAGACGACGCTCAAGATGGGCAAGCCTGCCGGCTGCAAGCTCGTCATCAAAGATATGGAGCATGCAATCGAAGCTATCAACTCGGGCGTGACCGACAAGTACAAGATGATCATCTGCGTCGCCACTATCGCTGAGGCAAAGCAGCTTGTTGAGGGCTGCCCGCAGATCAAGTCGGTCAACCTGGGCAACACCAAGCCCAAGGACGAGAAGCGTCCCGACGCTCGTCAGGTCTCTCGTCAGATCTTCCTGACCGCGGCCGAGGAAGCCGATGTGCGCGAGATGCTGGATCGTGGCGTTGAGGTCGAGATTCGACCCCTGGCCGATGACCCCAAGGTCGACTGCGCCAGCGTGCTCTAGGCGTTCAATTTCGAAGAGTCTGAGCTCTTCGTAGTGTCCTATATGGAAAGGGGGATGTATGCTTACCCAAGCAATCCTCATCGGACTTATCGCCGCATTTGGTAAGTTCGACTGCCAGCTCGGTACGCTCTACGCGTTCCGCCCCATCGTCCTGTGCCCGCTCGTGGGCCTGGTGCTGGGGGACCTGCAGTCCGGCCTCGCGATCGGTGCGAGTCTGGAGCTGCTGTTCATGGGCTCGATCTCCATCGGCGCCTACGTGCCGCCTGATGAGACGATCGGCGGCGTGCTCGCCTGCGCCTTCGCTATCCAGCTGGGCCAGAGCACCGAGGCAGCCATCGCGCTTGCCATGCCCATCGCCACGCTGTGCCTTGCCATCAAGAACATCCTTAACGCCGCCCTGCCGATCCTGGTCGACCGCGCTGATGTCTACTCCGGCCAGGGCAACCTTAAGGGTGTCTATGCGATGCACTTCCTGATCGGTTTGACCGGTATCATCATGGCGTTCCTGCTGTGCTCGCTGTCGTTCTATCTGGGTGCTGACGCCATCCAGGGCCTGCTCGACTTCATCCCGCCCTTTGTCCTTGCTGGCTTTGGCGTTGCCGCCAACTTCCTGCCTGCCATGGGCTTCGCCATGCTCGGCCGCCTGGTGCTCACCAAGCAGCTCGTGCCCTTCTACTTCCTGGGCTTCCTGCTGTGCTCCTACGCCAACGTGCCCGTCCTGGGCGTCGCCCTG
>JAXJMO010000077.1:0-34243 GCA_036313175.1 Collinsella sp. | reverse complement strand
CGTTCCTTACCGACTAGTCGTTAAGGAACGTCCCCAACGACTAGCAAAGGGACTGTCGCTTTGTCACATTTTAGAGCGTTTGGAGTAGAGCGACGAGGAAGCGGATGCCCTGGAGGTAGGCGCGGCGGGTGATGCGCTCGTTGGTGCCGTGGACGCCGCGATCACATTCGTCGTCATCAACCACAAAGGCCGAGAAGCGAATGCACTCAGGGCAAATGTGCTGGTAGTTGGCAGCGTCGGTCGCACCGATCACGGTCGAGGGCACAATTGCCACTGGCTCGAATGATCCATTTTCCTCCGTCCCCTTTGGATCACGGAAATAGCGGGCGGCGATGGAGCGAACCGCCTCGAGGCCGGGGCCACCGATGCGCGGGGACGGCGAGGGTTCGGAGCTGCCGGGGCCTAGCTCCACTTCGACACGACCGGCAAGGTCCGCCCCGGCAACCGCCTCACGGCAGCGCGCCACAACATCGGCCACGCTCGTGCCCTCGAGCATACGGAAGTTGATGTTGGCCCACATATCCTGCGGCATTACGTTGGCGCCGGTGCTGCCACCCTCGATCTGCGTGGGTGCGCAGGTGGTCGTCACCAGCGGATAGAGCTTCTTGCTGGCGAGGCAATCGCGGACAATGGCGCCCCCGTTGGCGGCAATTTCATCCGCCGTATAGAGCCCCAGCTCGACGAGCTGGGCGGCAAGCAAATCGGTCACGCGCGTCGGCCACTCGATATTGCAGATTGCGGTGATGGCACGGCTGAGCACCTCGAGCGACGTGCCGCCGTAGGGGTTAGAAGAATGTCCACCCTCACTCTTCGTCTTGAGCACGATATCGGCATAGCCCTTCTCCGCGAGGTCGGCGTGCATGAGCCAACCCTCGCCCGCGCTGTACTCGGCATCCGAAACGATGCGGTAGTCGCCCTCGTCGATCAGGAACTCGAGCTCAACACCGCGCTCCTCGAGCGCGCGGCCGATGGCGCCTGCACCGTACTGCGTTGTCTCCTCGTCCTGGCCAAAGGCCAGGAACAGCGCGCGCTCGTGCTGCCAACCGTGCGCCAGCGCATACTCGACAGCCTCGAGAATGCCTGCGACCTGGTCCTTCATGTCGATCGCTCCACGGCCCCAGATGTAGGTGTCGTCCACGTGCCCGCTAAAGGGGGCGTGCGTCCAGTCGGCCTCGGTACCCGGCACCACGGGGACCACGTCCATGTGGCCCATGAGCATAACGGGCTTGAGGGCAGGGTCGGAACCGCTAAGTGTCACCAATAGCGAATGGTCGATAAGCTCGACCTCGCCCGCCGCAAATACGTGCGGCCAGGCCTGCTGCATATAGGCGCGCAGGTCGTCGAACGGCTGCCAGTCCACCGCCTCGGCATCCATGCTCGAGATGGTCGGAAACGACAGCACGCGCCCCAGACGCTCGCACGCGCCAGTTTCATCCAAATCGGCAAAATCGTCCTCACGCGCAAAGAAGCGCCAAACCTCGGCCATGACATCCTTTCGATTGTGACGACAAAGGCCGCCCCACCGGAGCGGCCCTGCCACATAAGCGTTTGCGGTCGGTTATTTGTCCTCGAGATAACGAGAGAGGAACTCGCGGGTGCGCTGGTGTTTGGGGTTGCCGAAGAGCTCGGCCGGCGCGGCGTCCTCGAGCACCACGCCCTTGTCCATAAAGACCACGCGGTCGGACACGGTTCGGGCAAAGGCCATCTCGTGCGTGACGACGACCATGGTCATGCCGTCGGCCGCGAGCTTGCGCATGACCTCGAGCACCTCGCCCACGATCTCGGGGTCGAGCGCGGAGGTCGGCTCGTCAAACAGCATGATCTGCGGATTCATGCACAGGGCACGAGCGATGGCCACGCGCTGTTTTTGACCACCGGACAGGCGACCCACGGCGGCGTGCGCGAACTTTTCGAGCCCCACGCTCGTTAGATGCTCCATCGCGACCTTCTCGGCCTCGGCCTTGCTCATCTTTTTGAGCGTGACGGGCGCGAGCGTGCAGTTGTCGAGCACGTCCATGTTGTTGAACAGGTTGAAGCCCTGGAACACCATGCCGATGTCCTCGCGGAGTTTATTGATATTGCAGCGCTCGGCCGTGAGGTCCTGGCCGTGGAACCAGATGTGGCCCGCGTCCGGGGTCTCGAGCAGGTTGAGGCAGCGCAGGAAGGTCGACTTGCCCGAGCCCGAGGCGCCGATAATGGTAACGACCTCGCCGGGGTTAACGGACAGGTCGATGCCCTTAAGCACCTCGAGCGAGCCAAAGCTCTTGCGCAGGCCCTCGACGCGGATAAGCGGCTCATTGGTCTGTGCGGCGGCCGCGGTGCCGGTAGTGGCGATATCTGCCATGATGATTCTCCTCGTCTTGAGCCTAGTTGGAGCTGGGCAGCGTTGCCGGGGCCTCGGCGCCGAGCTTTTTGCCAAAGGCCTCGAGCAGGCGGCTCGCCACGAGCGTCAGGATCAGGTAGACCACGAGCGCCACGCAGTAGACCTCCATCTGGCGGTAGTACACGCCGGCGACGGTGGTGGTGGCGTACATGAGGTCGAACACGCCGATGACCGAAAGCACCGACGAATCCTTGATGTTGATGATGAGCTCGTTGGTGAGTGCGGGGATCGCGTTTTTAATACCCTGGGGGAACACGACCTTGCGCATGGCCTGCCACTGCGACAGACCCAGCGAGCGCGCCGCCTCGGCCTGGCCGGGATCGATGGACTCGATGCCGCCGCGCAGGACCTCCATCATGTAGGCGGTGGAGTTGAGCGAGATGGTGACGAGACCGGCGGTGAAGGTACTCCAAATCTGGTTGGCCTGGGCGGTCTCGAAGCCCATGCCGCGCAAAACGGTGAAGCCCGCGTAATAGATGAGCAGGCCCTGGACCATCATGGGCGTGCCGCGCACGATGGTAGAGTAGACGGTCGCAAAGCCGCGGCCGATGCTCTTAAAGAAGCGCGTGAGATCGTTATCCACGCGGTCGAACGTCTGAATACGCAGGAACACAAAGAGCAGCGCCAGGAAAAAGGCGATGACGGTACCGAAGGTCGCAAGTGCGATGGTGATCTCGATGCCGCGGATAAAGAAGTCGCCGCTCTTGTAGGTCATGTAGACCAGGCTCGACAAAAAGTCGCTGGGGTTGGAGTCCGAGACAATGCTCACCTGCACCAGGTCGATAAACGACATGACGCAACGGTCGATAAAGAAGATCGCCGCGATGGCGACCACGACATAGCTGCCCAGGCGCGCGCCGCGACGGAAGCGCTCGGAAGCAAACGGCGACGTTTCGCGATAGTCGCTCCAGTGCATGAGTTTGGTGGCCAGCGCCGCCGCCGATACGACGAGCCAGGCCCAAAGAATCGCCCAAAGGCAGTCCTGGAAAATGCTGGTGGGCGCCAAGAAGCTCAGCGGCGTGGGGTTACGTTGGCTAAACGCCAGGCCGAGCGCCGCGATAACACTCGTGCCCAGATATACATAGCGATGGTCGGCCTTGATAAAGGAGGCCAGACGATTGATGGTTTTCATGCTGCCTCCCTATGCCGGCTGACGATCGAGGCACGCGTCCCACATTTGGTCGCGTTCCTCTTGGCTAATGCCCTTGAGTGTCTTGTCGATGAGTTTAAGCAGCTTGTCCGAGCCCTTGCGGCAGCCGACGTTTGCCGCGACCTCCTGCTTAAAGCCCTCGCCCTCGGCAAAATGGATGGGGACGATACCGGGATTTTGGGCCATATAGCCCTTCTCGTTCTCGGTGTTATAGGTCACGGCATCGCACGTGCCCTGCAGCAGGTTCGAGAACACCGTGGGAACCGAATCGACCGGGTTCTTGTGCACAACGCCCGGGATCTCGTCGATGACGGTGTCGAGCATGGTGTCCTTTTGGCCGAGCACCGTGGCACCGCTAAAGTCGCTAAGCTTGGTGGCGTTTTGGTAGGGGGAACCCTCTTTTACGAACAGGCCAAAGTAGCCAATGAAGTACGGGTCGGAGAAGCCGACCGACTCCTCGCGCTCGGGCGTGGCGCTCATACCGGCGATGATGAGGTCGATCTGGCCGTTGTTGAGCGAATCGATAAGGCCCGAGAAGCTCTGCTTGACGGCAACGGGCTCGCCACCGAGGGCCTTGCAGACGATCTTGGCGATCTGCACGTCGTAGCCATCGGCATAGGCGCCCTGCACGTTGTCGATGGGGATGGTGAACTCACTGGCTTCGGAAACCTGCCAGTTGTACGGGGCGTAGGCCGCCTCCATGCCGATGCGGATCTTATCCTTGCCGATCACGGAATCGGACAGGTCGTCGCGACCACCGCCCGTCGTGGGCTGAACCACCTTGAGCGTGGACGGGCGCTGACAGCCGGCGAGCGCGCCGGCGACGACGGAAGCGCTCGCAGCGAGAGCGCTACCCAAAAAGATGCGACGGCTGCATACCGGCTGGCGCTGCGCATCGCACTGTTGGGGAGAATGCATAATCTGCCTTCCCTGTTGAATCGTACGCTAACGACTTAACAGGATACCGCTCAGCGTCACTTCCAGCAGATGCATATATAAGATGCATATATACAAATTAACGAACTGAAAACGATTGGTAGTCGTTGGGGACGTTCTTAAACGACTAGTCAAACAAGAACGTCCCCAACGACTAGGCATGAAAAAGGCAAGGCATAGACCTTCTGGTCATGCCTTGCCTTTTGAATGACAAATTGTCGCTCTGGATGGCGCGCAGCGTCGACCGGCCCGCCGTTCGTCAGAACGGCGGAACCTCTAGAGCAAAGTGACGCTAAAGCTGCGGACGTCCGTCTCGCCCGGCGCCAGCGTGATGGTGTTGACCTTGTGCTCAAAGACGTCGTCCTCGGTGTCCATGGTGGTGTGACCGGTCCAGGGCTCGAGCGCCACAAACGGGGCGTCATTGGCGGCAGACCACACGCCGATGTACTTAAAGCCCTCAAAGTCGATCTTGACGCCATGGCCCGACTTGCGACCGCGCAGCGTGAGCGTGGAGCCCGGGGTATCGGTGAACATGATGGCATCGTTATCGAAGCTGCGGTGCGTGATGGGCAGCACGTCCGAGTTATCGGGAGCCTTGTAGCTACCCTCGAACGTCATGAGGCCATCGGGCGTGATGATGGGGGCCTCGTTGGTCCAAGCCTCGGTAAATGCCAGCTCGTAATCCTCGAATGCCTCGTCCTCGGCACCGGGAGCGGGCACGTTAAATGCAGGGTGACCGCCCACCGAGAACGGCAGGTCCACGTCGCCGGTGTTGGTGACGGCAAAGGTCTGCGTGAGCGTGGCGTCACCGGTCAGGGCATAGGTCATGTTGAGCTTAAAGTGGAAGGGGAAAGCCTTGAGCGACTCGGGCGTATCGGTGATCTCGTAGGTGACGGACGAGCCGTCCTCGGAGACCTCGACCAGCTTGTGTTCAACGATGCGCGCGAGTCCGTGGCGCGGCATCTCGCAGGTGCCGGCCGCAGACGTCGCCGTGTTGTTGCGCAGTGAGCCCACGATGGGGAACAGGATGGGCGCATGCTTGCCCCAAAAGGCCGGGTCGCCCTGCCACAGATACTCATTGCCGTTGAGGGCAAGACTCGTGAGCTGGGCGCCCATGGAATCGATGGCCGCGGTGAGGCCGCCGCGCTTGATGGTGGTGACGGTGGACATGCTACTTCCTCCAAAAGTAAACAATAGTGTCGAGGGCTATTGTGCCACTCTTGGCGGCAAGGAGAAGCGGCAGGCACAGTTATTGAGCGATTGCGTAAAGGTCGAACCCGCCCTGCGGCGTGCTGTCGACCGTATCGGGCGCCTGCGAGTTAAAGCTCACGGGAACCATGCGCTTTGAGGCGCGGAAGCGCGTGCCATCGGTGGCGACGGGCGGCTCGTCGACCGTGAGCTCGTAGTCGCCGGGCTTGAGCTCGATGCCGTCGCCAGCGGAGTTGACATATTGATACTCGTCAATCGCCTGCCCCCTGAGCGTGCGGCCCACGATGTGGATGAGCATCTGGCTGTCGCCGCGGGCGGTGTCCCACGTCGCGCCGTCCTTGACCTCGACCGACACATGCACCGAACGCGTGCGGCTGAGCGATTGCTCGACAGACATCTCGACCTTGGCAGCATCTTTGCGCTGTTGCTCCACATGGCTCCAGACATTTCCGATCGCCGAGCAAGCGATGACGCCGGCCATGAAGGCGATGAGGATGGGACCGAGTGGTGAGCGGCGGCCCGCGTCTTCCTCGCGAGCCAGGTCGGGGCGATGCGTGGGCGCAGGCGCCTGGGCGCCTTGCGCGGGCACGTCGAGAATGCTGAAGGATGCCGTGCTGCCGGGGTCGATGTTATGGCGCGGCTGCGGGGTTTTGGCCGGCGAGATGGACATGTCGGCCGGCTCACCGAGTGTGGCCGTGGCATCGGCCTTAGCCTCGTCGGCCTCGGCCTGGGCCCAGGCCTGTTCAAAGGTTAGGGGCTCGGCGGCATCAGGCTCGACAGCGGCATCGTTGCCGGTCTCGTCCTCGTCGCTCGACACGTCACGCGGCGCGGGTTCGTCCCACTCCTCGTCCGGAGCCTCGCCCTCGCTATACCACCATTCAAAGTCATCGATATCCATACGGGGCGCCCCCTTGGCCTCGCAAATAAACACTTGCCAGCCTTATACCCCCAGACGACACGAGGGCTCGCACGGAACGCGAAAAAGGACTGCTCCTTTGTCGCATCGAAACGGATCTGTTTGCGTTTAGCCGCGGGTAATCTTTTTTCTCAACAAGAAGTCGACTGCCCCCACGATTCTGATGCCATCGATGTCCGTTGGATGGTCGCCATCCCTGACAATCAGGATCTTCTCATACGAATCAGGAATTTTTCCTAGCGTGCTTAGCTTGAGCGGTCGCAGCTCGCGTTCTCTCGTCGCCTCGGCATCGATCCGTTCGGTAACCTGGATATATTTGCGGTCCGACCCCTCGCCGATTGCGACAAAGTCGATTTCCCCCGCGCGCAGATGGCCGCAAAACACTTCGTATCCTTCAAATACAAGCTGGTTGTAGATAACGTTCTCGAGCATCCTTCCGCTATCGCTACCTCTATATCCGTCAAGATAGCTGCGAATTCCCATATCAGCTATGTAATATTTACCGCCTGTCTTAAGAAGCTCCCGCCCCTTGATGTCATACCTTTTTACTTTGGTAAACAGGTATGTCTCTTCCAGAGCGTCAATATATGCCGACACCGTCGATGCGTTGGTCTTACCGCCTGCCGATTCGTTGAGCGTCCCTACGATTTTGTTGACCGAGGTTTGGTTGGAGATGTTGTCTGCCAGATACGCACAGAGCCGCTCGAGAACATCGCGCTTGGTGATAGCTCCGCGACCCCTACGCGTCGCACGCGACAGGATATCGCGCGCGACGATCGTCTGGTAGAGGCTACGGATATAGTCGCGGCACAGCTCACGTCTCGGCTCATCATGGGCCAGAAACGGCATGCCGCCATAGGTTATGTACTGCTCAAGCACGGTATTTGAATTAAGGCGATCGCCCGTCTTGGAAACAAGTTCGACCCTCTCACCAAGCCCTTCAGCGGCGACCGCATCAATCGAGCGAAAATCAAGATATTCGCTAAACGTGAGAGGTTGCATCTTGACCTCGACATATCGGCCCGAGATAAGCGTTGCGAGCTCGCTCGATAGCAAAAAGGCATTGGAGCCCGTGACATAGATATCGCACGGCAAATCCACTCGGAGTGAGTTGACTGCCTTTTCCCAACCTTCGACATTCTGGAGCTCGTCAAAGAACAGGTAGGGATGATCGATGCCGTCGATGCGCTCCCGGACCATACGATAAAACGTCAGATAATCCGTAATTCCCGCGTACTCTAGAGATTCCATCTTAAAGGTCAGCAAACGCTCGGCTGGCACCCCCTGTTGCGCCAGATAGTCCCTCATCATGTCCAATAACGTTGATTTGCCACAACGGCGTATGCCCGTCACGATTTTGATGAGGTCGGTATCCTGAAAAGCAATGAGTCGATCAAGATAACGGCTTCGGCGAACGATATCCATAGAGTCTCCCTAGCGCCCGACCAGACATGAAATCTTATAAACTTGCATTTTTTGCAAGTTTATAAGATGTTACCTTAGAAACTTGAAGAATTTGCAAGTTTCTAAGGTATGGAATGTGACAAACGGACTGCCCCTTTGTCACATTGCGAGGGCAACGCGAATGGAGGGGGCCTCGAGGGCCTCCTCGAGCGCAAACTTGCCCTCGCCCGCTGCAACCTTTGTCGTGTGCACACCCATGGGATCTCCCGTCGCCCGCGATGTACCTGAGACCATCTTCGCCTGTATTGCGACTATACAGGCAAGCGCAGCCTGCGACAAAGGGGGCGGGCACCTGACACATTCTGGTAGAGTTGCAGGGACTGAATCCAGCTCATATAACGCAACATGGGAGCAACTGCTTTGACCACCGCAACTTCGTCCACAACAGCATCAACCGCCGCCGCGCTCTCCCCCGCGCGCACCAAGCTCTGCCTGGCGCTGCTCGTGCTGTTGGGATTTTCGCTCGGCTGCTCGGAGTTCGTGGTCATCGGCATCGAGAGCGACCTGGCGACGGAGCTCGGCATCTCGCTTGCCACCGCGGGCCAGCTCATCAGCGTGTTTGCGCTCGTCTACGCCATCGCGACGCCAGTGCTTGCGCTCAGCACGGGGCGTTTTCGCCGCTACCAGCTGCTCGTGTGCTACAGCATCGTCTTTGTGCTCGGCAACCTGGTCATGGCGTTGGCGCCCAACTTCCAGGTGCTGTTTATCTCGCGCATTGTCCTGGGCTCCGTCTCGGGCGCACTGCTCGCCGTGGGGGTGACGTACATCCCTGAGCTTCTGTCCCCGCAGCAAACTTCGCTTGCCATCTCGGTGGTATATGGTGCGTTTTCCGTGGCGATGGTCTTTGTCACTTCGATCGGCAAGTTTGTGGCCGACACGCTCGATTGGCACGTGGCCATGTACGGCACGCTGACCTTTGCCGTTCTGATCTGCGGAGCGCTCGTGGCGTTTATGCCGCGCGCTGGGCAAACCGACGAGCCTGCCACCTTTCGCGAGCAGGCGGGTCTACTACGCGAGCCGAGCATCATCACCGGCATGCTCATCTTTTTGTTTGGCGTGGGGTCGGTCTACGTTTTCTACGGCTACGTGACGCCTTATCTTGAACAGGTGCTGGGCATGGGCACGGTCGAAGCCAGTACCACGCTTATGGCCTACGGCGTGTTCTGCCTAATCTCGAACATCCTGGGCGGATGGATCGACGCGCGCTTTGGCATGAAGGCGCTGCTTGTGACGTTTGTGCTGCAGGCTGCGGCGTTACTCGGACTGTTTGCTGTGGGCGGCACCATGCCGCTCGCGCTGGTCTTTGTCTTTAGCTTGGCGCTGCTCATGTACCTGTTCTCGGTGTCGTGCATCACGCACTTTATGGACGTGGCACGCAGCCGCCATCCCAAGTCGATGGTACTCGCAAGTTCGGTTGAGCCCATGGCGTTTAACGTCGGCATTTCGTTTGGCACCGCGGTGGGCGGCGCCGTGGTAAGCAGCGTTGGCATTGCGTACGTGGGCGCAGTGGGCGCCGCGTTCTCGCTTGTGGCCTGGGCCCTCACGCTGGTGACGATTAAGCTGGCTCGCTGGGAGCGCCGTCGTCAATCAGCACAGCTCCGGATGCAGGCATAGGAGCGAACATAGCCCAAGGTGGCGAGCAACCGGTGAAAACCGTCCCATACAAGTAGTGTTTATCCGCCTGGAAGCTTCAGCAGTGCAATTTCGTGTATTTCAGATACACGTTTTTCTTCGATTTCATGTATCTGGAACACATGAAATCTTGAGCACCCCTGTCTTCGTGGAAAACGTTTTTGCCCGCTTTACATCAGACGATGGGCGTGAGCTGCGTCATCCTCCACTCTGCGCAGTTGGCTTCATTGGAAAGGGCTGTGTTACAGTGCCACCGCAGGCCGTACGGCCCTGTCTAGAAAGGAAACCCTGTGCAACGCGTTCTTTTTATCTGCCATGGGAACATCTGTCGCTCGACGAGGTAACCGCTGATTATCAGGCGTATTAACCATTCAAATCATCTGGTCTACTACCTTTTTACTACTCACAGAGGCTCAGGCACGACAGGCCAGATGGTTCCGCTTTTCACAACAGCCTACTTTTTCGACCGTTCAACAGGTCAATAGACTAAATAGCTTATCAGCATGCTAGAGTTGTACCTGCTACACAGCTCTAGCATTTTTTAATGCTCGCGCTTCACAACTGAAGACACCCAAGTCAGTGACAAGGAGGGGTATTTGCCCTTTCTCCTTGCTGACTCGTGCCACCGCGAAGCGCTTGGAGCTGTGTAGCAACTGTGGGTGGATACTCCTCCTTTTCGTGCTGCACATTCCGCTCTTCGGATGAGTCTCCTTCCACAGCGTTTACCAAGTGTCGGAGGAAGGAACGCACACCATGAAACAATCTGCTCCCCTCGCCGCGGTTGTGGGGCTTACCCTAGCCTTAAGCGTCACTGGATGCACTGACCCTTCGGTGTCTGCAACGATGAAGTCCATTGACTCTATCGGCACCGTATCAATCGAATCAAAGGATGCCATCGACTCGGCAAACAAGCAGTATGACTCCCTTGATAAAGAGCTTAAAAAAGAAGTTGAGAACTACGATGAACTGAAGAGCGCAAACAAACGTTACGACCAACTTCTCTATAGCGAAATCACCAAGGAAATCAGCCATTCTCAAGAAATTCTGAGCTCATATTTTGCCCAGCAGTTCGATACCAAAGAAATCGAAGCCGCAAAAACAGACGCGCAGGCCGCACTGGATGCTTCTGACACCGATGGTTACTACAAAGTCTACAAGGCATTGAAAAAAGCCGACAAGGAACTTGATACCTATATTAAGGACGAAAAGAAGAAATCCTACAGCATGGAAACTTACGGCGGAGACAACCCCTTCAGGCTGGAAGAGTCCGACCTTCCTCAGGAATGGCTCTTCTCTCCGATTAAAATGCAAACTTCAGCACACCCCAGCCTTGTCGCCAGCCGCAAGGAAGCAACTGACCTTCCCACATACATCTATCTGTACATCAATAACTCATCCCGCAAATACACTTACGAGCTGAATCAAATCCCGACTAAAGCAATCAAAGTTCAGGACGAGAATGGCCAGATGAAGACAGCGCTTGTCAATACTGAGGTAAAGTTTACCGCCGCCTTCAACCAAGCAGCAAATAACGATCTCAGTAAAGAATTAAACGAACGTCCCGCTTATTTCTTTGCAAGGGCAAAGGACAACGCAATCGTCCTCGCTCTCCAAAACTATGACGGCGAAGACCATTACGTTCTGTATACGTCTGGGAACTGAACAAGGTATCATCGTTACTCTTAAAATGTCACAACCATCCAAAAGACTTATCGGCCCTTTTTGATTTGAGTATTTATTCTCATCCTGTTCCCAATCTGCTCTGCAGAAGAAACCCTCTTCCCACAGAAATTAATTTGCTCCCTAAACACAGTAATGAAACCGAAGGGCTCATTATGAAGTGCGGTAGAGCAAGGCGAAGCCGCGCGGGCCGTCGAGCAAAAGAAATTGACCGTCTATTCATGAAACTGAAAATGGGACAAATTTGCACTTTTTATATATATAAGAATCACAAATTTGTCCCAAATTATCTATCGCTATTTTCTGCTTATCAAACTGAATCGATGACTGCCGCTCTTTTTATCTTGGACGATGTACTCTTTTTTCAGCTCTTCCGCTGTTGCTTTCCACCCTATTAGACGTCCTTGCTCGTCCTTAAAACCCAGTTTTCCACGAAGCTCGTCTTTCATTTTCTTATCGAGTCGTATCCCAAGGTATGGTTCGATAACTTCATGGTTAATTATCCGTTCTGGTTTTTTGTCATCATTCTTTGAAACCCTTTTATAAAGCGTCTCTATATCGCTTCTGTATCTTCCCCTAGCCTGAACTATGGTTTCATCATTCGAATCATTAACTATCACATAGTCCAGTTTTGTTTTTTCTGGTCTTATATTAATACCCGTCTCATATGCACCATTTACCACGAGCACCTGCAGATCATCTGGATAGCATTCTTTCTTAACCAGATAATTTCTCACTTTAATCTGCTCTTCGTTCATTGGGTCATCTTGCCTGTTCAACGACCATATACCCATCGCTCTAATACCCCTCGAACATAGCAAGTCTACTGCCCTTTTTACTTGTTTAACATGTTTTGTATAAACTAACCCCTTAGCATTTTCATCAACACTGCACAACACGCTGTCAAGGTCGATAAATCTGATTTCTTTTTTATTGTGGTAGCCCTCAAGCCCTCGCACCGATTTAAGCAGGTTTATATGAGTCTTGTTCCAAAAACGAAAATAGTCAATCGAGGCCTTCGGAGTTGCGCTTAGCGTAACGACAATATTTGTATCGTCTTTCGTCCTCTTCACAAGTTCCTTTAATGCCAGCGCCGTATAGTTCACGTCCTTTGAACCATAAAAGGATTGGTGAACTGCTTGAGACAGCTCGTCTAGACAGATAACTGAATCTCGTCCCCACCAATCATCTGAATAATAATGGCCTCCCCGTCTGGCCTCTTCTATCCGATATCCGAAAGCAGAATAGGTCATCGCAGTAATACCATCTTGTTTCCATTCAATATAGTAACCGCCATTAGAAAGTGAGACCTTCTTTGGGTTCCCTCTGAACTTAAGCTGGTCAACCAATGATGTTTGTGGAGCTAAATAGAGCAGATCATCGTCGAAATCGTCTGCATAGCGTTTAAGCTCCCTTTCGATGAAAGTCGTTTTGCCCGTACCTGGCGGCGAATAAAGAATGTTCAGTTTGCCGCGTTTCAGTTCGGTCATATCGATTACATCGGAAATGTAATACTTCTTCTCTGGATGCGTTTCACGCTCTTCAAGGCTTATCGGTGTTGGAGGCTGGTAAAACAAGTCAAGCACATCCGATTTGGCATCTTGCTTCTCGTCATTTTCCTTTAGCTCTTTTTGTCGTTTTATCTGACCGCCCGCTCGATTGGCTGCTCTCCTTTGGTCTGACTCTATTAGCTGCCTCTCCGTCTCCTTCCATATTTCAGCAAGGACTGGATTGGACTCCACTTCAAATTGAGAGCCATCTTCTCGTACTTTTCGATTCATAACAGCGGTCATATACTGCCGAGACGCGTTTTTACCGAGTTCATATTCAAGCTCTAGGTTTACGTGCTTCACTTTTTCGTCTATTGGCCCTAGCCGATTAAGAATTTCTAAACATGTCTTTGCAATGTCCATCAAACAGCACCTTCTTTCTAAAGCATTATTACTGCCTTTTTATTCCCCTTTTTTCGGCCTCCCTATATAGGGTGCTTCTGCTAATGCCAGTCTTTTCGCATATCTCTTTAACCGACTTCGTTCTGTCGTTTTCAAATAGATAGAGAGCCATGTTGAGAGCGTCCTCGTCAACATTAGGCCTACCGAACTTCACACCTTGTTTCATGGCCGCTTCCCTTCCCTCAGCGGCGTTCTCAAGGATGATTTGCCTCTGGAACTCAGCAATGGCTGACAGCATATGGAATATCAATTTGCCTGCTGGAGTGGTTGTATCGATAGCCTCTTTCTTGCTATGAACCTCGACATGCATCTGTTCGAAGGTCTCCATAAGGTCAATTAGGTCTTTAGTACTCCTACCGAGTCGAGACAGTTCAGTGATATAGACTTCATCGCCCTCGCGCAGACGAGAGAGCATATCTTTCAGCGCGGGACGATTAGCGTTCTTGCCCGAAGCCTTATCGATAAATATCTGGTTATCCTTTAAGCCAAGCTCGTGCGCATATTCAAGCTGCCTTGCCTCGTTCTGTTCCTTTGTTGAGCAGCGAGCGTAGAGAAACTTCATCGCGTGCCTCCAATTCCTATATGTCTCAAAAGTCCTATTAGTATTTTATATTGGGACATACACTTTTGGAATATCTTTTAGGACACTATTTGATTCAAAAGACTCGCTTGGGGAGTGGTATTTCTCATGTCTCAAATGTTATGAATTTTGGGATACACCATAACGCGGCTTAACTTTCTTGCGCACTCCCAGCTTGCAGAAGATGCGTTACCTCGTAAGCCCCTGTCCCAGTCTGTTTTGGCGCATACGGGGTGTTTTACACTTTGGCCTCAACTTCTACTTGGCAGACCCCATCTATGTAGTTGATATCAACATGACTGAAAGAAGAAATTCCACCGACCGTCTACCTTCACTGCAAATAGCGCATTACCAAGGCATGATTGCCAATGCTATCGAGAAGACCGCCAGACGCTATAAATGCATTATCTATAGGCACTCTTTATAGCTGTCAATAATTGGCGAATAGCATTGCCGTTTCCCCTTTTACTCAAAATGATCTGCCATGCCCTTGATACAATCTCATCTACCACACCGCAACATCCATATATTTGGATGGAGCTTCACAATGGCATAGCTGCTGCTTTGCGTATGCAAACAGGCGAATTGGAGGGCACCCGCCTTTCAAGGTCTGTTCGCATATGCATGTGAAGCCTTGCGGTGTGGTAACTGTGATAGGTGTCCTCCACATCGCTTAATTGCAGTGACGTGCTTCTCCCCTTCCACGGTTGTCGGGATACCTTTGGAAGGAGAGCGGATGAAGAAGCCAACGAACAAACAACTAGCCCTCTTAGTTACGATTGCCCTCGTATTAGTTTGTGCGATTGCTTTAGGGTCTACCCTTGCCGCAGCACCGAACTCGAGTGCAGCACTCAACATTTTCCACACTCATAAATGGAAGAAAGCGACCTGCACCCAACCTAAGACCTGCAAGGAATGCGGGGCAACCGAGGGCGATCCGCTGGGTCACAAACTCGAGGACTGGAAAGACGATGGATTCGACTCCACGTTCTCCGAAAGGATCTATGTCAAAACATGTTCTCGCTGCGAGAAAACAATTGAGAAAAAGACAGAGAAGGTTACCTCGTTTCTGGAGAACGAAAAGCTGACCATATGCCCAGACACCTACTCGAAGGTTTTCGAAAAAAGACTTCGAGAACTTAACGACAGCGATTTTACAGTGCACGAAGAATACGACTACAAACTGACTGTCTATTCAATTAATGACTCGAATGACGAGATGGCGGGGCAGCTCTCTTTTTCACTGAAGGACAAGAACCTCGACCCAACCCTTCTCTATACAGAACCTCTCAACTACGGCATCGTTGTCATGCTCGACAACAACCAAAGTAGCTATGACAAAAAGATGGCACGCTTCCTTGTGGCGATGATTGAGGCATGCGACCCGTCACTTGACTGGGATTCGGTCGGTGAAATCGTCAAAGAAATCGATGAGCAGGGCGCGGCAAGCAGGAACGGCTTCACCTACAGCAGGACAAAAAACGGTGGGTACACCCTTCTGCAAGCATCCATTATCACGACCGTAGCCGCACCCACGGAAACCAAAACGCCGCTTGACCATGACGCCGTTAATAAAGAGCTTGACCAAGTACGAGAGCGATTGAAATATATCGGACAGACCGCTCAATACGTTAAAAAGGCAATTCCAAGCGCGAAAGAGGATGGGGCCGATTTACGCGAGAAGGTCACCTTCCTCGGGATTGATGGAGAATTTCTATACGATATCGATAAAGATACTGGAAAAGTAATTAACTTCTTTTTCAAATGGTCTTTAAGCGACTACGCCTCCGATAGAGATTACATCGTCAACACCCTCGCATCCTATTTCGGTAACGATTACAAGACCAAAGACATATCCCAATACAACAAGGGCAACGACATGTACAGCTACGATTGGTGGGAAACCACCGATGAGAACTGGAGCGTCCACCTTGTCTTGACAGACGAAGACACCGAGAACGAGGGCGGCAGCATTGCATTCACTCAATTAGAGAACTAGACTCTCCCCTTCGCCTAATTAAAGAAATAGCGGCTGCGCAGCGCCCCAAGCATTGACGCTGCGCAGCCTTTTGTATTCATGCGACCTATAAAGTCATTGAAACTATTAGGACTCAGTCAAACTGCGATTTCAATTGATGTCCGCTCAGCCTATAGCAAAGATGCACGCTGAGGGCGAAATTTGGGCTTGGGATTACGCCGATGGACACTTACTCCAATCCCAGCCTCAACGGGGCAAATAGGCCTCATTTCCTTTGATTTAACCCAATAAACGAACCCTTTTACCATGGCATAGACAACCCCATAGCTACAATCATGTTGTCGCGCTTGAGTCTCTGAAAGGAGATTCAAGCTATGTCGAATAGGAAAGATAACAAGGGTCGAGTTCTCCATCGCGGAGAAGGCCAGCGCCCAGACGGTCGTTACTCGTTCAAATACACCAATTGGATGGGAAAAACCTGCTTTGTCTATTCGTGGACTTTGACAATTCACGACCAAACGCCGCACGGCAAAAAGAGAGACCTCTGCTTAAGACAAAAAGAGCAGCAGGTTCAAAAAGACCTCTTCGACCACATTGCACCTGAGAACATGAACGTCATGACTCTGGTTGAGAACTACCTTGCGACCAAGGTTGCGGTACGAAAGACAACCGTTAGCGCCTATAAAACCGTCACCAATTACCTGAAAACAGACAGCTTCAGCAAAGCCAAAATATCAAACATTACGGTGTTGGACGCAAAGAAATGGCTTATCCACCTTCAACAAGATGTTGGAAAGGGATATAGCAGCGTCTGTAGCATCCGAGGCGTACTCAGACCAGCTTTCCAACTGGCCGAAGAATGCGGAATTATAAGACGCAACCCTTTTAACTTCGAACTTATCAATGTTCTGGTCAACGATACGGTATCCAGAGAATCGTTAAGCGTTAGACAAGAACGGCTATTCCTTGAGTTCATGCGCTCGGATCATCACTTTTCGCGCTACTTTGAAACTTACTTTATCTTGCTGAACACTGGACTCAGAATTTCTGAATACTGCGGCCTGACCCTTGATGACATTGACTTCGAAAGCCACTGCATACACATTCAAAAGCAGCTCCATCGCGCGAGAGACATGCAGTATTACATTGAAGAACCCAAGACAAAATCAGGAATCAGATATATCCCTATGACTGCTTCTGTCGAAAAGGCCTTCCACAGTCTCATCGAACAGAGGGCGCAGCCAAAAGAAGAGCCTGTCATTGATGGGGTCGGGGGCTTCATCTGCTTAGACAAGAATGAGATGCCATGCGTTGCCCTGCATTGGGAACATAGGCTCAAACGCGCCATCATTAAGCACAACCGCATCTATAAGGAAGAGCTGCCTCATATAACCCCGCACCAGCTCAGACACACTTTCTGTAGCCGAATGGCACGCGCTGGTATGAGTCCAGCAAAGCTCAGATACATTATGGGGCACTCAGATATCAACACCACCTACAACGTTTACACCCATCTTGGGCTTGAAGATATTCAAGACGAGATGCTTGCTATTGAGCAAAACCGCAGGTAAACATTGGTAGTAAAAATTTGAGCCGTACTACGTTTTTACTACTTTTGCTTTTACTTTTGACTGATTTCCAACCTTAATAAGGTGGATTTCCTTCCCTATATTGGAAACTAATTTTTAGAGCCATTCAACTCGTTGAATGCAGCAGAAGTGTTGGGGATAAAGGTCTTGTCTTGTTATTATCGCAGGTAGAGATTGATATTTGAGCGCTACTTCAAACTGGCCAAGAAATAAAACTTGGCATGCGCCCGGCTTCGACTCTTTAGCAGCCTTCTATATGAAAGGAAACCCTGTGCAACGCGTTCTTTTTATCTGCCATGGGAACATCTGTCGCTCGACGATGGCTGAGTCGGTGTTTACCGAGTTGGTGCGCCGCGCCGGGCGCGAGGGCGAATTTGTCATCGATTCCGCTGCGACCTCGACCGAGGAGATTGGCAACCCGCCGCATCATGGCACGGTCGCCAAGCTGCGCGAAGTCGGGATTCCCGTCGTCGCACATCGTGCACGTCAGGTGCGTCGCGCGGAGTATGGCGACTGGGACCATATTGTCTATATGGATGCTGAGAACGCGCGTGGCCTGCGTCGCATCTTTGGCGACGACCCTGACGGCAAGATTACGCGCTTGCTCGATTGGACTGATCGCCCCGGCGACGTGGCCGATCCCTGGTACACCGGCAATTTCGATGCCACCTACCGCGACGTGATCGCCGGCTGCACCGCCATGCTCGAGCAGCTGTAGGTTCGTGGGCGCACGAACCACGCTCTAAACGGGAGAAAATCCACGCTCATGAATGTGACAAAGGGACTGCCCCTTTGTCACATCCGGGACTGGCCCTAGACCGGCTTGACCTCCAGCTTTATCCCCTCGGCGCAGGAGTCGCCCAAAACATCCGAAAGGGCCCAGGTCGCATATAGCGGCAAATAGAGAACCGCTCCGTTGCGCTCAACGTTGCCTCTCGAGAAAACAATCCCGAGCCTTACGCCATATTCAGCCGTATCAAGCACATGACCGAGCGCAGCGTGCGCGTGGTAATAGGAGCCCGATTTAACCTCGATCGGAACAGCCGTCCCATCCGGTCCATCGACCACAAAGTCCACTTCACCGCGCTTTTTTGTCTGATAGTAGTAAAGCTGGCGATTTTGGGCGGCCAGCTGCTGGGCCACCACGTTTTCGTAAATGCCGCCCAGATTGGGCTCCTTGCTATCAAGATACGCCGCTTGGGCGACTCCAACGGGGTAGCACGCCATCAACATGCCCGTATCCGATTGATATAGCTTGAACTGCGATGGCCGCGCCGTCTTGAGCAGGGGCGATTTTGGCTCGGTTACGATATCGGCTTTGAGAGCAACGCCGGCATCGACAAGCCATACAAAATCTCGCTGATACTTCTCGTAGTAAGCCTTGGGGTCAATGGAATTGAGCACGAAGCGCTTGTTTTCGCCCTCGAGCATAATAGGGAGCTGATCGTAGATGCTCTGCACCTGAAGGGCTCGCCCGCTTGCATACTTGGAGATATCCCGCCGGTACTGTTCGTTGAGCTCTGACTGTAGCTGACGAACAGAGGCAAGGTCGCCCTGCGTGTCAAGGAAACGCTGCACGACCTCCGGCATTCCGCCGACAACGGTATAGGTCCTGAAGTTTGCCATCATCGCGTCATGAATGTAATCAGGAATGGGCCTCTCGCTGATACACGCGTCACGTATCGTTTGACGAGCCCCCTCGCTCACCCCGATTGCCCAGCAAAACTCCTCAAAATCGAGCGGGAACATCCTAAGCTCGCGAACATACCCCACGGGATAGGACCTGACGCCCTTGAACTGAGTCCCGAGCATTGACCCCGAAAACGCCCAGCGGCACCTCCCGTCCTCAACAAGGAACTTTGCCATCGTCATGATGTCGGGGGCCTCTTGGACCTCATCGATAAACACGAGCGTTTTGCCTGGTGCAATCGACTTTCCCGAAAGAAGCGTCACCCTGCTGATGAAATCATCGGCATTCCGCGCCTCGAGAAGAGCATCTTTTGCCTGGCGGTTTTCCATGAGGTTAAGCTCGATGTAGGTTACATGGTTGGCTTTGCCAAATGCGCGAATCGAATAGCTTTTGCCAATCTGGCGAGAACCCGTAATGAACAAGGCCTTTTGCTCGGAAGACTTCAGCCAACGCTCCAGCTCTGCCGCTATTTTCCTGCGCAGCATAGGCTCTCCCCTCGGTGTTATCGAATGAAATGCAAAGTTTTATATGCTTGATTATCGATGAAACGCAGAATTTTTAGAACCTAAAATCGGATGAAATGCAGAGATTTGAGATTATAAGCAAAAGAAGGGGCACCACCGGCGAATGTGTCAAAGGGGCTGTCCCTTTGACACATTGCGCTCGACTACTCGTCAACGATCTTGGCAAGCCAGACGTTCAGTGTATCGACTTCGGGGCAGCAGAACTTTGCCGTGCCGGGCTCGTTGCCAGGCACGGTCCCGCCATAGCGCAGGATATCGATATAGGGAAAGCCCACGTGGCAGGCCATGGCGCACATCTTGCCGCGATCGCGATCGAAGTCGAAGACATCGCCCGGCTTGTGCCCGTGGTGACAACGGCACGCACCCAGCTGGTCCACGCAGCTAATACGGATACGCGGACGCTTGCCACGCGGCGCGCCGAGCGGCCTGTTCTCGCCCGCTGCCTCGGTGCTGCTCTCGTCGGCGTTACTCATGGTCAACCACATCCAGGCAGGCCTCGATGGGAAGGCCGGCCGACTTGTCCTCTTGGTCGGCATTGCACTCGATAAGCTCAGCCACCACACGCATGGCATCGGACGTCGCGCACTGCAGACTCCAGCCTGCCATAACGCGGCCGACGAGCACCGCCGAGAACGTGTCGCCCGTGCCCGGGAAATAGACCGGAATGAGCTCAAAGGGAATCGTAAAGTACTCCCCCGCCACATGGTCGTAACCGATAACCGCGTTCGTGCCATTGACTACGGCGCTCGTAATGACCACCGACTTGGCACCCAGCTCGCGCACGGCGTCCACAAGGTCACGGGCCTCATCGGGCGTAATTTGCTCGGCGATAGGCCTATCGGCAAGCAGGCACGCCTCAGTATAGTTGGGTACCGCGTAGTCTGCGCACTCCAGCAGGTGCCGCATAAGGCCAATCGTGGACTCGGGCACGCCCGCATAGAGCTTGCCGTTGTCGCCCATGATGGGGTCAACGAACACCTTGGTGCCCTTTTGCGCACGGCGGTGGCAAAAGTCCGAGATGATGCGCGTCTCTTCCTCGGTCACGATAAAGCCGGTCGAGATGGCGTCGAACTCAAAGCCGAGCTCCTCCCAGATAGCGAGGCTTTGGCGCACGTACTCGGTGGTGTCGTGGATGTAGAACTTGGGATAGTTGAGCGTATCGGACACAAGTGCCGTCGGCAGGTTATGGATACGGTAACCCATGTGCGACAGCACCGGCAGCATGGCGGAAAGCGCGACCTTGCCGTATCCGCACATATCGTTGATCAGCAGCAGCTGAGTGTTCTTCATGAGTGTCCCCCTTGGGTCGGGCGCGGCGCGATGTCGCCATAGTGCGACTAAGTGTAGCGCAGTGCAATCTAAGTCTTGCCTTCGGATGTAAGACCAAGTTTGGGCGTAATTTTGTTCTTAGAGTTTTTCTGACGCTTCTTATTGCAGAAACTTGGCCTTAGAAGGCGCTATAAAATTCTAAGAACAAGTTTTGGCTCAAATTTGTTCTTAGGACACTAACGATGCTCGCACCCATCACACCCGGACGACAGGGAAACGTCAGGCACAACCTTTCAGGAGCCCTCGCCTATGATTCGTTTAGACCCGCCAATATGGATTCATTCTTTCCAATCAATTTATCCGCTGATTCCATGCGGCTTGTCTCCGATTGCCGCGCCATACTCGGCGAGGTTGAGGGCATGTCTCGCTTTGTTCCGAACATCGACATGTACCTTTCTATGTACGTTCGCAAGGAAGCGCTCTTGTCCTCTCAAATCGAGGGTACGCAATGTACGTTCGATGATGTTCTTGACCCGTCAAACGAATCCAATGCGAGCCGGGACCTAACCGATGTCGTCAACTACACTCGAGCGGTGCAGCAGGCGACCAAGCTCATGGAGGAACTGCCACTCTGTATGAGGCTGCTCAAATCCGTCCATGCCACATTGCTTGGAAATGGCAGAGGTTCCGACAAGACGCCGGGCCAGTTCAGGACGACTCAGAACTGGGTCGGACCAAACGGCTGCACGCTCAATGAGGCCCCGTATGTCCCTCCCAACACGGAGGATATGAAGGAGGCACTTGGCGACCTCGAGCTTTTCATCAACGAGCGTGACGACATCGATCCGGTCATCAAGGCCGCTTTGGTGCACTACCAGTTTGAAACCACACACCCGTTCCTCGACGGCAACGGACGCCTCGGGCGTCTGCTCATCCTCCTTTCGCTCATACATGATGGGGCGCTCACCAAGCCGGTCATCTACCCCTCGTATGAACTCAAACGACACAGGAGCGAATACTACGATTGGCTTATGCGCGTAAGGCAGAGAGGCGATTTTGAGGGATGGGTTTCGTTTTTCAGTACCTGCTTGCTTGCAAGCGCACGCGAGGCACGGGATTCGATGCGGAAGCTTGTCGACCTCCATTCGGAAACCGAAAGGCTGATTCGCGAAAAGGCGGGAAGGGCTACGACGAACGCCCTTATGCTACTCGACCTTCTCGAGGGCAATCCGATCGTCGACACCGCCTTTGTGTCTGAACGAATGCAGATTAGCAGATCGAGCGCAAACAACCTTATATCCCAATTTACCGATTGGGGCATTCTTGTCCAACGCGATACGAGCAGGAAACGATACCGCACGTTTTCATATGAGCCATATCTCGCCATCCTCCGAACCGGCGACGAGCCGCTCTAAGTCCCGGAAAGCCAAGGGGGCGAAACCGGCAACTGCCAGTCTCGCCCCCTTAATGAACCTATCGGAAACTCCGGGATACGCCGTGGCCCGCTGAATCTACGCTGCAAAGACTGTCCAAGACTCCCCTGGCACCGGCATCCCAGCACTGCCACAAAATCGATTCGGTACCTTGACAATCAGTTAGGTACCTCTAGAATCACTTAGGTACAAAACAATCTCTCTACCTAACTAAAGAAGGGAGCGAAGCTTCGATTATGTGTGTTGAACCACTCGCCTATCCGCATGAACCCGGCGGCGACCCCTCACGGCCAGCAGACGAGCCCGAGACCCAGTCCGACAAAGACCGTCTCGCCAAGCGAATCCTCAATGGGCTGGGGTTTTGCGGCCATTACATGCATTTTCACGGCGGCGGCATATCTGGCAAGGCGCCTATTGTCTGCCTACTCGCCAAGCAGCCGACCGGCGAGCTGTCCCAACAGGAGCTCGGCATGCACTTCGACCTCAAGCCGGGGTCCCTTTCCGAGATTCTGTCCAAGCTCGAACTGGGCGGCCTCATCGAACGCAACCGCAATCCCAAAGACCGCCGGCAGCTCACCATCCGCCTGACCGAAGCGGGATGGGAAAAGGCCCGTGTTGAGCAGGCAGCCCGCATTCGCTTTAGAGAGCAGGCCTTTAGTGCCCTCACTCACGACGAGCGCGAGCAGCTCGCCGAAATGCTCGAGAAAATCCGTGTAACCTGGGAGGAACTGGATGATTAAAACCCTCATGGGCAGCATCCGCGACTATATGAAAGTCACCGTTGCCACGCCGTTGCTCGTGCTTGGCGAGGTGCTCTGCGAGATGCTGATTCCATTTATCACCGCCAACCTGATCGACGCCATCAAAGACGGCGCCACCGTAGCCGAGATGCTTCCCACCGCGGGCTTTTTGGTGCTCATCGCGCTGACGTCGCTTGCTTTTGGCGCCGCTGCCGGCGTCACCTGCAGCCATGCGAGTTGCGGCTTCGCCAAGAACCTGCGTCACGACCTGTTCTACAAGATCCAGACGTTCAGCTTTGCCAACATCGATGAGTTCTCGAGTTCCTCGCTCGTCACGCGTCTGACCACCGACATCAACAACGTGCAGCAGGCCTTTATGATGATCATCCGCATCGCCGTGCGCGCGCCGCTGGTATTGATCTTCGCCTTTACCATGGCGTTTATCATGGGCGGCGGTGTTGCCATGGTCTACCTGGTCATCATTCCGCTGCTGGGCTTTGGACTGTTCTTTATCATCTTTAAGGTGCGCCCCATCTTCTCGCGCGTGTTCCACAAGTACGACGCCCTTAACGAGTCCGTCGAGGAAAACGTCACCGGCATGCGCGTGGTCAAGAGCTACGTGCGCGAAGACTTTGAGAAGGAGAAGTTCGCGACCGCCGCACGCGACGTCCAGATGGACTTCACCCGCGCCGAGAAGCTGCTCGCCTTTAACAACCCCATGATGAACATCTGCGTCAACGGCGCGTTTGTCGTCATCATCTACCTGGGCTCCAAGCTCATCATCACGAGCCAGGGCACGCTGTTCGACGTGGGCCAGCTCTCCTCGATCTTTACCTACGGTTTTCAGATCCTCATGAGCCTGATGCAGCTGTCGATGATCTTTGTCATGGTGACCATGGCCGACGAATCGGCGCACCGCATTACCGAGGTGCTGGCCGCCGAGCCCACGATCGCCGATCCCGCCGAGCCCGTGCTCGAGGTTGCCGACGGTTCCATCGACTTTGACCACGTGAGCTTTAAGTATTCCGCGCATGCAAAGCGCCAGGCGCTCGACGATATCGACCTGCACATTAAGAGCGGCGAAACCATCGGCATCATCGGCGGTACCGGCTCGGCCAAGTCCACGCTCGTTAACCTCATCGCCCGCCTGTACGACGCCACCGAGGGCACCGTGCGCGTGGGCGGCATGGACGTGCGCGACTACGACTTGGACGCCCTGCGCCACCAGGTGGCCATGGTGCTGCAGAAAAACGTACTGTTTAGCGGCACCATTGCCGAAAACCTGCGCTGGGGCGACCCGAACGCCACCGACGAGGAAGTCCGCGAGGCGGCACATCTGGCCTGCGCCGATGAGTTTGTCGATGGCTTCCCCAAGGGTTATGACACCTGGATCGAGCAGGGCGGCTCCAATGTTTCCGGCGGTCAGAAGCAGCGCCTGTGCATTGCGCGTGCCCTGCTGCGTCGCCCCAAGATCTTGATCCTGGACGACTCCACCAGCGCCGTCGACACCAAGACCGACGCCAAGATCCGCGCAGGGTTGGCAAGCTATCTGCCCAACACGACCAAGCTCATCATCGCCCAGCGCATCAGCTCCGTGCAGGACGCAGACCGCATCATCGTCATGGAGGGTGGCCGTATCGCGCAGATCGGCAACCATGACGAGCTGCTCAAGACGAGCGAGATCTACCGCGAGACCTTTACCTCGCAAAACAAGATGTCTGCCGAGGGCGAAGGGGCCGTCGAGGCCGACACCGAGGCATCCGCAACGCAAGCTCAGACCCAGGAAGGAGGCGAGGCACATGAGTAAGGCAACGACCGCCGAGCGCGCACTCAACCGCAAGGGCGGCACCATGTCGCGCCTCATCAAGACGCTCTTTGGCTTCTACCCCGTGCTTTTGCCCCTCGTCGTTGTCGGCGTGGTGCTCTGCGCCATCATCAACTCCATCGGTGCGACCTTCCTTCAGAGCGCCCTGCAGATTATTAGCGAATCGTGGCAGTCGGGCGATTGGACGACCGCGCAGCCCAAGATCGCACAGCTCGTGACCACCCTCGCCTGCATCTACGGCGTCGGCATCCTGTCCTCGCTCTTCTGGAACCGCGCCATGGCCATCGTCACGCAGGGCTCGCTCGAGAAGCTTCGCGAGAAGATGTTCAACCGCATGCAGGACCTGCCGATTCGCTACTTCGACACGCACCAGCGCGGCGACATCATGAGCCACTACACCAACGACATCGACACGCTGCGCCAGATGATCAGCCAGTCGCTGCCCAACCTGCTTATGACGACCATCGTCATCGTCACGGTGTTCTTTATCATGCTGTACTACAGCGTGTGGATGTGCCTGGTCATTGTGGCCGGCGTCGCCTTTATGACCTTTATGACCAAGCTGCTCGGCTCCAACTCCGCGCGCTTCTTTATTGCGCAGCAGACCGAGCTCGGCGTGGTCGAGGGCCATATCGAGGAAGTCATGAACGGCCAGAAGGTCGTCAAGGCATTCTGCCACGAGTCTGCCGCCGAGGCCGATTTTGACGAGCGCAACGAAAAGCTCTTCGAGGTCTCGCAGAAGGCCAACATGTACGCCAACATCCTCATGCCTATCCTTATGAACCTGGGCAACCTGCTCTACGTGTTGGTGGCCCTTGCCGGCGGCATTTTCCTGGCGCTGGGCGTGCCCAACCTGAGCATCTCGGGTATGGCGCTGTCCATCGCCGTCGTGGTGCCGTTCCTCAACATGACCAAGCAGTTCTGCGGACAGATCGGCCAGATCTCGCAGCAGATCAACGCCGTGGTCATGGGCCTCGCCGGCGCCGACCGCATCTTTGAGCTCATCGACGAGGAGCCCGAGGCCGACGAAGGCTACGTGACGCTCGTCAACGCGCAGGTGAACCCCGAGACTTGGGAGTTCGAGGAGGCCGACCACCACACCGGCATGTGGGCGTGGAAACACCCGCACCGCGCAACCGGCGAGATCGAGTACGTACCGCTGCGCGGCGACCTGGTCATGGACAACGTCGACTTTGGCTACACGCCCGACCACGAGGTGCTGCACGGTGTGTCCGTGTTTGCCAAGCCGGGTCAGAAGGTCGCGTTTGTCGGCGCCACCGGTGCCGGCAAGACGACCATCACCAACCTCATCAACCGCTTCTACGATATCGCCGATGGCAAGATCCGCTACGACGGCATCAACGTCAACAAGATCCGCAAGGCCGATCTGCGCCGCTCGCTGGGCGTGGTACTGCAGGACGTGAACCTGTTCACCGGCACCGTGATGGATAACATCCGCTACGGCAACCTGGACGCTTCCGACGAGGAGTGCATCGCGGCGGCCAAGCTCGCGGGCGCCGACGACTTTATCACCCGCCTGCCCGACGGCTACGACACCATGCTCACCGGCAACGGCGCGCAGCTGTCGCAGGGCCAGCGCCAGCTGATTTCGATCGCACGCGCTGCTGTCGCCGATCCGCCGGCAATGATTCTGGACGAGGCCACGAGCTCCATCGACACCCGCACCGAGGCTATCGTGCAGGCAGGCATGGATAAGCTCATGGAGGGCCGCACGACGTTTGTCATCGCGCACCGCCTGTCCACCGTGCGCAACTCCGACGCGATCATCTGCCTGGACCACGGCCGCATCATCGAGCGCGGCAACCACGACGAGCTGATCGCCAAGCGCGGGTATTACTACCAGCTGTACACGGGTGCATTTGAGCTCGAGTAGCTCAAAACAGCCCCTACGCTCCCAACGGACCTCCCCGAGGGAGACGGGGTGTTTACTCCGTGCTCAAACATTCTCGCTTTGCTGCGAAACTGCGCGCGGAGCAAACACCCCGTCTCCCTCGGGGAGCTCCTACGCACACAGTCTTTTCTCGCAGCCTGAAAAGAAGTGGTGAGGCCCTGGCCGTTTGGCCAGGGCCTCATTTTGTAAGGAGTCAAAAAAGTCCCGTTCCAGGTGAGCTACTTGAGGAGTTGGGCCATGGCGTTGACGAATTTTTGGACTTGAAGGGTGGGCTCAAGCGGGTAGTGCAGAAAGACCGGCACCTCGCGGCCGCAGAGGAACGGTACGCCCACAAAGGCCGGGTGCACCCCCGACCACGCGCCGCAGGTGAGCACCGCGTCGCCCTTTTCCTCCGCCTCGTTAAAGAGCGCAAAGTCGAAGCTGCCCACATCGATCACGTCCACGCCGCCGTCGGCTAACAGGTCGATACGCAGGCTGTCCATGGCATCGTTGCCGTGACGGAGCACGCGCAGGCGCATGCCCTCTAAGTCGGCGACCGTGATGCGCGTCTTGCGCGCCAGCGGGCTCGTGCGCGGCAGGTCGATATAAAACGGCACGTTGACGATGCGGAGCTTTTGGCAGGTGTCGCCCCAGCGCGGAGTCGAAAAACTCGACTGCACCACATCGACCTCGCGGCCCAAGCTGCGCATGACGGTCTCGCGCTCGTCGTAGAGGTCGCTTACCGGCACGATCTCAAATCGCAGCGATGGCTCCAGCTCGTGCACGCCCGTCCACATCGAAAGCGTCTGGCGCCCCGGGCACATCATCGACACGCCCAGGCGCACGGCACCGCCATCGCCCGCCGCGCGTCGGGCACGGCGCAGCGCGTCCTCGGACTGCCGCATGATCGAGCGCGCGTCGTCCACCAGCAGAGCGCCCGCCGGCGTCACCTTGACGCCCGAGTGCGAGCGTTCGAACAGCGTAATACCGAACTCCGCCTCAAAACCCGATACCTGCTTGACGAGTGCCGGCGTCGACACACGCAATTTTGCCGCCGCACGCGAGAAGCTTCCCAGCTCCGCGGCGGCCGATATGGCCTCAAGTCGTCGATCGTACACGTCAATCTCCCGTTTTCGCGCCTGTGACCGCATGGTGCCACAGGGGGTTGTTTTCGCAGGTCACGCGCTCAATTGAGAATAATCTGCATCGCACAGTGTAAACCTACGGTTAACGCTATTCTAACAAATATGCAATTCACCTGCGCAAATGCAAAGCATACGATAACCAGCGAAAACCACGTGGGTCGATTAATGGGAGCGGCCCACCGGGAGGCACAAGAAGGGAAGTTCCTATGAGCAATTGGCTTAAGCTCGAGGGCGATGTCTGCGCCGTGACTGGTGCGCTCGGCGGTATGGGCGCCGAGATCTGCCGCGAGTTCGCCCGCAATGGCGCCAACGTCGTCATGCTCGACCTGGACGAGGAGAAGGTCAAGGCCGCTGCCGCCGACCTCGCTGCCGAATTTGGCATCCACGCCGAGGGCTACAAGATGAACGCCACCGACGAGGCCGAGGTTCAGGCTGCCGTCGACGCCACCATCGCCAACTTCGGCCGCGTCGACGTCCTCGTCAACACCGCCGGCATCCTGCGCTTCGCCGCCATGGAGGACCTACCGCTGAGCGACTGGGAGCAGGTGCTCAACGTCAACCTCACCGGCTACTTCATCACCTCGCAGCGCTTTGGTCGCGAGATGATCAAGGCCGGCCAGGGTCGCCTGGTGCACATCTCGACCGTCGCCAGCCACTCCCCCGAGACGTTCTCGGGCGTGTACAGCTCCACCAAGGCCGGCGTCAACATGATGTCCAAGATGCTTGCTGCCGAGTGGGGCCCGTATGGCGTGCGCTCCAACTGCGTCGAGCCCTGCTTTGTCAAGACCCCCATGTCGGCCAACTTCTACGCCGACCCCGAGGTCGAGAAGAGCCGCAGCCGCCTCATCGCCACGCGCCGCATCGGCGAGGTCAGCGATATCGCCAACGCCGTCATGTTCCTGGCGTCCAAGCGCTCGGACTTTACCACCGGCGACGCCATCAAGGTCGACGGCGGCTTCTCCAACATGATGGGTGACCTCACCGCCAAGCCCGGCGGCCGTCGCGCCTATGCCGACAACTACCTCAAGAACAAGGGTGTCGAGCTCTGGTCCGATGAGTCCGGCGTCGCCAAGCCGACTGACCAGTAAACCAACCTGACAGGGAGGCCCCGCGGACACGACCGCTCCTCCCCCGTATCGATTAGAAAGAGTCCAATGGCTTCCACCAACTCCAACAAGGGTCGCGCCGTCGTGCTTTCCGCCGCGTGCGTCACCATGTTCTTCATCAGCTCCATCGCGCTGTATTCCGTCGTGAGCAAGAACCTGCTCGCCGTCTACCCCGAGTGGTCCAGCGCTCTTACCTGGGCTTTCCCGGTCTTTCAGACCATCATGGCCGTGACGGGCATCTTCGCCGGCCGCATCTCCGATAAGATCGGCCCGCGCAACGTCGTAATCGCCGCCGCCGTGTGCTACGGCCTAGGCTGGTTCATGTCCGGCACCGTCACCGAGCCGTGGCAGTTCTACCTGTGGTTCTCGCTCGTCGCCGCCATCGGCAACGGCCTGGGCTACAACCCGGCGCTCACCACCGGACAAAAGTGGTTCATCGACAAGAAGGGTCTCGCCTCCGGCATCACCCTGGCCGCTTCGACCGCCGGCCCCGCCGTGCTGTCCCCAGTGCTCGCCTCGCTGCTCATCCCGAGCCTGGGCATCTTTGGCGCCCTCAAGGCGCTCGGCGTCATCTTCTTTGTGACGATCGCCGCCTCCGCCCTGTTCCTGAAGGCCCCCGAGGCCGGCTGGCTGCCCGAGGGCTTCGAGGCCCCCAAGGGTGGCGCGCATGCCGGCACCTTCGGTGACCTCACTCCGGGCGAGATGGTCAAGACCCCGCGCTTCTGGGTTCTCATCGTCACCTTCGCCTTTGCCGCCACCGCGGGCACCCTGCTCGTCGGCAAGGTTGCCTCCATCGCCGCCGTCCAGCTCTTCGCCGACCCCACGAGCGCCGCGGCCGTCGCCCTCGGCGGTGTGGTCGTCTCCGTCAACACCTGCGCCAACCTGGTCGGTCGTCTGTCCTTTGGCCAGATCATCGACAAGCTCGGCGCCTATAAGTCGCTGCTCATCAGCCTTGTCGTCACCATCGTCGCGCTCGTCATCATGTCGATGAGCTTCACGCAGAGCATGTTCTTTGTGGCACTCGCCCTGCTCGGCTTTAGCTTTGGCGCCCTGCTCGTCATCTACCCGCCGCTCACCGGTGGCGCCTTTGGCACCAGCAACATCGGCGTCAACTACGGCATCATGTTTTTGGGTTACGCCGCCTCCACCTGGATCAGCCAGCCCATCACCGCCGTGCTGTATCACGCCGAGGCCGGCAGCGCCGCCTACCAGCAGTCCTTCTACGGTGCCATCGTAATCGCCGCAATCGCCGTCGTGCTCACCGTCTACATGATGGTCTCCGACAGCAAGAAGAAGTCCGCCTAGTTTTGCTTGATGCGGCAAGGACCGCCCCCTTGCCGCATTCCACCGCCACCAGTATTAAGGAGTCGAAATGTCTGAGCTCAACCCCGTCCGCATTGCCGTTATCGGCGCCGGCGCCATGGGCCGCAACCACATCCGCTTTGTCACCGAGGAGCCCGAGGCCGAGCTCGTCGCCATCGCCGACGCCTTTGAGGGCGCCCGCGCCACGGCCGAGGCCGCCGGCGTGCCGTTTTATACCGATCCCGCCCAGATGATGGACGAGGTCAAGCCCGAGGCCGTCATCATCGCCACGCCCAACGACCTACACCTGGGCGTTGCCCGCGAGGCTGTGAAGCGCAACATCGTGCCGTTGGTCGAAAAGCCGATCTCCAACGACCTGGAGGATGCCCAGGCCTTCGCCGCCGAGGCCGAGACCGCTGGCGTGCCCGTGCTCGTGGGTCAGCACCGTCGCCACAATCCCTTCGTCAACAAGGCCAAGGAGATCATCGAGTCCGGCGAGCTGGGCAAGCTCACCGTGTCGAGCTTCCACTACATGATCTATAAGAATGACGAGTACTTCGACGTCGAGTGGCGCCGCAAGAAGGGTGCCGGCCCGATCCTGGTCAACCTGGTTCACGACGTCGACCTGCTCCGCTACCTGCTGGGCGAGCCCGTTGCCGTCCAGGGCATGCAGTCCAGCGCCGCCCGCGGTTTTGAGACCGAGGACTCCGCCGTGGTCAACGTCCGTTTTGCCGATGGCGCACTCGCGAGCATGACTATCTCCGACGCCACCGCCAGCCCCTGGAACTGGGAGGCAACCGCCCGCGAGGACCCGCAGTACCGCCCCTTCGACGCCGACGCCTACTTTATCGGTGGCACCAAGGGCGCCCTTTCGCTGCCCCGCCTGCATCAGTTCTCCTATGACGGCGCCTCCAACTGGCACAAGCCGCTGCAGATGGAGATTCCGGCCGTCGACCCGACGCTGCCGCACAAGATGCAGCTCAAGCACTTTGTGAAGGTCGTCCGCCGCGAGGTCGAGCCCGTCGTGACCCCCGCCGACAACGTCAAGACGCTCACGCTTCTTAACGCCATCAAGGAGGCCGCCGAGTCCGGCCAGCTCGTCGAGCTGTAATGCCTTAGGGCAGGCCGCGGCAAACACCTAAGCCGAGCCCCTCGGCCCACCACAAATAAGCCCCTCTTCTTTGCCCCGCGAGCAGCCTCCTGCCCGCGGGGCATTTTGCTACCTTGCCGACGATTTTCCTGGAGCGAGGCTATTTTGCGCCTCAGCCTGATTCGTTCGCCACGAAATGGGCCTGTCTACTACGTTTAATCGATCACCCTCAACCATGCCAAATTTCGCAAAAATAAAACCGCAGGTAAACGGCTTGCCGAATTTCGGAAAACCCAGGTATGGTCGACCCCTACGGGTAAAACGTAGTAGATAGGCCGTTTTCGTGGCGCGGTCCCAAAACAGCCTTTTGGGACGGGTGGTATCCTTGGTAGCCCTGTGCTGCAAACGCACCTTAAACGCAAGGAGTCCCATGGATCTTATCGCCCAGCTCGCCCGCGAGCTCAACCTTAAGGCCGCCAACGTCGAGGCTGCCGTCAAGCTCATCGATGAGGGCAACACCATCCCCTTTATCTCGCGCTACCGCAAGGAAGCAACGGGCGGCATGGACGACGTCGCCCTGCGCGCCCTCGACGAGCGCCTGTCCTACCTGCGCAATCTTGAGCAGCGTAAAGAGGACGTCGTTCTGCTCATCGACGCCCAGGGCAAGCTCACGCCCGAACTCGAGCAGCAGATTCGCGAGGCCACGCAGCTCCAGCGTGTCGAGGACCTCTACAAGCCCTACCGCAAAAAGCGCATGACCCGCGCGCAGAAGGCCCGCGAGGCCGGCCTGGAGCCGCTCGCCAACATGATCATCATGCAGGCCTCGGCCAAGGGCAGCGCACTCGACGCCGCCGCGGACTACGTCAACGAGGAGGCCGGCTTTGACACGCCCGAAAAGGCGCTCGCCGGCGCCGCCGACATCGTGGCAGAGACGGTAGCCGAGGACCCGGAGAACGTCGCCGACCTGCGCGCCTTTACGCAAAACACCGCCGATATCGTCGTCGAGGCCACCGACCCCACCGAGAAGACCCCCTACGAACCCTACTACAACTTTGATGAGCCGCTGCGCCGTATACCCAACCACCGCGTACTGGCTATCGACCGCGGCGAGCGCGAGGGCAAACTCCGCGTGCGCGTGAACGTCGACGGCGCTGCCGCCACGGCACGTCTCGGCAGCCGTTGGCCCCGACGCCAGGGCGTGTTTGCTCCCATCTTCGATGCCGCCATCGCCGACGGCTACAAGCGCCTCATGGCTCCCTCGCTGGAGCGCGAGGCCCGTGCTAAGCTCACCGTTCGCGCCCAGACCGAGGCCATCAACGTCTTTGCCAAGAATCTCGAGGGCTTGCTCTCGGCGCGCCCCGTGCGCGGCGCCCGCGTGCTCGCGCTCGATCCGGGCTACCGCACCGGCTGCAAGGTCGCCGTCATGGACGAGACCGGCAAGCTGCTCGACCACGGCGTGGTCTATCCCACCAAGCCGCGCCACGACGTCGCCGGCACCAAGCGCGAGCTCGCCCGCCTCGTCAAGAAGGACGGCGTCAATACCATCGTCATCGGCAACGGCACCGCCAGCCGCGAGACCGAGGAGGTCGTCTCGGAGTTCATCGCCGAGCAGGCGCCCAGCCTTCGCTACACCATCGTCAACGAGGCCGGCGCGTCGGTGTACTCCGCCTCCGAGCTCGCCAGCCAGGAGTATCCCGACCTGGACGTCACCGTGCGCGGCGCCATGAGCCTGGGCCGCCGCCTGCAGGACCCGTTGGCAGAGCTCGTCAAGATTCCGCCCCAGTCCATCGGCGTGGGCCAGTACCAGCACGACCTTGACCAGGCCGAGCTTTCGCGCACCCTGGGCCACGTGGTGGAGGACGTCGTCAACCGCGTGGGCGTTGACGTCAACACCGCGAGCGCAAGCCTGCTGGGCTACGTGTCGGGCATCACGCCGAGCGTAGCCAAGAACATCGTGGCATACCGCGAGGAAAACGGCGCCTTTACCGATCGCCGCCAGCTCAAGAAGGTCCCCAAGCTGGGACCCAAGGCATACCTCAATGCCGCGGGCTTCCTGCGCATCAGCGGCGGCAAGAACCCGCTCGACGCGACAAGCGTCCACCCCGAGAGCTACGAGGTGGCCACGTCCGTCCTGGAGCGCGCAGGCGTGGCGGCCAGTGAACTCAGCCGCGGCGGCGTGCCCGACATCGAGCGCCGTCTGGGCAGCATCTCGACACTGGCAAGCGACCTGGACTGCGGCACCCTCACGCTCATCGACATCGTCAACGAGCTCAAGAAGCCCGGTCGCGACCCGCGCGACGACGCGCCCGAGGTGGTCTTTAGCCGCTCGGCACTTTCCATCGACGACCTGGAGCCCGGCATGGAGCTCAAGGGCACGGTACGCAACGTCGTCGACTTTGGCGCCTTCGTCGACGTGGGCGTGCACCAAGACGGCCTCGTGCACATCTCCAAGCTCGCCAACCGCTTTGTCAAGCACCCGAGCGACGTCGTGCGCGTCGGCGACACGGTCAAGGTGTGGGTAGAAAAGGTCGATCGCGACCGCAAGAAGATCTCGCTCACCATGGTGCAGGGGAAGTAAACCGCCAAAGCGAACGTCCCCCTCTTCGCGGCGAGTGTCGCAGGTTGATTTTCAATCTCAACGCAACAGCCTGAACGGACCCCGCGTTTCCGCAGCTAGCGCAACGCGGAAATAGCTCCCGGCACCTGGCCATCACTTCGTTTCCGCAGGTGGAGAGGCTGTGGAGTCCGGTGCCCCCATG
>JAXJMO010000076.1:0-20449 GCA_036313175.1 Collinsella sp. | reverse complement strand
GCCCGCGCGTTCCTGACCCGCGGCGTGACCGGCGACACCGACATCAACATCATCGATACCGCCGAGTTCGCGATCCCCGGCCTTGACGACGAGTTCCGCGTCATCGTCTCCCCGTGGATCCTCTCCTCGCTGATCACCGATCGCCTTGCCGCTTACTACGAGACGGTCACCAAGCACAACCTCAACTACCGTCGCTACTATCACCAGTTCGACTACTAAGAGCAAATAACGTTTGTGTAATCGGGCCTCGCTCCTATATGGAACGGGGCCTCGCTTGGGTTGGAGAGTAATTATGAGCTATCCCCAGCTTGCCGTCATGAATATCAGCCATCGTTATTTTGACCTTGAGGAGTTCTTTTCTTCGGCGTCGGCTTCGGGCTACACGTGTTGCGAGCTTTGGACCGGGTCGATGCATCTGTATGTCGATTGCCATGGATACGATTCGCTCGAGCAGGTGCGGGAGCTGTCGCAGCGGTATGGGGTTCGGATTGTGGGGCTTTGTCCCGAACAGAACAACCCCAAGCCGTGGAATATCGCGGCGCGCGGGAATGAGGCGCGTGCCCGCACGCTCGCGTACTTTAAGAACGTTGTAGATATCGCGGCGGAACTTGGAGCCGAGCAGGTCATGGTCTCGAGCGGCTGGGCATTTTTGAACGAGCCGATCGAGGACGCGTGGGGTCGCAGCGCCTCGATGCTGCGTGCGATTGCCGAGCATGCGGGAGAGCGCGGCGTGCGACTGGTGCTCGAGGCCCTACAGCCGGTTGAGTCGATGATCGTGAACTCGGCGGCCGATACGAAGCGCATGATCGAGGCAGTTGATCATCCGGCACTTAAGGCGTGTCTGGATTTGGGCGCTATGGCGGTGGCGGGGGATACCATCGACGATTATTTTGATCTGCTTGGCGATGATGTCGCCCACGTGCATTTTGTCGATGTTGCGGCAGATGGCACGACGCATCTTGCCTGGGGTGACGGCGACCGCGATATGCGCGCCGACCTGGATAGGCTGGTGGCGCGCGGCTATCGCGGAGTTGTTTCGGCCGAGACCTATGATTGGCGCTATTTCGCCAATCCCGCGGCAGCCGACGCTCAGGTTATGGCGGAGTACCGACGCGCGATTGGCGCCTAAGTGGGACAGGGCGCCGAGTTGGCGTTTGACGTTTTTTGAGAAACGGGACGTGCTTTCCGCTTGAGGCTTCTGGCGGAAAGCACGTCCCAGAACAGGCGCTCAGAATGGGACACACTTTCCGCTGAGGACCTCAACCGGAAACCGCATCCCAGTTTTTGGCTGGCGGGCGGGACACGCTTTCCCCTATGTTTCCAAATGAATACGCTATGAGCCGAGGAGGATGATTCTCCCCGCAAACACTCTAGTATGCTAAAGTACCCAGAAGACCGGCGGAGCTATGCCGGTCTTCTGCTCTATATGAAACACAGCATGAGGAGGCTCACCAGATGACGGCCACACCGTGGGGATTCCGGGACATATTGCCCGAGGAGGCTCAGGCGCGCGAGGAGATCGCATGTACGGTGAAGGGCTGCTTCAGGGAGCATCATTACCTTCCGGTCGAGACGCCGCTGCTCGAGGACAAGGGCTCGCTCGAGGAGGGCGGCCGCATTGCGGACACGCCGTTTAAGCTCTTTGACGATGATGGCCGCCTGTTGGTGGTCCGTCCCGACAACACGTTGCCGATCGTGCGCCTGGTTTCGACCCGCATGCACGCTGCCGACCTGCCCCTGCGCCTTCGCTACGAGGCGCCGGTGGTTCGCGAGTGCCAGCGCAATGCCGGTGGCTCGCGTCAGTTTACACAGCTGGGCTTTGAGCTTATCGGTGCGGGCGATACCGCGGGCGATGTCGAGATCGTCTCGCTCGTGGCCGAGGCCGTGCGTAAGCTGGCACTGCCCGATGCGCGCATTATCGCAGGTAGCGTGCGTCCGTTTAAGGAACTGCTCGCGGCGTGCGAGGATCGCGAGCTGGCCGCTGAGGCCCTGCGCTGCGTGCACGCCAACGACTTTGTGGGCCTCGATGCCCGCGTGGCGGCAAGCGTCGAGTCCGATGCCGTTAAGGCCGCCATTAGCGAGCTGCCGCGCCTGCACGGCGGTGCCGAGGTGCTCGACCGCGTGGATGCGCTGCTGGGGGCTGCCGGTATCGTCGCGCCGCTGACGCGCGAACTCCGCGCCCTGGTTGATGGTCTGGCTCCAGAGGACGCCCAGGTGCTGTCGTTCGACTTCTCCATCATGAACTCTTTCGATTACTACACGGGCCTGGTCTTTAAGGCCTATGCCGGCGGACTGCCCGATCCGGTCGGTTCGGGCGGACGCTATGACTCCATCTTTACCGGCGCATTTGGCGACGGTATCGAGGTGCCGGCGGCGGGCTTCGCCTTTTCGCTCGAGCGCCTGGAGGCCGCGCGCACCTCGGCCGAGGATGCCGCTTCCGACGGCGATCACGCCGCGGGCCGTGGCGCCGAGGGCCCGCTGCGCATCGCTGTGCCCAAGGGCTCGCTTAAGGCCGACACGCTCGACGTGCTCGAGACCGCGGGCTTGGACGTCTCTGAGCTGCGTGATCCCGGCCGTCACCTGATTGTGCGCGGTCGCGACACGCGTGCCGGCGAGGGCACGGTCGGCGATATCGAGTTTGTCATCGTGCGTCCCAGCGACGCGCCCGCTTTTGTGGGCTGTGGTGGTGCCGATTGCGGCATCTGTGGCTGGGACTCGCTCATCGAGGCAGACCTCAACTTGCTGCAGCTGGTCGATCTGGGCTACGGCCTGTGCACGTTTATCGAGGCAGAGCCCGCGTGGCGCGCCGGCCAGGCCGAGCGCAACTATGCCCGCCGCGGGTCGCTTCGCGTGGCCACCAAGTATCCGCGCATCGCGAGTGCCTGGTATGCCGAGCGCGGCGTGAACGCCGATATCGTCTCACTGCACGGCAACATCGAGCTGGGCCCCATCGTCGGCATGACCGATCGCATCGTGGATATTACCGCCACGGGCGCCACGCTGCGCGATAACGACCTGGTCATCACCGGCCGCATCATGGACTGCACGGCCCGCTTCTTTGTCAATCCGGGCGCCGCACGTCTGGATCCGCGCGTACGCAATCTGGCAGATCGCTTGGCGGCAGCCGTGAAGGGCAAGCATTTTGAGCCCGTTGCGGGCTCGGCACAATAGCGCGAGCACGCACGGGCGTCCCAACGTCTGGGCTGCGGGCCGATTGGCGCCGCCGCCCGGCCTCTCGTTTTTCGAACACAACCTCGACCGATAGGGGATACCGATATGAAGACCATCAAGCTTGCTCCCGGTGAGCGCCTCGTTACCAACCAGCTCAACCGCAAGGGTGTGCTGCCGCAAAACATCGTCGACGCCGCCCGCGATATCGTGGCCGACGTGCGCGCCAACGGCGATGCCGCGGTGCGCGATTACTGTCAGCGTTTTGACGGTGTTGAGCTGCAGAGCTTCCGTCTGCCGCAAGAGCAGATCGATGCCGCGCTCGAAGGCCTCGATCCCGCTTTTGCCGCGGCGCTCGAAAAGGCTGCACGCCAGATTCGTGAGTTCCACCAGCGCGAGGTCGAGCAGAGCTGGTTTACCACGCGTGCGGACGGCACGATGCTCGGCGTTAAGGTGACCCCGCTCGCGGCGGCCGGCATCTACGTGCCGGGCGGTCGCGCGCAGTATCCCTCCACGGTGCTCATGAATGCCATTCCCGCCAAGGTTGCCGGCGTCAAGCGCGTGGTCATGGTGACCCCGCCGCAGAAAGATGGCCTGATCAGCCCCTACACGCTCGCGGCCGCCAAGCTCGGCGGCGTGGACGAGATTTATATGGTGGGCGGCGCCCAGGCCGTGGCCGCACTGGCGTACGGTACCGAGACCATTCCGCGCGTCGACAAAATCACCGGCCCGGGCAACGCCTTTGTCGCCGCTGCCAAACAGATTGTCTCGGGTGACGTGGGTATCGATATGGTCGCCGGTCCCTCCGAGGTCTGCGTGCTGGCCGATGCTACGGCCAAGCCCATGGTGGTCGCGGCCGACCTGATGGCCCAGGCCGAGCACGATCCGCTGGCAGCCTGCTATCTGGTGACCTGCGACGAGCGGTTTGCGCGTGAGGTCGAGGCGGGTATCGATATTCTGGTAGCGCAGTCGCCACGCGCCGAAATCACGCGCGCTTCGCTCGACAATGAGGGCACCATCGTGGTGGCCGCCGACATGGCTGCCGCCGTCGAGGCGGTGAACACCGTGGCGCCCGAGCACCTGGAGCTGCACTGCAAGGATGCGATGGGCCTGCTTGGCGGCATTCGCAACGCCGGCGCCATCTTCGTGGGCGCTTGGAGCTCCGAGCCGCTCGGCGATTACGTTGCCGGCCCCAATCACACGCTGCCGACCGGCGGCACGGCCAAGTTCTCCAACCCGCTTTCGGTGGAGGAGTTCGTCAAGCGCTCGAGCGTCATTTGCTATACGCCCGAGGGCCTGCTCTCGGACGCTCCCGCCACGCAGCGTCTGGCCGAGGCCGAGGGGCTGTGGGCACACGCGCTTTCGGCCGCACTGCGTCGCCGCGTGTTGGAGCAGGGCGAGGATGCCGTGAGCGCCGAGTCGCTCGCCGCGGCCGACCTGACCAAGGTTGCCTGGCCGGGCGACGCCGTGGCGACGGTTGCCGAGGGCGTGGACCTGGCAGCTGCAGGCGCAGATGGTACTGGCGCGACCGGCGGGGAGGCCTAATATGGCCGAACTCGCGCCTCGCATGAAGGAGCTCGTCCAGCCCTACTTGGCCGGCATTGAGCCCTACGATCCCAACTTTACGCCCACGCGCATCAATCTTTCGGCCAACGAGAACACCTATCCCGTACCGGCCGGCGTGCGCGAGGCGGTCGACGCCGCCCTGGCTGCCACACCGCTCAACCGCTATCCCGATCCCATGTCCAACGACCTGCGCGACGAGCTTGCCGCTTGGCATGGTGTGGCGCGCGAGAATGTCTGCGTGGGTAACGGCGGCGACGAGCTGCTCTATAACTACCTGCTGGCGTTTGGCGGCGCGGGACGGACCCTGCTCAACTGCCCGCCGTGCTTTAGCGAGTACGCGTTCTTTGCGTCGCTCTGCCAGACCGAGGTGCGCGACGTGTGGCGCGACCCTGCGACCTTTGAGCTCGATCAGACAGCCGTGCTTGCGGCGGCGCCCGAGTGCAACCTGGCAATCATGACCTCGCCCAATAACCCCACGGGCGACGTGGCTCCGCTCGACTTTGTCGCGGCGCTTTGCGATGCGTGCCCCGGCATGGTAATGGTCGACGAGGCCTACGTTGAGTTCGCCGACGATTCGTTTGGCGCGGCCACCACGGCGCAAGGCCTTATCGCCGAGCATCCCAACCTGGTGATTCTGCATACGCTGTCCAAGGCGTTTGGCGCCGCCGGCGCGCGTCTGGGTTATGTGATCGCGGCACCCGAGGTCATCGACGTGTTCGCGGCGATTCGCCAGATTTATTCGGTCAATGTGCTGAGCCAGACAGCCGCGCTTGCCTGCGTGCGTGCCCGGGATGCGTATGCGCCCGTGGTGGCACAGGTTGCATTCGAGCGCGAGCGTGAGCTGTGCGCCCTGCGCGCGATGGCTGCCGAGGGCATGCCCGTGGAGGCATGGCCGAGCGCTGCAAACTTTGTGCTTGTGCGCACGCCGCACGCCACGCGCGTGCGCGAGCGCCTGCGCGACGAGTATTCAATTTTGGTGCGCGACTTTAGCTACGCGCCGGGCCTTGCAGACTGCCTGCGCATTACCGTGGGCACCCCACAGGAAAACGACGAGGTGCTGGCTGCGTTTGCCGCGCTGGTGAAGGAGGAGATGTAGATGGGCCGCTATGCCGAGGTGACCCGCAAGACGGGGGAGACCGACATTGTCGTCAAGCTCGACCTGGACGGATGCGGCGTGTGCGATATCTCGACCGGTGTACCGTTTTTCGACCATATGCTCAACGCCTTTGGTCGCCATGGCCTGTTTGATTTGACGGTGCATGCGGTAGGCGACGTGGAGGTCGATGCGCACCATACCGTTGAGGACACGGGCATCGTGCTGGGCGAGGCGTTTTGCCAGGCACTGGGCGACAAGGCGGGTATTACGCGCTTTGCCGACGCGGCGATCGCCATGGACGAGACGCTCGTGATGGCCGCCGTAGACATTTCGGGTCGCGGCCAGGCCTACTGTGAGCTGCCCGTGCCGACCGAGCGCGTGGGCAGCTTTGATACCGAGCTGGCCGTTGAGTTCTTCTATGCCTTCGCGCGCGATGCCAAACTTACGCTGCACGTGCGCGAGCTGGCAGGCGGCAACTCGCATCACATTATCGAGGCCGCCTTTAAGGCCGTGGGCCGCACGATGCGCCACGCCTGCGAGCTCGATCCCCGCGTGCAGGGCATCCCCAGCACCAAGGGCTCACTGTAACCGTCATAAGGGTAAAACCACCACGAAGGTGCCTGTCCCCTTTGTGGTGGTTTTGGATGATGAGAAGTGGAGGGGTCGCGTGGGCGAACCGAAGATCGTGGTGGTCGACTACCACAAGGGCAACTTGTCGAGCGTCGTGCGCGGGCTTGCGCGCGCCGGTGCCGCCGCCTGCACGTCGGACGATCCGGAGCAGATCCGCAATGCCGACGGCCTGGTCATCCCGGGCGTGGGCGCGTTCTATGACGCGATCGCCTTTATGCGCCAGAGCGGCGAGGCGGACGCGGCGCTCGATGCCGTCGCCGCCGGAACTCCGCTGCTCGGTATCTGCCTAGGCCTTCAGCTATTTTTTGAGCGCGGCAACGAGGGCGTGCCTGCGGACGAGGGCGCGGTCGCGGACGGAAACGCTCCCGAGCGGGCTGGCGGTCCCTGGGTCGATGGCCTGGGTATTATGCGCGGTTCGTGCACGCGCTTGGAGTCGAGCCGCCTGAAGGTGCCGCACGTGGGCTGGGACCAGGTGCACATGACGCCCGCCGGCGCGGCCGATCCGCTGCTTGCCGGTTTTGCCGAAGGTGCCAACATGTATTTCACCCACAGCTACGCGGTGGCCGACGATGCCGATGCCGCCGATGTGCTGGCGCGCACGCACTATACGCGGAGCTTCCCGTGCATCGTGCGCCGTGGCAACGTGTGGGGCTGCCAGTTCCATCCCGAGAAATCCTCCGCGCTGGGTCAGCGCATCCTTAAGAACTTCGTCAACATCGCCGAGGAGGCCGGCCGATGATCCTGTTTCCCGCAATCGATCTGATCGGCGGCAAGGTCGTGCGCCTGGAGCGCGGCGACCGCAGCCGCTGCAAGGTATATTCCAACGACCCCGTGGCAGTCGCCCGCTCGTTTGCCGAGCAGGGCGCGAGCTGGGCGCACGTCGTCGATTTGTCCTCTGCCTTTGGCGAGGACGAGGACACATGCGCTGCCAACTCGGCGGCGATTAAGGCCATCTGCGGCGTCAACGGTCTGTCCGTGGACGTGGGCGGCGGCGTCCGCTCGCTCGCGCGCATCGACGAGTTGGCCGGCTACGGTGCGCGCCGCATCGCGCTGGGCACGGTGCTCGTGACCGAGCCGGGTTTTGCTGAGGTGGCAGCCCAAGGCTTTGGCGAGCTGCTGGTCGCCGACATTGCCGCACGCGACGGCCAGGTTAAGGTGAACGGCTGGCGCGACGGCGCGGGCGTGGTGCTCGACGATGCCGTGGCGCAGCTTACCGAGCTGGGCTTTAAGCATCTGGTGTATACCGACATCGCGCGCGATGGCATGCAGACGGGCATCGATGTGGCGGCGTATCGCCATGTGGCCGAGGTCGCGGGCTTTCCCGTCGTGGCTTCGGGCGGTATCTCGACGCTCGACGACATCCGCGCACTGGCCGCGGTGGGCGAGGTCGCGATTGAAGGCGCCATTACCGGCCGTGCGCTCTACGAAGGCAACTTTACGCTGGCACAGGCGCTGGCCGCCGCCCGAGGGGAGGAGTAGCCCATGCTTACCAAGCGCGTGATTCCCTGCCTGGACGTCAAGGACGGCCGTGTGGTCAAGGGCGTCAACTTTGTGAGCTTACGCGATGCGGGCGATCCGGTGGAGCTGGCGCGTGCCTATGACCGCGAGGGTGCGGACGAGGTCGTCTTCCTGGACATTACCGCCACGAGCGACAACCGTGCGACGACTATCGAGATGGCGGCGCATGCTGCTGAGGAGCTGGCCATTCCCTATACCGTGGGCGGCGGCTTTCGCGACTTGGCGGGCATGCGGACCATGGTTGCCGCCGGCGCCGACAAGGTGTCGCTCAACTCGGCGGCCGTGCGCGACCCGTCGTTGATTAGCCAGGCTGCCGCGGCGTTTGGCAGCCAGGCCGTGGTCGTGGCGATCGATGCCAAGCGCGTTGGTTTGCCCGGCGCATCCGGTGCCGACAAGTGGGAGGTCTTCACGGCGGGCGGTCGCAACGCCACGGGCATCGACGCGGTGGCGTGGGCCGAGGAGGCGGCTCGTCGCGGCGCCGGCGAGATCCTGCTGACCAGTATGGATCGCGACGGCACCAAGGCCGGATTTGACCTGGCGCTCACCCGCGCCGTGGCGCGCGCGGTGCCGATTCCGGTGATCGCGAGCGGCGGTGTGGGCACGCTCGAGCATTTTGCTGAGGGTGTGATCGAGGGCGAAGCCGACGCCGTACTGGCGGCAAGCGTCTTTCACTTTGGAACCTTCAGCATTCGCCAGGTGAAGGAGTATATGGCGTCGCAGGCTATTCCCGTGAGATTGGATTTTTAAATGGAGCAAGTGACAACTGCGTCCGAGCTCAAATACGACGCCAAGGGGCTGATTCCTTGTGTTGTTCAGCAGTATGACACCGGCGAGGTGCTTATGGTTGCCTGGATGAACGAGGAGTCGGTGGGGTTGACGCTCAAGACCGGCACCACGTGGTTTTGGAGCCGCAGTCGCCAGGAGCTCTGGAACAAGGGCGCGACGAGCGGCAATATGCAAGCGGTCAAGGAACTCTGGGCCGACTGCGATAGCGATACGCTGCTGGTCAAGGTTGACTCTCCGGGCCCGGCTTGCCACACCGGCAACCGTACCTGCTTCTTTAAGAAACTCGCGTAGGGCGGGCGCTCGATTAGACGCTCGGCCACCAGAAAGGATTGAACTATGGGTGTGCGCACCGCAAACATTCAGGATGGAAATATCGGTGAGACGCTGACAGGTCTGGCCGAGGTGATTCACGGTCGTCGTGATGCATCGCCGCAGGAGAGCTATACCGCGCGTCTGCTGACCGACGTCGAGGATGAGCTGCTCAAGAAGCTTGCCGAGGAGTCGAGCGAGGTGATCATGGCCTGCAAGGATAACGATCACGATCACATCCGCTACGAGGCCGGCGACCTGGTCTACCACCTGCTCGTAACCCTTGAGCGCTACGGTATCACCCTCGACGAGCTTGCCGGCGAACTCAACGCCCGCCGCCACTAGTCATTGGGTGTTCTTAAACGACTAGTCGTTTGGGACAGTCTTTGTTGGTGTAACGGGGTCATGGAAGTTGCGGTGAAATAGGGACTGTTTAAGCGCTTCATCAGGCAAAACAATCCCTATTCCACCGCAACTTATGAAGGGATGGTTAGGCGAGGGGCGTGGACTCCCATTCTCCGGTGAGGTGGGGGATATCGTAGGTTCGATAACCGCAGTCGTAGGCGTGGGCCTGGGCCTCGCGGATGCTCCAGCAGATATCGCAGGCGCGGTGCGCGTCCGAGCCAAAGGTGATCGGCACTTCGGCATGGGCAAAGCAGCGCAAAAGACCGGTTGCGGGGTAGTAGTCGTCCAAGCCCTTACGCGGTGCGGCCGTCGAGACCTCAACGCGGCGGCCCGTATCGTGCGCGCACTCGGCCATCTGCTGCCAAAACGGTGCGGGGTCAAAGTCGGGCGCAAAGCCTTCCTTCGAAAAGCGCATGACCAGGTCGGGGTGAGCCATTACATCAAAGTTGAGCGGGCTCTCGCAGGTGCGGCACCAGTCATCGACATAGCGCTCCCACACGCCGCGTACCCCCAGGTTTTCCCAAACGTGCAGGTCGGTGTCATCGTCGATCCAGCCGCAGCGCGAATCGGGCGTATCGGGACGAGCGACGTCCTCCGTTCCCGCCGTACCCGCGGCACCGGCCATGATATCGCCTGGGTTGCCAATCCAGTGCACACTGCCCAGGCGCACGACGGCGCCCTGGGACCAGCGCTCAACCAAAGGCTCGCAGCCCTCGTACCAATCGCATTCGAAACCGTAGATAAAGGTGAGTTCTGGCGCAATCTGAGCGGCAAGATTGCGAGCGTCCTCAAAAGCCAGACGATGTGCCGGCAGGTCGCCCTCGACGACCTGCACCTCGCAGTTGGCATCCATGCTGGCAGGTAGGGTGAGATGGTCGGTCGAGACCATGGCGCGGCAGCCGGCGGCGACAGCGGCGCGGACGTTGTCCTCAAATGAGGCATGGCCGTCCGAAAACGAGGTGTGGGTATGGCAATCGACCAGCGGGCAAGCAGACATGGCAGCTCCTTTGCGTCAAGCGAATCCGCTTCATTGTAATGGCGCAGCTCTCAACACGCCGGACACGCCGGGGGTCGAAATCGATTGGAAAGGCTGCGCGACGCGCGGTGCGGCCTCGCTTGCGCTCTCAAAACATGTACATCAGCCTCCAAAAGCTGTAGAAAATGACATGTTTGGAGGCTGATGTACATGTTTGGATAGGGGCGAGGGCGGCGGCGGACGAAAGTCACGCCTGTGCCACGTCCGATGTGCTAGCGTTTGGGTGGACAAAACGAGCCCGCGCGGAAAGGATCCGGACCGTATGCAATGCGATAGCACATCTCCGCTGTCTCGCGAGACCGATGCGCCCGAGACCATCGTCAAGCTGGAATGCGACATCGACGATGCGTCGCCCGAGGTGCTCGCCTACGCCGCCGACCGTCTGCGCGGGGCGGGTGCGCGCGAGGTGCATTGGCTGCCCCTCTATTGCAAGAAAGGCCGCCCCAGCTGGCAGCTACAGGTAATCTGTGCTCACGAGGATATCGAGCGCCTGCAGACGATTATCTTTTTGGAAACCACGACCAACGGCATTCGTCGCCAGGTCATGGAGCGCGTTTGCCTGCCACGCCGCTTTGAGCGCGTAACGACGCCATGGGGCGAGGTGTCCGTTAAAGTGGCCACCCTGCCCGACGGCAGCGAGCGTGCAGCGCCCGAGTACGAGGACTGCGCCCGTCTCGCTCGCGAGCATAATGTGCCGCTCCAGCGCGTGATGCGGGCGGCCCAGAGCGCGGCACTGCGATTTGAATAACGCGGCTGGTGGCGACATCCTGCGCCTAGCCATATCAACCCCATTCGAAAGGATCTCCCCATGAAATACCTCATCGCTTCCGACATCCACGGCTCGGCATACTGGGCCGAGCGCCTCTGCGCCGCCATCGAGTCCAAGCAGCCTGACCGCGTCGTGCTGCTGGGCGACCTGCTCTACCACGGTCCACGCAACGACCTGCCACGCGATTACGCTCCCAAGCGCGTTATCCCGCTGCTCAACGCCCTGGCCGACCGCATCATCGCGGTGCGCGGCAACTGCGACGCCGAGGTCGACCAGATGGTGCTCGACTTCCCCGTCATGGCCGACTACGCCACGCTGTTCGACGAGACCGGCCGCGAGCTGTTCCTGACGCACGGCCATGTCTTTGGCGCCGGCATGCACAACAGCGTCGACCACGCGCCCGCGTTGCCCGAGGGCTCAGCGCTCGTCTACGGCCACACGCACATCAAGGTCAACGAGGAAAGCGCCGCGCACCCGGGCCTGTGGCTCTTCAACCCCGGTAGCGTGAGCATTCCCAAGGACGGCACGCACAGCTACGGCATCTACGAGGACGGCGCGTTCCGCCACGTGATCCTGGAGGAGGACTAACCATGGCGCAGCACATGGCTCAGCAAAATGCCGAGGGCTCGCGCGATCTGTCCACGCTAGTCGACGCGTCGACCGAGCTGCAGCATCTGGTGCAGACCATCTGGCGTCTGCGTCAGCCCGATGGCTGCCCATGGGACCGTGAGCAGACGCACCGCAGCATTGGCAAGAACATGATCGAGGAGGCCTACGAGGCGCTCGACTGCATCGAGGCGGACGACGCGGTTCACCTACGCGAGGAGCTGGGCGACGTGCTCATGCAGGTCGTGCTGCATGCGCAGATTGCGGCGGACGCCGGCGAGTTTACGCTGGCCGACGTGGCGCGCGATATCGACGCCAAGCTCATCCGACGCCATCCGCACGTGTTTGGCGATGCAGATGCCGATAACTCCGACGAGGTGCTCAAGATTTGGGATGAGGTCAAGCTTGCCGAGAAGGCCGCCAAGGACAAGGCCGTGGCAGCAGGCGAGGCTGCGCCCGAGGGCCTGCTCGACGGCGTGCCCACGCATCTGCCGGCGCTGATGCAGGCACAGAAGGTGTCGCGCAAGGCGGCTGCCGTGGGCTTTGAATGGGAGACGGTCCAGGACGTGTGGGACGAGGTCGCCGAGGAACGTGCCGAGTTTGAGGCCGAGGCCCCTGGCTCGCCCGAGCGCGAAATGGAGTTTGGCGATCTGCTCTTTGCCCTGGTCAACGTCGCGCGCAAAGAGGGGATCGACGCCGAGAGCGCCCTGCGCGCCAGCACGGCCAAGTTCCGCCGCCGTTGGGCCGCGATGGAGCAGATGGCGGCCAACGCTCATGTAGATCTGGCTGAGCTTTCGACCCACGGCCTCAACGACCTCTGGGATGCCGCAAAGGCGGAGGAGTAAGACTGCGGGAACGACGGGCTGACATGCCTCATCGTTCCCGCTAAATTTTTCGAAAAACAATTGTATCCCTCGGCTAACTTAGGGCATAATGAAAAAAGTGCGACATGGCTAACTTACGGAGGCGCACCGATGGTGCACGGTCGGCCAGTCGCTTGCATCCACTACGTTTCCAAGTGAGAGGGAGACAACATGAGCGATATTTTGGACGTCTACGGTCGTGAGGTTCTCGACAGCCGCGGCAATCCCACCGTCGAGGTCGAGGTCGTGCTCGAGGACGGCAGCTTCGGCCGCGCGATGGTGCCTTCGGGCGCTTCGACTGGCGCCTTTGAGGCGTGCGAGCTGCGCGACGGCGACAAGGGCCGCTACCTGGGCAAGGGCGTCTTGCAGGCCGTCGAGCACGTCAACAACGAGTGTGCCGATGCCGTCGTGGGCCTCGACGCCTTCGACCAGCGCGCTGTCGATGCCGCGCTGATTGCCGCGGACGGTACCCCCAACAAGACCAAGCTCGGTGCCAACGCCATCCTGGGCGTGTCGCTGGCCGTTGCCCGCGCCGCTGCCGAGTCGGCGGGCCTGTCGCTGTACCAGTACCTGGGTGGCGTCAACGCCCACCTGCTGCCCACGCCTATGATGAACATTCTCAACGGCGGCGTGCATGCCGATAATAACGTCGACTTCCAGGAGTTCATGATCATGCCGGTGGGCGCCCCGAGCTTTGCCGAGGGCCTGCGTTGGTGCGCCGAGGTCTACCACACCCTCAAGGGCGTGCTGCACGAGGCCGGCCTGGGCGGCGGTGTGGGCGACGAGGGCGGCTTTGCCCCCAACCTTAAGACCAATGCCGAGCCGTTCGAGTACATCACCAAGGCCGTCGAGAAGGCAGGCTTTAAGCCCGGCGTCGACTTTATGTACGCCATGGATCCGGCGTCCACCGAGTTCTACAACGCTGAGACCGGTATGTACGAGCTCAAGGGCGAGGGCGTTGAGTACACGAGCGCCCAGATGGTCGATTACTGGGAGAAGCTCGTCGACACCTATCCCATCATCTCCATCGAGGACGGCATGGCCGAGGAGGACTGGGACGGCTGGGTCGAGCTTACCCGCCGCATTGGCAATAAGGTGCAGCTGGTGGGCGACGACTTGTTCGTCACCAACACCGAGCGCCTCAAGAAGGGCATCGAGCTGGGTGCCGCCAACGCGATCCTGGTCAAGGTCAACCAGATCGGCACGCTCACCGAGTCGCTGGAGGCCATCGAGACCGCCAAGGAGGCCGGTTACGCTTGCATCGTGAGCCACCGCTCCGGCGAGACCGAGGACTCCACGATCGCCGACCTGGTCGTGGGCGTCAACGCCGGCCAGATCAAGTCGGGCGCCCCGTGCCGCAGCGACCGCATCGCCAAGTACAACCAGCTCATCCGCATCGAGGACGAGCTCGAGGGCAGCGCGCGCTACGCCGGCAAGGCCGCGTTCTACAACATTCGCTAAACGGGCGAATTTGGCGAGGGGGAGGCTGACTCGGTTCCGCCCCCGCCTTGGCTGGACGCCGCAAAGCGCTGTGGGCGCTGGGCCATATGGCTCAGCGCCTTTTTTATGTCGAGCAAAGGCTGTCGAAGGTGGTGCGCACGCTCGTGCTATAACTAGAATACTTAGCGCAAACAAACCTCAACCGCACAAGGCGCACATGGATCAGATTTACGACAACAGGTACTATTCCGCCGGTTCGCGTGAGCCGTCGCCTCGCCGTGCGCGCACGGTGCAGCTCGGTGGGTCCGCCTACGCCGGCGCCGACCGCTCCATGCAGCGCCCGACAAGTACCTCGCGCCCCAATGCTCAAGTGAATACTTCGACAGATGGACCGGTGCGCCCGGCACGTTCGACACATGCGTCGCGTCCCTCGGCCCAGACGCACGACAAATCGAGCAGGCCCTCGAGCCGTCTTTCGGGTTCGGACTTTATGCGCTACGCCAACGACAACGCGGTGATTAAGGCGATCTATGACTTTACGCATGGCTCTCTACGCCCGCTGTTTATCGGTATCGTGGTGGCTCTGGCGCTCGTGAGCCTGTATTTCCCCGTGCGCGACCTGTACGTTGCAAAACGCTCGAACGACATCTTGGCCAAGCAGGTCGAGATTCGCGAGCAATACAAAGATGAGATGAAAAAAGACACTGACAAGTGGCTCTCGGAAGAGGGCATTAAGGATCGGGCACGGGAACTGGGCATGGCGATGCCCGGCGAGAAGAGGATTGAAGTGCTGGGCTTGGACGATGATTCGGACTCGTCGTCGGCTGAAAAGAAGTCGTCGAACGCCAAGAAGGCCAGCGAGGTGGCCAAGGAGATCGAAGAAGTCGGCAAGGACGCGCCGTGGTACATCCAGGCGCTCGACATGCTGTTTGGATTTAACGGCGTCGAGGGTCAGACGGTCGCGTCCAGCGGCGAGTAGGCGAGTAGCGCCCGGAGGGGAGCCCGCAATGGCAGATTGCAAACGATATAAGGTGGCGGCGATCGACCTGGGAACGGTGTCGTCGCGACTGGTGCTGGCGCAGGTCGAGGCCGGGGCGATTGTGGAATCGTCCAAGCATACCGAGATTACAGACTTGGGTGAGGGCGTCGACGCGACGGGTCGCTTTTGCGAGGCGGCTGTGGAACGCGTGCTCGCTGCGTGCCGCATGTTCGTGGCCGAGGCGCGCGACTTTGGGGCCGCGTGCATCTGCACCACGTGCACGAGCGCTGCGCGTGATGCGTCCAACGCCGCGCTGCTGTTGGACGGTCTGCGCGAGCTGGGGCTCGAGCCACAGGTGATTCCGGGCGAGGTCGAGGCGCGCCTGACGTTTTTTGGCGTGGCGCACGACTTTGCCGGCGAGCGCATTATCGTTGCCGATTCGGGCGGCGGGTCCACGGAGCTCGCGACGGGCGTGTACGCGCCGGAGCGCGGGGTCTTTGCGCTGGAAGGGACGCGCTCGCTGGACATTGGATGCCGTCGCGTAACGGAGCGCTTCTTCTCGGCCCTGCCGCCTGCGGACGGTGAACTTGCGGCCGCCGCCGACTGGGCGGGCGAGCAGTTCGCTACCTATTTTGAGGGCCTGCCCAGCAATTTTGAGCGCGCCGAACGCTTGGTCGCAGTGGGTGGCACCGTCACCACACTCGTGGCGCTCGTTCATGAGCTGGAACCGTACGATTCGAGCTTTGTGCACCTGCGCGAGCTTTCGCTGGATCAGGTTTCGGCCGCTATCGAGCGCATGTCTGCGTTGGATGCGGACGGCATCGCCGCTCTACCGGGTGTACAGCCCAAACGCGCGGGCGTGATCTTGGCTGGTGCCGTGGTAATCCGCGAGCTTATGCGAGCCGGCGGCTACAAGACGCTCACTGTAAGCGAGAACAGCTTACTCGCCGGCATGGGCGCCACCATCAACGAGGCTCTCGACGGTGCGACCCCCACCATCTCCTGGACCCCAGAGCTCAGCACCCTCTAAATAAGTTGCGGTGAAATAGTTCCTAAATAAGCTGGTAAACGGCATAAACAGGATCTATTCCACCGCAACTTAGAGCTCCGCCGGCGTGTAAAAGAAACGAGCCCGCATCCCTGGGGGACACGAGCTCGTAAACAATACATGGTAGGGGCGGTGGGACGTCTGCGTATTTGCTGCGCAAATACGCACCGGCTTCGGCCGCCTGTCGGCGCCCTCGCCGGCTCGCTACGGACGCTGCGCGTCCGCTTAACGCTCGCCCCCTCGCGGGTTCGAGTCCCGCCGGCATCTAAAAGAAGCGAGCCCGCATCCCTGGGGAACACGGGCTCGCAAGCAATCACATGGTAGGGGCGGTGGGACTCGAACCCACAATCCTTGCGGCGAGAGATTTTAAGTCTCCTGCGTATGCCAATTCCGCCACGCCCCCGTGAGACTAGAAGTCTAGCACAAGCCGTCCGTTACGCGTTGACGGCCATCGAGTGTTGGCCCGACTTCTCCAGGAACTCTTGGAACTTTGCCTCGTCGCCCTTGTTTTGATACTGCAGGGCCAGCAGGTACTCCAGTCGGCAGCGCTTGACCGGGTCGTCGCCGACATCCTCGAGCATGCGCTCCAGCTCGGGAATGTCGTTGTGGCGCTTGAGGATCATCGTGTCGTACATCAGCTGGCACTCGTGCGCGACCGCCTCGGCCTGACCGCCCTCAAAGCCCTTGATCTCGTGCAACAGCTCCTTGGATTTTTTGCGGTCCTCCTGGCCAACGTAGTAGTTAAAGGCTTTGATCACCAGGTCGACGCGCTGCATCTTGGGCAGATTGAGCCCCAGCAGCAAATCGAACATCTCATCGGCGCGCTTGTGGTCCTCGCGCAGCAGATAGGAGTTCAGGCGCAGGTAGTCGCGGTTGTAGCGTGGGTACAGCATGCTGGTGAGTTTGCCGTCGAGCAAACGATCGAACTCGTCCCACTGCTTGGCAGCCATAAGCTGCTGCAGGCGCTTGAACGTGGTGCGTTTTTTGACGCTAAAGAACACCGACACGGCGATGCAGATGATAACGACGGCGGTCCAGAGTGTGCGGGAATCGGGCATATTAGGGTCCTTAGTCGCTCATAAAGCGAGCGGTATGACAACACGTACTAGATGTATTATACGCAGCGCGCAAGCAAACTGGCATAAAAGCTCATCGAGGCCGAGTGCCATCGCTCGCTGCGGTACACTTACCTAAAGTAAACCATGAAGGGAGACATTACCTATGAAGAAGATCGTTTTGGCTTGCGGTGCTGGCGCTGCTACTTCCACGCTCGTTGCCCAGAAGGTCGCTACTCTGCTCGACGCCAACGGTTATGCCGACAAGTACGAGATCGTGCAGTGCGCCATCTCCGAGGCCAAGGATTACTGCGACGAGGGCGCTGACCTGCTGATCGCCACCACCGTTGCCCCCGAGGGCCTCACCTGCCCGTACGTGAGTGGCGTGCCCTTCATGACCGGCATGAACCGCGTTGCCGCCGAGAAGGCCGTTCTCGACGTCATGGCTCAGTAGGCGCTGACTGCATGAGTGAGCAGAACGCCAACCCGGTAGAGCTCTTTGGTATGCGCGTTGCCCATGTGGGCATTAACGCCACCGACCCGGCAGACGCCCTGGAGATCGCGGAGCTGTTCTCGACGATGATGGGCCTGCCCGTCATCGAGACCCCGGTTTCGTACTTCAACGATTCGCTGGTCGAGATCATGAAGCAGAACGGTCGTGGCACCAAGGGCCACATCGGCTTTGCCGTTAACGACATCGATGCAGCTGAGAAGTGGTTTGCCGAGCGCGGGCTCGAGGTCAACGAAGAGTCGCGCGTGCTGCTGTCCGACGGCGGCACCAAGCTCGTGTACTTTAAGCGCGAGTTCGCCGGTTTCGCCGTGCACCTGTGCCGCGAGTAGCGCACAAGCTGCCATAGCTGGCAAAAAGGGATAGGGTCGCGTGGCCCTATCCCTTTATTTATGCCGAGGGGCTTCCTATCGTGGCAGGCGAATCGTAAAGCGGCTGCCGACCCCTTCGACCGAGGTCACACCGATGACGCCGCCGTGGCTGTCGACGATCCACTTGGCGATCGCAAGCCCCAGACCCGAACCCTGTGCGCCGGCATCGCGCGCGTTGTCGGCACGGTAGAACCGCTCGAACGCGTGAGCTGCGGATTCCTGGTTCATGCCGATGCCCTCGTCCTCAACACTTATGTCGATCGTGCCCGCGCCCGCATCTGGCGTTATGCCAAATGTGACGGTCGTTCCCGCATCCGAGTACTTGGCGGCGTTTTGCACGATCACGCGCAGAGCCTGCTTCACGAGCGCCACGTCGACGGGCGCGTCGCAGCGCGGGTCGCTGGCAAGCGCAGCGTCAGAAGCCAGCCGATACGTGTGCTCGGTATCGATCATCTGCGATTCTTCGCATACCTCGCTGACCAGTGCAGCCAAGTTGGTATGCGCGCGCCGCAGGACCGTGCGCCCGGCATCGCCGCGTGCCAAAAACAGCAGCTGCTCCACGAGCTCTTGCATGTGCTCGCTTTCGGCCTTGAGGGACGCGATAGATTCTGCCAGCACGTCCGGGTCGTCTTTGCCCCAGCGATCGAGCATGTTTACGTAGCCCTGAATCACCGCGATGGGCGTGCGCAGCTCGTGGCTCGCATCGTTGACAAAGCGCATTTGCTGCAGTTTGGCCTCTTGCATCTGGCGCAGTAGGCGGTTGAGTGCGACCTCGATGCTTGCCAGGTCGGCGTCGCCGGTAGTGACGCTCGGCGAGTCGACGCTTGCGCGCTCGATGGCCTGCTCCAGTGTTTCCATCTTGCCGCCGGAGAGCTGCATACGGCCGAGCTCGTCCACGCGCAAGGCCAGGTCGTTGAGCGGTGCCATGGTGCGGCGCACGCGACGGGCGCCGCCGAGCATGTCGAGCACGCTGATGACCTGCCAACCCACAACGACAAGGTAGAGAGGCCATAGCGCGACGAGGTCCTGCGCGAGGGGGAAAGTCTTGGTGGTACGCGCAAGCTCGACGGTATAGGTGAGCGTTGCCAGGTCCCAGCCGCGCGCAGGCGCCAGCGACATGCCGTGAACGGCGACGCCGGGGATCCATCCTGCGGTAAACGCGCCGTCGGGCAGCATCTGGTTGTATCCATAGACGAGGATCGCCGCCGCAATCACCATCAGCAGCAGATCGAGCCAGACGTAGCTCATCAAGCGGCGCCACATATAGCTCCAGTTGATGGCGCGGGCGATGGATGTGACGCGCTTGGCCTCGGCGTTACGCGCGGCAGACATAGCCCACCCCACGCACGGTCTGGATGATGCGGGCGCCGCCGGCGTCCTCGATCTTGGCGCGCAGGTGCGCGATGTGCACGTCGACGTTGTTGGTGTCGCCCACGTATTCGTAGCCCAGCGCCTCGTGCGCGATGCGCTCGCGCGTGAGCACGGTGCCGGCGTGCGCCATAAGCAGGGCGAGGACGTCGAACTCGCGGGCAGTGAGCGCGATGGGCGAGCCGCCGTCCGTGACTTCGCGGCGGTCGGGATCGAGCGCGACCGAACTCACGGTGAGCGCGGCGGGGGAGGGCGAGGCGGATGCCTGGGTCGAGTCGCCAGCCGGGGGTATCGCAGCGGCGCCCGTAGCGCCCGTCCCGGCCCCAACGCCGCCAACGCCCGAAGCCGCCCGCACGGCCTCCGAGCGCTTCAACGCCACGCGGATCCGTGCGAACAGCTCCTCAATCGCAAACGGCTTGGTCAGGTAATCGTCGGCGCCGGCATCGAGCCCGGCCACCTTGTCCATCACGGCATCGCGCGCGGTGACCATTATCACCGGCACATCCTTGTGCTTACGGACGCGCCGCAGGACCTCCATGCCGTTGAGCTGCGGCAACAGCACATCGAGCAGAATAAGATCGTAGTTGCGCTCCAGCGCCAGGTCCACGGCGGTGCGGCCATCGGCGGCGTGTTCCACCTGGTAGCCCTCGTGCTCCAGCTCGAGCGTCACAAAGCGGGCGATTTTCTCCTCGTCCTCTACGATCAGGATCCGTGCCATGCGTGCCCCCGTCTGCGATTACTTGTCGTCGTTGAGATTTTGCTTGATGTCGTCCGCGGCATCGGCAGCGTGATTCATAAGGTTGTTGATGCTGCCGGGTACGTCGCCGTCGCTATCGATGCGGTAACGCATGCCAAAGAACAGGCCAATCAGCATCAGCCATATCGTGGCGCCCCAGGCAAACAGCGCGACGATTGGGATCAAGATAGG
>JAXJMO010000075.1:0-17306 GCA_036313175.1 Collinsella sp. | reverse complement strand
TGAAAAGGTTCTTCCTTATGGCTGCGAAATTATCAAGTTGTGGCATATCCTCTATGAGAGATTCGCAGTGCGGACACCACGATGCCCGGATACCGCATCATCGGTATCAACCATGACGACCTCGCCGACGGTAGCGGCAAGGCGGGGCTGACGTTTGAGACGACCAACGATGTCCTATACAAACACATCTGGAACGACACAAAGACCAATGTCGGCGGTTGGAGGTCCTCTAAGCTCCGCGCCCGCCTGAACTCCGGTGACCTCTGGGCGCTCCTGCCGGCCGAGCTCCAGTCCAAGGCGAAGGCCGTCACGAAGATGACGGACAACGAGGGCGGCGGTAGCGCCGGCACTCCGACGGCAACGAATGACAAGGTCTTCATCCTCTCGACGACCGAGATTTACGGAGACCTCCAGTCTGACGGCGCCCAGTACGAGTACTATGCGACGTCGAGGTATTCTGGACCTGAGATTGTGTGCTATTTCAGCACTCGTTCCGTGTCTCCGAGTGACTCAACGGACTTTATCTATGTTGACCCTTTCGGTCGCTGGAGCAGCGGTAGTGCCAACAGTGCCGGCAACGTGTTTCCCGCTTGGTGCTTCTAGATTTTCTAGTGCAAGGCCCGCGCGACTCCGCGCGGGCCTATCTTTTGGCAAGTGTACGAACGGTTTAGGTTCGCGGCACAGGTATTCGGGTTGAGGAGAAATGGGGTCATATGGCGGCTCTCAGAGCGCCTGCTGCACTCCCCCGCCATTACCCCTGCGGCGTCCTCGTATGGAGCCCATCCTGGTTGGCATATCGTTGCAATCGCTCACTTGTCCACCGGTCAAGTGAGCTACTGGAATAAATACAGCGACACGCTTGTTCGTTACAGTCGCTATATCTGTGTAAATCGCCGCGATAAATACAGTCTGTACTCGACTGTATACCAGCTACGCGTATGTAGATTCATATCGCGTTAATAAATCGGCCCAAGCGTGTGCAAAACGCGCAAGTAGCCGCAAAAGGCGATTATCGCGCAGGGTGATTTTTGGCACCCTGTTGATTAATCAAAATTAAGCAATTGCTTAAAACAAAAAAGGTCAGGCACTAAGTACCTGACCTGCAAACTTCTGGTCGGGACGACTGGATTCGAACCAGCGACCCCTTGACCCCCAGTCAAGTGCGCTACCAAGCTGCGCCACGTCCCGAAGCTTTTGTTTGTTGCTCTGCTCTCGCTCGCAACAGGGAGTATATTAACCCGAAACTTTGGCCTTGCGCAAGAACTTTTTTAAATATTTTTGAGCAAGTCCAAAATTGTATCCGCGAGCTGGGGTTTTGTTAGTACGGGAAGTTCCTGTGTACCCGCTGTGCTCACAATCCAGGCCTTGTTGGTATCGGTTCCAAAGCCCGAATCGGCGCGCGAGACATCGTTGGCGATGATTGCATCGCAGCCCTTGCGGGCAAGTTTGCGCTCAGCGTACTCCACGACGTTATCGGTCTCGGCTGCAAATCCGATCACACGGCGCTCGCCCTTCTGGCGCGAGAGCTCAGCCAAAATATCGACCGTCTCGACCAGTTCGATGCGATCCAAGCGCTCGTTGGCCTTTTTGAGCTTATGGTCGGCAGGGGCCGCGGGTGTGTAGTCGGCGACGGCGGCGGCGCAAATGGCCACGTCGGCCGTCTGGAAGGCGCTCGTCGCCGCCTGCAGCATCTCTGCGGCGGTCTGCACGCGTACGCACGCCACGCTGCGGGGAACATCGAGCGATGCCGGTCCCAGCACGAGCGTGACCGCAGCACCGCGGCGAGCAGCCTCCCCCGCCAGGGCGATGCCCATCTTGCCCGAAGAGCGGTTGCCAATGAATCGCACCGGGTCGATCGGCTCGTGCGTGGGGCCGGCGGTAATCACGATGTGCTTACCTACCAGGTTCTGAGGCGCGGGGTTGAGCACCTCACAGACAGCCTCGACGATGTCCTCGGGCTCGCTCATGCGTCCCGTGTCCACGTCGCCGCAGGCAAGGTAGCCGCTGCCCGGGCCCACCACATGCACGCCGCGGTCGCGCAGCGTGGTCATATTGGCCTGCGTCGCCGGTGCCTTCCACATGCCGTTGTTCATAGCGGGTGCGATCACGATGGGTCGCGGCGTCGCCAGCAGCGTGGTGGAGATAAGGTCATCGGCGATGCCGTTGGCCATCTTGGCGATGATATTGGCCGTCGCGGGCGCCACGACCACCAGGTCGGGCTCCTGTGCAAGCGAAATATGGTGGATGGGGTCGGAGGGATCGTCGAATAGGCCCACGGCAACGGGCTCGTTGGTGAGCGCACGGAAGGTGAGCGGGCCCACAAACTCGGTGGCATGCTCGCTCATAACGACCTTGACGCGCGCGCCGCGCTTTTGCAGCAGGCGCACGATATTGCACGACTTATAGGCGGCGATCCCGCCGGTAATGCCCAGCAGGATCGTTTTTCCCTCAAGTTGCATTGAATTGTTGGATGCCGCCATCGTTTAAGCTTCCTTGCTCGGGAGCACCAGGAGGCGGTGGCAGTACGGGCAGTGCGTAATTGACCTACCGTCGTGGTTGAGGTCGCTCATGGACGATGCCTGCAGCGCGGTGTGGCAAACCGTGGGGATATTGCCCTGGATGGTCTCGACGGCCAGGCCGCGGAACTGCTTGAGCAGACGCTCGTAGTCGGTGAGCACGTCGGCCGGCAGCGTGGCGGCAAGCGCAGTGCGCTCCTTAGTGGCGGCGTCAATCTGAGCCTGCAGGTCGGCGGCCTTGGCGCGGGCGGCCTTGGTATCGGCCTTCACGCCCTCTTCGAACTTGGCGATGATTGCCTGCGCGCGGGCCTCGCGGTCGAGTGCCTCCTTGTGGGCGATAGCGACGTCCTTGCGGGTGTGCTCAATCTTGTCCAGACGCTTGGCCAAAGTGGCGAGTTCATTCTCCAGGTCCTGAACCTCGCGGTAGTCGGAGCCGTCGACATGGCGCTTCTTGGCAGCCTCGATGGCGTTGTTGGTCTGAATCTCGGTGGTGTTGAGATCGTCGAGCTCAATGTCCAGATCCTTGCGCTGGGCGTAGAGTTTGGTCATCTCGGACCTGAGCTTCACATAGGTCTTGCGCTTGGAAGCGAGCTCCTTGAGCTCCGGCATATTGGCAAGTTCGCTCTTGTTGCGGGCGAGCTCCAAATCGATCTGTTGCAGCTTGAGTAGCGTAGCGCCGGCGCTCATAAGTTCTCTCCTTTTGTCACAGTCCACCATTGGCAAGGGTTCAGTATTTTAATCGCATGACGGGGGTCGACCCCGGCGTCAACTGCAGAGTTCATCAATATATCCACGAACGGCTCTTCGGAGCGATCGTGGCCGAGAAGGATGACGCCCAGACCGCGCAAGGCAAGGTCCTGCACCACGTGGTAGCCGGCCTCTCCGGTCACAATAACATCTGCGCCGGCGGCGATGGCAAGCTCACCAAAATCGCCGAGGGAGCCGCCCAAGATGGCGACGGTGCGGCACGGGCGCTCGGCTTCGCCCCATACGCGCGGGTCGCTGCCATAGGCTATGGCGGCACAGTTGGCGAGATCGTGCAGGTTGCAGGCATCGTGGAGGGTCGCGAGTGCGCCCAGACCGGTGAGCTCAGGCTCGTCCACATGCTCCAACGAACTCACGGGCTCAGCGCCCAGCAACTCACTCAGGCGAACGCGCGCTTCGTGCGAGCGATCCAGGTTGGTGTGAAGCGAGATGATGCTCACGCCGCAACGAGCCGCCTCGTACAGCGCAGCACTGCACTGCGGACGCGCGGAATCGGCCGGGCAAAACGCCTCGGGCGCTTTGATATAGATGGGATGATGCGTCAGCAGCACGTTGGCGCCGGCCTCGAGAGCGCGGCGCACGTTGGCCTCGGTCGCGTCGAGTGCGCAGGCAACACCGGTGATCTTTGCAGCGGGATCTCCCACAGATAGCCCAACATGATCCCAGCCCTCGGCATTCGTCTTGGGATAGCGCGCCAGCAGCGCACGTTCAAGCTCGGCGACGATCATGCGGCACCTACGATCGAGAGCAGCGTCTGGGCAAACTCATCCAGGTCGGCAGGGTTCACGCGGTCATCGAAGGAGATGCGCAGTGCACCCAGCGCCTGTTCGCGGCCAATACCCATGGCGCTGAGCACATGGCTGGGGTCCATGCTGCCGCTCGAGCAGGCAGAACCGGCCGAAACCTCAAAGCCGGCGGCGTCGAGCTTGATGATGAGCTCCTCGGAGTCCATGCCGTCAATGTAGATCGATACCATGCCGGGCAGACGGTCGGCATGCGCATAGTCGCCCATGGTGGCGTGAATGCGCGGATGGGCCGTAAGCTTGGCGTAGAGCTTGTCGGAAAGGGCTTGCAGCTTCTCGCGCTCCTCGGCCACATGGAGCGTCAGCGTGCGGGCGGCAGCGGCAAAGGCGAGCTGCGTGCGCAGATCCTGCGTGCCGGCGCGACGTCCGGCTTCCTGTCCGCCGCCAAAGATGCGCGGGCGCAGCGGCGTGCGGTTCTTAAGATAGAGCGCGCCGGATGCCACGGGGCCGCCGATCTTGTGCGCGGCAACGGTCATAGCATCGACGCCCAGCTCGGTGACATCGAGCGGAATATGCAAGTAGCCTTGGATGGCATCGGTATGAAACAGGGCGCCGGCAGCATGTGCGGCGGCGGCCAGCTCGCGGATGGGCTGCACCACGCCGGTCTCGTTGTTGGCAACCATGATGCTCACGAGCGCCACGTCGTCGCCCAGCAGCTCGACAAGCGCGGCGGGTTCAATGTAGCCCATGCGGCAGGGCTGCACCAGGTCGACGGTAAAGCCGGCGGCACGCAGCAGCGGCAGGTTATCCAGAATCGAATCGTGCTCGATGGCAGATACGATCACGCGGTTGCGCTTGCGGTCGCGCTGACGGGCGCCCTCGGCAAGACCGAGCAGCGCCAGCTGGTTGGCTTCGGTGCCGCCGTTGGTCAGAACAATCTCGGACGGGCGGACGCGTGCGCCAAAGCTATGGGCGATCTCGCGACGGGCAACCTCCAGGCGCGCGGCGGCCTTGCGGCCGAGCGAGTGCAGCGAGTTGGGGTTGACGCCTGCAAGCTCGCTGTCGTCATATTCGCGCTGCGCAAGGAGCGCCTCGGCGCGCATGGGCGTCGAGGCGGCGTAGTCAAGATTCACGGGTATGCGGTTTTGACCTGCGGTCATAAGGGTTTATGCCTCCTGTGCGGCCTCATTGCCCAGCTTCTGCAGCAGCGCAACCTCGGCGGCGGGATCTTCGGACTTAAATACGGCGGAGCCGGCCACGAGAACGTTGGCACCAGCCTTGACGACCTCGGCAATGTTCTTGGAAGAAATGCCACCGTCGACCTCGATCATGGGCGACACGCCGTGGCGCTCGCACATGGCCTTGAGCTCGTGCAGTTTGGCGATAGTGCCCGGGATAAAGCTCTGGCCGCCAAAGCCCGGGTTCACGCTCATGAGCAGCACCATATCGACGACGTCGATGATGCTCTCGAGCACGCACACGGGGGTGGCGGGGTTGAGCACCACGCCTGCCTTGACGCCGCGCTGCTGCAGATGGGTGAGCGTGCGGTGCAGGTGCGTGGAAGCCTCGTAGTGGACGGTGATCATATCGGCACCGGCATCGGTGTACCAATCGACCGTCTCGTCGGGGTTCGACACCATCAGGTGCGCGTCGACCGGTACATCGGTGGAGCGCTTGACGGCCTTGAGGATGTCGACGCCAAAGGTGAGGTTGCCGGTAAAGTGACCGTCCATAACGTCGAAGTGCACGTAGTCGGCACCGGCGATCTTGTCGAGCTCGCCCTTGAGGTTGGCCATATCGGCCGAAAGGACGGACGGAGCGATTTTGATGGAACCCATGGTAGAAGCCTTTCTGCGCTAGTCGGTGAGTCCGTAGAACTCTTGAGAAGGGACGCGATCGGTAAGAATCTCGAGCGCCCTATCCAAAGTAACACCGTTGTAGAGCGTTTGCTCCACGGCAAAGGTGAGCGGAATGTCTACGCCCAGTGAACGGGCAAGTTCGCTGACGCTGCGGGCCGCGACGGCGCCCTCGACAACCATATGCGTGCGCTCCTGATACTCGTCGAGCGACACGCCGTGGGCAAACTCGTAGCCAAAGGTGCGGTTGCGCGAATGCTCCGAGGTGCAGGTGGCGATGAGGTCACCCATGCCGGCAAGTCCCATGCAGGTCATAGCCTGCCCGCCGCGGGCATGCACCAGACGGCTGATCTCGGCCAGGCCGCGCGTCATGATAAGGGCGAGCGTGTTGTCGCCCGCACCGGTACCGGCGGAGATGCCACACACGATCGCGATGACATTTTTCATGGCGCCGCAAACCTCGACGCCGGTCATGTCCTGTGACAGGTAGATGCGGAAGGCCGTGGACAGGAGCAGGTCCTTAAAGGTCTCCCCTATCTGCGGATCTTCGCTGGCGATGACGGCGGCAGAAAGTCCACCGCGGCAGATTTCCTCAGCATGGTTGGGGCCCGAGAGCGCCGCCACGCGCGACTCGTTGCCGATCTCGCTGGCGATGACCTCGCTCATGAGCAGGCCAGACTCGGGCTCAATGCCCTTGGTGAGGCAGAGCACCGGGGTGCCGGCGGCGATGAAGAGTGCTGCCTGATGACATACGCTGCGCAGGTGTGTGGAGGGCACGGCAAAGATAATGGAGTCGGCGCCGTCGAGCGCCTGCGACAGGTCCGTGGTGGCGACAACGTTGCCGGGCAGCTCGTAGTCCACCAGATACCGGGGATTGCGGTGCTCGCCATTGATGCCGGCGGCCGTCTGCTCGCTATGGGCCCACATGGTCACGCGCTCGGCTCGCGCTGCAGCAAGGCCCGCGACGGCGGTTCCCCAGGAGCCGGAGCCAATCAGCGCAACATTCATGACTTTCTCCTACTTATCGTCGGGCTCGGTGACGCGCTTGGTAAACGAGAGCTTGGACTCCTTACCCGTCATGAGCTTTTTGATGTTCGCACGATGGGCCCACACCACAGTAATGCCGATCAGCGCCATGCAAAACTTAAGTCCGAGGCTGCTGTACGGAAAGACCGCGCAGGCAGCGATGGGAAGACCGATGGCCGCGGCAAGCGAGCCCACCGACACAAACTTGGTGATGGCGACGGCCACGATAAACATGCCCAGCAGCGACAGGCCAATAGGCCAGTACCAGGCGAGGATGACGCCCAGACCAACTGCGATGCCCTTGCCGCCATGGAAGTTGAGGTAGGGCGAGAAGATATGGCCCCACACGGCTGCCAGGCAGATGACGCCGAGCATCCAGTCGCCGGCGGCACCGGGGGCCATAATGCTCACGGGGAAGCCATAGCCCAAGTCGGCAATGAGCGGACGCGCGATAAGGACGCAGATGGCGCCCTTAAGGCAGTCGAGCAGCAGCGTGAGCGCGGCCACCTTGGGGCCGGCCACGCGCAGGGCGTTGGTGGTGCCGATGTTGCCGGAGCCCGCCTTACGAATGTCCGTGTGGTTGAACACGCGGCCCAGGATCAGACCAAACGGAATCGCCCCGATAAAGAACGAGACCACGGCGCAGATGGCGGTCAGAAGAATCGGATTATGCATCCTTTTGCTCCTTCTTCCTAAAGAAGAGTCGAATGGGCGTGCCGGCAAAGTCGAAGGTCGAGCGCATGCGGTTCTCCACGTAGCGCTGGTAGGTGTCGTTGACCAGGTCACTGTGGTTGACGAAGAACGTGAACGTCGGCGGGTTGACGCCCGTCTGGGTCACGTAGTGCATGCGCAGGCGGCGCTTGCCGTCCACCACGGTATGACCGAACTCGCGCAGGTCGGTGAGGAACGTGTTGAGGCGTGAGGTACTGATCTTTTGCGAGCGCGTCTTTTCGGCCGCGTCGACCATCGACCAGATCTTCTCGACGCTACGGCCGGTCAGGGCTGAGATGCGCAGGTACTGAGCCCAGGGAGCCATGACGCCCAGACGGCGGTCGACGGTCTCCATGCAGGCCTCGCGCTTGCGGTCATCGTCGAGCAGGTCCCACTTGTTGAGCAGCACCACGATGGCGCAGCCGCGCTCGATGGCAAGACCCATGACCTTCTGGTCCTGCTCGGTAACGCCCACGGAGGCGTCGACGACGAGCAGCGCCACGTCGGCGCGATCGATGGCGCGCAGGCCGCGGACCATCGAGTAGTACTCGATGTTCTCGTACACAGTGCTTTTCTTGCGAATACCCGCGGTGTCGACCATACGGTAGTGCTTGCCGTTGCGCTCGACGACGGTATCGATGGCGTCGCGCGTCGTGCCGGCAATGTTGGACACGATAGAGCGGTCGGCGCCCAGGATGCGGTTGAACAGCGAGGACTTACCGGCGTTGGGGCGGCCGATGATGGCGACGTTCAGCGCATCGGGGAACTCGTCGGCGATCTCGTCCTCCTCCTCGGGCAACAGGGCCACGATATCGTCGAGCAGGTCGCCCGTGCCATGACCATGCAGGGCCGAGAGCGGCGTGGGCTCACCGATGCCAAGCGAATAGAACTCCCAGATGCTGTCGTTTTCGCGATCGGGGTTGTCGAGCTTATTCACCAGCAGAAAGACCGGCTTGTCGCAGCGCTTGAGCATACGGGCGACCGACTCGTCCTCCTCGGTGACGCCGGTGCGGCCGTCGACCACAAACAGGATGACGGCGGCTTCCTCGGCGGCGGCGAGGGCCTGGTCGCGGATGGACGTGGCAAAGACATCGTCGCTCTTGAGCGGCTCGATACCGCCCGTGTCGACGATGGTGAACTCGCGGCCGTTCCAATCTGCCGTGTGGTATGAGCGGTCGCGTGTGACGCCGCGGGACTCATGAACGATGGCGTCCGAGGTCTGGGCCAGGCGGTTAACGAGCGTGGATTTGCCCACGTTGGGGCGTCCGACGACGGCGACGATAGGTTTCATCTGCTCTCCTTTAATGGGTAGGGTCAGTGGAAGTGTTAGAGTCTGCGGGCACAATGCCAAGGATGCGCTCCAGGGTATCGAGCAGCTCATGCGGCATGGTCGACACCACATGAACCTCAGCGCCGCGACTGGTAAGGTTTGCGAGTAAATCGTCACGATGATACTCGTCAAGCGTCATGCCGTCAGCGTTGAACATGAGCTTAGGCACAAAGAGCATAACACCCGACAGATCTTGGGGCAGCTGCTCTAGAATGTCACACGCGACGATGAGGCCGGTCACGTCCACGTTGCCGCCAAAGTAGCGGTTCTTGATGGCTGTGACGGTGCCGCCGAGACCATGCGGCGACTCCACAAAGCGCGCCACGGTGTCGCGCGCGCTGGCGCCCGAGAGACACAGCAGGTGCTGGTTGCGCTCGGCGATGCCAACGCGGACGCGGGCCAGACGCTCGGCGTCGGCGGCAAGCACGTCGTCGGTCTCGTCCAGATATGAGCGGATCATGCCAATGCCGTCGTAGTACTGCGGGTACCCGTCGTAAAAGTCTGCCTCGGGAGGATCGATGCCGGCGTCCAGATAGAACTCGTCGCTCATCTGGAAGGTGTGGCGGCCAAAGCGTTCGTAGGCACGATCCTGGAAGGGCCTGATCATGGCAATGGTCTCGCGCGCTAGCTCGGGCTTGTCGCTGTAGGACCAGCTAAAACGGTTCTGATGCTTGGTAAAACCGAGCGGCACAATGCCCAGGCTTGTGATTTGCTCGTGCTCCTCGCAAAAGCGCAGGGTCTTTTCCAGCTCTTCGCCGTCGTTCATGCCAGGGCACAGTACGATCTGGGCGTGGATCTCGATGCCGGCGGCCATGATGGCCTCGAGTACGTCCATGCCGCGCTGGGCGTTGCGGCCCATCATACGACGGCGGACGTCGGGGCTCACGGCATGGACCGACACGTTCATGGGGCTCATGTTGCGGGCGATGACGTTTTGCACGTCCTCGTCGGTGAGGTTCGTGAGCGTGACGAAGTTGCCCTGCAAAAAGCTCAGGCGGTAGTCGTCGTCGCGAATATAGAGCGTTGAGCGGCCGCCCTTGGGCAGCATGGTCATAAAGCAGAACACGCAGGCGTTTACGCAGGTACGCATGCCATCGAAGATAGGGCCATCGAACTCAAGGCCCCAGTCCTCTCCCGGGAAGCGGTCGAGCTCGACGGAGGTGACGGTGTTGTCGCGCGGATCGAAAACCTCCAGGTCGACGGTATCATCGTCGGCCTCCCAGAGCCACACGATCATGTCGGTGAGCGCCTCACCGTTGACCGTGAGCACGCGCATGCCCGGCTCGATACCCACATCCCACGCGGGCGATTCGGGACGCACGTTCTTTACGAGCGCGCCCTCACCCGGCTCGGGGTCGCGGCTGCGCCCGTAATCGGCCACCTCGGCGGCGTATGCGGGTACGGTCTGGTCCATGATTAGCGGCAAAGCTCCTTGATGCGCTCGACGGCGCGCTCGATGTGTTCTTGCGGGGTGGAGGCTCCGGCGGTGATGCCGATGTGGTGAGCGTCGGTAAACCAAGCGGTCTCAAGCTCTGAAGCTTCCTCGATGTGATGCGTGCGCTCGCAGGCGTCTGCGCAAATTTGCGCCAGGCGGCGGGTGTTGCCCGAGTTCTTGCCACCCACGACGACCATGCAGTCGCAGCGGTTGGCAAGTGTGGCTGCTGCCTGTTGACGCTCACTCGTGGCGGCGCAGATGGTGTTGATCACACGCAACTCCTGCACGCGCGGGGTGATAGCGGCCACGACTTCGGCGAGGTTCTGCGCGGTCTGAGTGGTCTGCACAACGAGGCCCACCTTGCCCTTGAGCGACAGGGCATCGGCGTCGGCGGCACAGCTCACGACCTGCGCATCATTGCCGGCGTGGCCCAGAATGCCCTCGACCTCGGGGTGGCCTGGCTCGCCCACGACGATCACGCGGTAGCCCTCGCGCACCAGGCGCTCGGCTGCCCCATGGACCTTCTTCACGTAGGGGCAGGTGGCGTCGACCACGGTAAGGTCGCGCTTGCGGGCAGCATCGATTACCTGCGGCACCACGCCGTGGGCGCGGATGATCACGGTGCCGGTTGCGGCGTCGTCCAAGGTGTCGGCCAGACCGACGCCTGCCTCAGCAAGCTCGCGCACCACGATGGGGTTATGGATGAGCGGCCCCAAGGTGTGAACTTGAGTGCCCTCCTCTGCCTGCGGCGCAGCGGCCAGCGCCATATCGAGCGCACGCTGTACGCCGTAGCAAGTGCCGGCGTGGGCGGCGATCTCGATGGTAGGCGCGGTTGCCTGGCCGGACACAGTCGCGGTGGTGTTCGTCACGTTCTCGCTCATGGCTAGAACCTGCCCGGATGCTCGGCGCACAGCTCGTCTCGCATGGCGTAGACGCGGTTCATGGCCTCGGACTCAAACCATTCCAGGCGCTCCGTGCGCTTAAGCCCAGCCGGTGCGTCGGAAAGCGAGACGGCCTTGCCGGCGCGGATCCAGCACTTCTTGGGACGCATGATCTTTTTGCCCGAGGGCGTGATGTCGGACCAGCCGCAGATGGCGAGCGGGTTAACGGGCGCCTTGCCCATCTGAGCGATGAGCGCAAAACCGCCGTGGACCTCGGGCTTGATCTCGCGCGAGCGGATGCGCGTGCCCTCGGGGAAGATCAGAACGTCCTCGCCGCGCTGCAGCGCATGCTGGGCGGCGCGCAGGCACTTCATATCGGCAGTACCACGCTCCACGGGGATGCCGCCTACGCGGCTAAAGGCCCAGCGCACAATCTTGCTCTTGGCGAACTCGGACTTAAAGATGGGACGAATGCGGCGGCCCCCAAAGAACAGCGCCGTCTCCACGGCCAAGAGCTCAGCCATCGAGGTGTGGTTGCAGATGACCACGCTGCCGCGGCCTTCCTGGCGCTCAAACAGCAGATCGGCGTCCTCGACCTTCCAGCGCCACATGAGCTTGGAGAAAGCCCAAAGGATTGCCATGACCACGAAGACGGTGCCGCGGATGAGCGCGGGAAACTCGGCATACGGGGCGTTGTAATAGTCCTCGGGCGTCTGCTTAAACAGGCGCATGGGCTACCTCCTTTGGTTGATGAGGTCCTCGATTATCGAGACGACCTCATCGATGGTGTGGGCGGTGGAGTCAACGTGCACGGCGTCCTCGGCGGGCACGAGTGGGGCGACCTCGCGGCTGCTGTCGAGCTTGTCGCGCTGCTTAAGGGCGTCGAGGGTCTCGTCGACCTCGGCCTCGAGCTGCTCGGACGTGAGCGGCTGGGCGTCGTTTTGGTGACGCTGCAGCACGCGGCGGCGGGCGCGCTCGCGCGGGTCGGCGGTCAGGAAGACCTTGACTTGCGCGTTAGGGAACACGACGGTGCCGATGTCGCGACCCTCGGCCACGATATCGCGGTCCTCGGCGGCGCGGCGCTGATGGATGAGCATGGCGGCGCGCACGCCCGGATAGGCCGAGACCTTGGAGACGTTGGCGTCCACCTGTGGGGTGCGGATGGCGGCCGAAGCGTCCTGGCCGTCAATGGTCAGGCGCGTATCCTCGCCGGTGCCGTTGGTAAAGCGAATTTCGATCTGCTCGGCGAGGGCGTCGATTGCCGCCTCGTCGTCCAGATCGATGCCGCGGTCGAGCGCGGCGAAGGTGACGGCGCGATACATGGCGCCCGTGTCGAGCTTGTTAAAGCCCAGCTGGCGGGCGATCTCCTTGGCGATGGTGGACTTGCCGGAACCGGCGGGGCCGTCGATGGCGACGATCATGCAATGCTTCCTTTCGATGATTGACGTGCTGGTATGGTTCGCGGGCGTTGGGGCGCGGCGGGTTGCCTAGCCGGTGTAGCGCTCGCGGTAGGTGTTGCGCTTGGGTGCGGAGCCGTGGCTGCCGTGGTGACGCGTGCGGCTGGCGGGCGTGTCTTGGGGCTTGCCGCCGCGTATGGCGCTGGCCTGCTTGGGAGGGATGCCACCGCTTTTGAGGATTTGTACCTCGCGCTCGGTGAGCTCGCGCCACGAGCCTTTGGCCACGTCCTTGAGCTCCAGGCCGGCAAAGTTACAGCGGTGCAGGCGGATCACCGGGTGGTGGATCTTGCTCAGCATGCGCTTGACCTGATTCTTGCGACCCTCGCGGATGATGACCTCCACGGCGGTGGTGCCGGGCTTGACGCCTTGCGGAGCCACGGCCTCGGCCTCGCGCGCGGTAATGACGCGGCAGATCGCCGGCTGGCACAGGCCGTCGTCGAGCTCGATGCCGCGGCGGAGCGGTTCTAAGTCGCGATCGGTCAGGTGGCCGTCCACGAGCGCCTGATAGGTCTTGTAGACGTGCTTGCTGGGGTGCAGCAGGTCCTGCGACAGATCACCGTCGGTGGTAAAGAGCAAAAGGCCCGTGGTGTCGCGGTCCAGGCGGCCCACCGGGAAGAGCCCCGGAAAGCGGTTGCGCGGTACCAGGTCGGCCACGCAGGGGCGCTCCTGCGGGTCGCTCATGGTGGTGAGGTAGCCGGTCGGCTTGTAGAGCATCAAGTACACGGCGCCCTGGTTGAGCTTGACGGGCATGCCGTCGACCTCGATATGGTCGCGGTCGACGTCGACCTTGGTGCCCAGTTCGGTCGCGACCTGGCCGTTGACGGTCACGCGGCCGGCGGTCATCAGGTCCTCCGAGCCACGGCGGCTCGCCACGCCCGCGCGCGCCAAAAAGCGCTGCAGGCGCATGGTGTGCGGATAGACGGGCTGGGCGTCGGTTGCGGGTACTGCGTTGCCTATGGCGCGCGTCTCCCCTACTTCGTTAGTCCTCGTCATGCAAATCCTCCGAGGTCTCGTCGACGACCAGGGTCTCCAAGTCCTCGACTGCCTCAACATCTTCAACATCGGTATCGAGCAGTTCACGCTCTTCGTCCAGGTCCTCGGCCTGTTCCTCGAGCGTGGACTGAATACTGCGGCCGCTCAGACGCTCGCGGATAAACTGGCGCGACTGCTCGTCGGGGGCAAACTGCTCCAGTTCGGGCAGGTCGCGGGTGGAGCGCAGGCCGAACTTTTCCAAGAAGGCGTTGGTCGTGCCGTAAATGATGGCTTGACCGCGCTGGGGGTCGCGGCCGAGCTCGCGCACCAGGCCCTTGTCCACGAGCGACGCGATGACGCCGTCAGAATTGACACCGCGGATGCCCTTGACCACCTCGCGAGTCACGGGCTGGTGGTATGCGATGACGGCCAGGGTTTCGAGCGCCGCCTGCGACAGCTTTTGCGTGTCCCAGCTCAACACATAGGCCTCGACCACGTCGTGGTAGGCGGGGTGCGTAAACAGGCGCCAGCCGCCGGCGACCTCGCGCAGCTGAAAGCCGCGGTTGGCCTCCTCGTACTCAACCTTGAGCTCGGCGAGCAGCGATGCGCATTCGCCGGGGGCGATATCCAGTGCGCCGGCCAGCGCGGGCGCACTCACCGGGTCGCTCGACACCAGCAGCAGCGCCTCGAGGGCGCCTTTGAGGCTGTTTGCCTCCAGCGTGGAAAGGGTTGACATGGTTGGTCGCTCCTATTCGGTGAGCTCGGGGCCCTCGCCGGGCACGTATGCCTCGGCGCCCTCGACTCGGTTGATGCAGATGGTTCCAAAGATCTCGTCCTGGCTCAGCGTGAGCGAGCCGCGCTTGGCGAGCTCCAGCATGGCCAGGAAGGTGACGACGAGCTGCTCGGTGGTGGCATCGCCGTCCAGTAGCTCGCGGAAGGTGCAGGTTTGGTGCGCCATGGTAAAGCGGTCGACTGAGGCCACGGTCAGGTCGAGCGGCACGCGATGCGGCGCCACATGCTCGGCCTCCAGCAGGAAGGTCTGGCGCTTGCCGTCCAGGTCGGCACAGATGACGGCGAGACCGCGCAGCGTGATGCCGGCAAGGTAGTCGGGCATAAGGCCTAGGAACTCGGGGTCGGGGCCGGCCACGCGCGGATGCATGCGGCTTTCGGCCTGCATGCGCGCACCGAGGGCCGCAGCCGCGCCTTTAAACTGCTTGTAGGCAATCAGGCGCTGAATCAGGACCTCACGCAGCGCGTCGCCGTCAAGCGTGCTGAGCTCCTCAAGGTCTTCGTCGAACTCGTCATCGTCGTCATCGACTTTGCGCGGGGCCTCCTGCGGCACCAGAGAGGCAGCCTTGATGTCCAAAAGGGTTGCCGCGACCAGCAAAAAGTCGCTTGCTACGTCCAGGTCCAGCGCCTCGATGCGCTCGGCCTCGGCAAGGTACTGCTCGGCCACCTCGCTGATGGAGATGGCGCCGATATCTACTTTTTGTCGGGTTACCAGCTGCAGCAGCAGGTCGAACGGTCCGCTGTAGACCTGCGTCGACACGCGATACGACATCTTCGACCTCCTTTGACGGCGCCTTCGCGGCGCGGTTTGGGTGCATGCTGCGACCGTTTTACACGGACGACCTGTAAGTTTACCTTAGATGCCGGCGATTGCGAAGTTGAGCAGCTGCTCAGCAAGCGGATACACGGTAATGTCGAAATAGCGGCCGATTACATCGATGCCGGTCCACATAGGCAGCAGGTATAGAACCAGGATGAGTATGGGCATAGCGTATTGCTGCAGGCGGTAATAGTTGTTGAGCGCCTTGCCCTTGAGGAAGGGCACGATGATCGACGAGCCATCAAGCGGCGGAATCGGAATGAGGTTAAAGAACGCGAGCGACAGGTTGACCACGATAAACGTGGCGCCGAAGTTCATAATTTGGGACGCCACGGCAAAGGACATGCTGGCGTAGAGATTGCCGTACGTTACGTGCATGAGGGCGGCCGCGAGGCACGCGAGTGCGATATTCGATGTGGGGCCGGCTACGCTCACCAGGACCTCGTCGCGCTTGGGGTGCTTGAGGTTGTTGAGATAGACGGGCACGGGCTTGGCGAAGGCGAACACGGGACCGCCTGCGGCGAGCATGAGCAGCGGCAAGATGATGGTGCCAAACGGGTCGATATGGTTGAGCGGGTTGAGCGATACGCGTCCGCGCGAGCGCGCCGTTTTGTCGCCGAGAGCCCAGGCCGCGGCGGCGTGCGCGCTCTCGTGAATGACGATGCCAACGATGACGGCGACGGCGCTGGCGAGCAGGTTCATGATGTAGCTGCTGGACATGGCGCTCTCCTAGCGGACGCGGCGCGAGGCGCGCGTGAGCAGGTAGTCAATTACAAACAGGATGACGGCGACGATAGCGTAATCCAGGCGGAAGACGCCGCCAAAGGGAGAGGTGATGACGCCGTAGCCGGCGATGGCGCTCGGCAGCGCGCGCGAAAGCTCAACGACAAAGCCCACGATCTGCAGCTTGGCGGTGAGGCCGCTAAAGCACAGCAGCACGGTCATTGCGCTCATAAAAATGCCGCAGATGCGACAGGCGATGGCGATGATGCTCATCGCCACGGCGGTGGCCTTACGAGAGTTCACGCGCGGTCTCCTCTTCGATCTGGGTGGAAAGCTCCAACCATTCGTCCTCGAGCTTGGGCAGCTCTTGCTTAAGGCCGTTATATTCCCCCAGCGCGGCGTTGAACTTATCCTGATCGGCATAAAGCTCTTCGCTAGCCATCAATTCCATAAGCTCGTCATAGCGGGCGCGCTTTTTGTCGAGCTCCGTCTCGATCTTCTTAAGCTGGTTGCGCACGCCCTTGAGCTTTTTGTTGAGCGCAGCGCGGGCCTGGGCCTCGGCGCGCTTTTGCTCCTTGGTCTTTTTGCCCTCGGCAGGTTTAGGCGCCGCGGCGGGGGTGTCGGCCTGGGCGGCGCTGGCTTTGGTGGACTTGGCCGCGGCAGGCGCGCTCTCCCCTGCGGCCTCGGCGGCGGCGCGGGCTGCGAGATCCTCGCGCTTGTAGAGGTAGTAGTCGTAGTCGCCGTCGTAGACCGTGACCTTGCCATCGCGTATGTCGATCACGCGGTTGGCAACGGCGCGTACCAGGTGCTCGTCGTGGCTGATCAGCACGATGGTGCCGGGGAAGTTTTGCAGGGCATTCTCGAGCATGTCCACCGAGTCGATGTCCAGGTGGTTGGTGGGCTCGTCCAGGCACAGGAGCGCCTCGGGGGCCACGAGCATCTTAGCGAGCGCCAGACGCGCCTTTTCGCCGCCGGAGAGGACGCGAACCTGCTTCTCGATGGAATCGTTGTCACTAAACAGGAAGGCGCCCAGCAGGCTGCGCTGCTGCGGCACGGTCCACTTGGGCGTAACGGTGTCGATCTCTTGCAGGACGGTGTTGGATTCGGTCATGCCTTCGAGCGCGTGCTGGGCGTAATAGGCCACGCCCACGTTGGTGCCCAGGTCGCGGGCGCCGGTAGTGGGCGGCTCCAGGCCGGCGAGGATCTTCATGAGCGTCGGCCCCAACGGCGCCGGCAAGTCCACGCTCATGAAGATCCTCGCCGGCCTGGAGCCGCCCACTAC
>JAXJMO010000074.1:0-10417 GCA_036313175.1 Collinsella sp. | reverse complement strand
GACAAAGGGGCTGTCCCTTTGTCGCATCGGCTTACTGTATTTATATTTTCCTGTTTTACCTTTGCAGGTTCTAATGGAGGGGATACCGAAGTAGCTGCTAGTAAGTAAACGCAGCCGCTCTGCCGGAGCCGCCCTTATATCGTTCCACGCGTAGTTTCGCAGCGAAGCGAGAATGTTTGAGCATGGAATGATATAAGGGCGGCTCCGGCAGAGCGGCGGACATTCGACTAGCGGATATGCGCGGGCTTTCCGCCCCAGTAGAAGCGGCAGAAGGCTCGTTTGCGCTTTTGGGGTTTGCCTACTAGCTCCATGGTTGCGATGGCGATGTCCTCGGCTGCGTGGGGGCGGCGTAGTACTTCGCCGTTGATGAGTAGCGCTTTGAGCGACTCAGGGTGGTCGTGCAGGTGACGAAGCGTCACGATGAGCTCGCGTGCGGTGGTGACGTGCATGCTGGCGCCCATGCCGGTAAGCATCGTGGTGTTGGCCTTTTCCTGACCGTATGATTTGCCCAGCAGGATCATCGGCAGATGAGCGCACAGGCACTCGGTGACCGTGAGTCCGCCTGATTTGAGGATTGCCAGGTCGCAGCCGTGCATGAGGGCCGCCATGTCGTCCACGTAGTCCAGAACCGTGACGTTGTCGAGCTTCATGGCGTCGAAGAGCGTCTTGAGTCGGGCGGCGTATTCCTTATCCTTGCCCGGTAAAAAGACAAAGTGCATGTCCTCAAAGCTGCGTAAGAAGGGGAGCGTGTGGTCCATCGCGGCACGGAAACGCACGTATGGTTGGGGCAAACTGGCGCCGGCCATCACCAATACGACGGTTTTGTCTATGGGGAGATTGAACTTGCTCAGCTCTTCCTCGCGATCGTAATTTGAATCGAAACCGGCTCGGATGGGGATGCCCGTTATGCGGATCTTTGACTCGGGAACTTTGCGGGGGCGCAGTGTTTCGGCCATAAACTCGTTGGCCACGCAGAACAGGTCGGTGTCCTTGTGGGGCCAAAAGCCTTCGACTTCATAGTCTGTTGGTACGCAGATGACCGGATAATCGATACCCGTAATAACGCGGGCACCCACGGCAACATTGGCTGCTGTGATGTGCGTTGCGACCACGGCTATAGGCCTGCGGCGACGAATATATTCGTTGAAGGCGGGGAACATAATTCGCGACCATGCCGTGCCGCCACCCCAGAGAAGATGCCCCGTAAGCGTATATCGCCAGGCCAGGTCGTAAATGGGGCGTGTGGCTCCCGTAAAAGAAGCCGCGGTCTTATTGCCGTCGAATTTAATACGTCCAAAATCAAGGATATCGAGCACTTCAATTTCAATATCCTCAGGGATTCCCTTGGTGCCGCGGATAAGGTCAAATGTTTGTGCAATCGCGTTGGCGGCGGCTTTGTGGCCCGATCCAACTGATGCGTGCACAATGGTTACCAGGGGTTTTTGTGCAGGTAAAACGGTCATTTGCTCCGGTTGGGGAGTGGCTTGCATGGGCAGGGGAGCGCTATTGCTCGTCTGCGTTTGATCCATCGATAACTCCCCTTCAGCTTTGTTACGCGATTTATCATTGTAGTGCATGAGTGTCATGTTCACGTAAATTTGGGTATGAGCGCAAAGAACGACAACGTTTCGACGAGAGGATTCTTCATGACTACCGATCAGCCGATTGATGTTGCGATTATCGGTGGAGGCCCCGCGGGCTATGCTGCCGCCATTTACGCTGCGCGTGCCAACCTGACGACGACTGTGATTGAGCAGGGCATGTCGGGCGGACAGATCGCCACGACCAATGAAGTCGAGAACTATCCGGGCATTCCGCTCTTGAGTGGCGCCGAACTCGGCGAGCTTTTTCAGCAGCATGCAGAGGGCCTGGGAGCACAGGTCGCATGGAGCATGGTTACGGGTATCGATTACGATGCCGATGCAGCGCTGTTTACGGTGCATCACGATATGGGCGATACGCTTGCCTCGAGCGTTATCGCTTGCATGGGTGCCACGCCGCGTCCGGTAGGTTTCGCTGGCGAGGATACCTATCGCGGTCGTGGCGTTTCGTATTGCGCAACATGTGACGGCATGTTCTTCCGCGGCAAACAGGTCTTTGTAATCGGTGGTGGCAATTCGGCATGCGAAGAGGCACTGTTCCTGTCAGACATTGCCAGCAGTGTGACCATCGTGCTGCGCCGCGACCAGTTCCGTGCGCCTGATGGTGTTGTTCAGAAAGTACTCGAAAAGAACAATATTACAGTTAGGTACCAAACTAGTATTGTGGAGCTCTCGGGCGAAGCCATGCCAACGACGATCGCCTTTAAGGACAATTCATCCGGGGAAATTCATACCGAGTCATTTGAGCCCGGCTCTTTCGGCATCTTTGTCTATACCGGGACGCAACCCCATACCGAACTTGTCGAGCATCTAGTCGATCTGGCGCCTGATGGCGGCATTCTGACTGATGAATCCATGGCGACCCGCACGCCAGGTCTATTTGCCGCTGGCGATATCCGTTCCAAGCGTTTGCGCCAGGTTGTGACCGCGGTTTCTGACGGAGCCATAGCGGCAACCAGCGCATACGCATTTCTCCGTAGATAAGTACGATAATATATCTTATGTAAGGTTGTTATTGATTAACTAAATGGCGGGACGATGCATCAGTGCGCTGTCCCGCCATTTTCTTGCCGGCTATGTGGTATGCAAAACTAGATAACGTAGAATACAATATAGAAAATGAACGGAGGACCTTTATGAACCACGTTAAACACGTTATTCCGATGTCTGATTCGTCGGTCAGCATTAAACCTGAGGATATTCAGCCCACTGTGCTGCCTGATGCATTTATTCAGTCCGATATCGTGCGCAAACTCAATACGTTGAGTCTGCCGCGCTATGACCAGTTGCCCAATGTGACGCTCTACCGCGACCAGGTCATTGAGTATGTTGCGCTGTGGATGGAGCCGCTGTCCCTTTGCGTTGAGCAGCCTATCATTACGCCATCGATGATCAATAACTACGTAAAGGTTGGCCTGGTGCCTGCTCCGGTCAAAAAGCAATATGGCCGCGAGCAGATTGCCCGCCTGATCGCTATCTGCATCTTTAAGCAGGTGCTACCTATTGCTGCGGTGCAGGCACTCTTTAACATTCAGCGTTTGAGCTACGATGCCCCGACGGCCTTTGATTATGTGGTCGATCAGCTCGAGGCATCGATTCGTTCGGCGTTTTCCGTCGAGCAGACGCCGGTTCCCGATACGGCGCATCAGGTAACGCGTGAGTCGCTGCTTGTGCGCAGCGCGGTTTCATCCTTTGTTTCGAAGGCTTACTTGATGAGCTATCTCAAGTTCAACGGGTTTAATAGCTAGCCGACGTATAAAACGGGCGGGACAAAGAGCCATCTGTCGCTTTGTCCCGCCCGTTTTTTTTGCTTGGTTGGACTTTATTTGCCCGAAGCTACGCCCATGCCGTAGCCGATGATCAGGCCGTGCATCTCGGCGTAATAGGAATCCAGGCCGTTGCAGGGCATGATGATGGTCTTGGAGCCGGGCCAATGTTCGACTATGCGATCAGTAAGCGCCTGGGCTCCAGCTTCGTTCTCAACGTGATCGATGATGACCTCACCGCCCGTAAAGCCCTCGGCTTCCATAGTGTCGATGATCTTGTTGAGCATCTTCTTTTCGCCACGCGTGTGCCCGACGAGTTCGATTTTACCGGCCTCACTCGCCGTGCCCAAAATGCGGATATTGAGCTTGTTGGCAATGACGCCGGCTGCCTTAGGGATACGTCCGGCTTTGGCGAGGTTTTCGTAATTGCACAAACTGAAGAGGATTTTGCTGTTCTGCTCAAGGCTATCGAAGTATGCGCAAGCGTCCTCGAATGAGACATCCGGATTGCTTGCAAGATAGCGGTCGAACAGCAAGAAAATGAGATCCATTTTGCCGCCAGCTGCGCGTGAATTGACTAGATGAATCTGTCGGTCGGGCTCCTCGGCAAGAACCATATCGCGAGCCGTGGCTGCCGCATTGTAGCTGCCCGACACGCCCTCAGAGATCGGCATGCAGATGGTCTTGTCTGCCAATTTGAAGAGCTCGGCCCACTCCCCTACGCTGGGACAAGCGCTCGAAGAAGCGTTCGTCTCCGTCTGTACAGCGCAGTTGAGCTCATGCACATCGAGCGAAAGGTCATCGACGAATTCACGCTCCCCCACTCGAATTTTGAGGGGCGCAAATGCAAAGGTGGTATGGGGTGCGGTCGGTTGCCAATCGCGGAGGTTGCAGCTTGAATCGGAGATAAGTGCCCAGCTCATAGAGGGTCCTTTCTAATTGTTCCCATACAATTATAGCCATCTTGCAGACCGATTGGGCCGCTATCTAGTATTCAAAACTAGATAGCGGACTGCACTAAAGGCAAAAGAATGGACCCCATGACTCAAAGCCACGAGGTCCATATCCGTTTGCTTTATCTGAATACTTAGTAACGCACAAAGATATAGTTATTGTTCATGCCGGCGGCAACGGAGCTGATGATGACACCCGTGTTGTAGTCGGAAGCATGAATCATCTGACCACCACCGATGTAAATGCCGGTGTGGTACGAGTTGACCACAACGTCACCGGGCTGCGGATCGGACACACGCGTCCAGCCCATAAAGGTACCCGTGGTGCCCAGGCGGCAATAGCGACCAGTGAGGCAATAGCTAACAAAACCAGAGCAGTCGAAGCTGTTCGGGCCAATTCCGCCCCAGGAATAAGCGCAACCAAGCTTACTGTACGCACGCGAGACAACAGAGCCGCCATCGACGGACTGGCTCGGAACAGAAGGCGTCGGAGCTGGAGCGGGCGTGGAGGGCTGCGGCGTCGGAGCAGGTGCCGGCGTAGGAGCCGGAGTGTTGCCGCCCTGGTTGTTGTTATTGCTGGTCTGGCCACCGTTGTTGGTGTTTTCGGTCGTACCGGCAGTCTCGTTGCTCACCGTGGCCTTCTCGGCGGTACTGGCGTTGATGCCGGCCTGCAGCGCGGCGTTGGCCTCGGCCTCTGCGGCAAGCTCGGCTTGCCGCTGCGAATCCAGGGAGTTTACGACGTTCTGGGCTTCAGCCTGCTGGGCGTTAAGCTCGTCGACCTTCTTTTGCGTGGCTGCGACGTTCTTTTCCTGCTCGGACTGCTTATCGGTGAGCTGCTGCTTAAGCTCCTTGACCTCTTGAATGGTCTGAGCTTGCTTATCGGAGACTTTGCCGTAGTAGAACAGACGGTTGAGCATATCGCTCAGGTCGTCAACGCCCGTTAGAACCTGAAGCAGGCTCAGACCGCCGGTCTTGTACTCGCCGGCGACATAGGTCGAGAGCTTGGCCTGACCGTCAGCAATCTCCTGCTGCTTTTGCGTGATCTCGCCAGCAGTCTGATCGAGCGCCTGCGTCTGCGTGGCGAGCTCATCGTAAATCTGCTGGGTTTGGGTACCGATCTGCTCGAGCTTCGTACGAGCAGCGGCAAGGTCGGATGCGGTATCGGCGTAGGCAGGAGCCGCGAGGCCCAAGCCCAAAACACAAGCGAGGGTTGCCGTAGCAGCGCAGCGTGCCATGTTTTTGTGCGTGTTTGCTGTGCGCATGTAGCTTCCTTTCCAGTAACTAAGGGTAACGGCTAGTCCACCGTCACCAGGCTAAATAGCTCAACATCGTCGTCAGTCGACGTGAGCTTCTCGCGCGGGTTGAGAAACGCAAGCTCAAGGATACACCCGTAGCCCACAAGCTTTGCGCCCATATCTCGCACCAGTTTACCTGTTGCCTCGACGGTTCCGCCCGTCGCGACCAAGTCGTCCAGAATCAACACGGTATCTTTAGAGCTGATAGCGTCGGCATGGATCTCAATTGAATCGGTGCCGTACTCGAGCTCGTAGCTCTGGCTTACGGTCTCGCGCGGCAGCTTGCCCGGTTTACGTGCGGGAACAAAGCCGGCGCCCAGAGCGACGGCCACGGGAACGCCCACCATAAAGCCGCGAGCCTCTGGGCCCACGACCTTGGTGATTCCCATGCCGGCAAAGTGCTCGGCGAGGGCATCGGTCATGGCTTTGAGCGCCTCGGGATTGCCGAAGAGCGGCGTGATGTCTTTAAAGATGACTCCGGGCTCGGGATAGTCGGGGATGTCGACGATTTGAGATTCGAAGTCGTACATTGCATGACCTTTCAATGGGTTGCCGGATAAGCGGCAGCTGTTACTTGCCCGCGGTGACGGTGCCGGATTGCGAAGGGGCGACGACCTTGAGCGGCTTTACGAGAGAATCCTCGTGTGAAGCCGGCGCGACTGTCTCTTCGTTTTTGGCCTTGGTGGACTCGGAGCGAGTGATTTCCTCATCGAGTGCATCGATGTCGGCGTCCTCGACCACGGCGTTGAGCGACTCAAAAACGCGGTTCTTGAGCAGCGCGGTGTGCACGCCCTCCGTCAGGTCGTGAAGCTTCTTAAACGCACGCTCGAGCTTGGCGTCGCGCTCGTCATCGGAAGTATCCATGCCGAGCATGCTCACGAGCACCTGCTCAAACATCGAGGACTCGCGGTTGGCGGAAGACACGTACTGACGCAGGTTGCGCGGCTCGATATGGAAGCGTGACAGCTCGGAGCAGTAGCGGATGATCGGGAAATCGCGACCATCGACGAGCTCACGATTCTGCGGACTCTTGATGATGCGAATGAGGTCGTTCTCGGCGAGCGAACGGATAAACGAAATCTCGACGCCCAGCATATCGGGAATGGTCTCGATGGGATGCAGCTTTTGCTTAGTCTCCTTGGGCTCCGTCTTGAGCGGAACATCGGACAGCAAGCCCACCTCGTAGGCGAGCGTTGACAAGTCCGTGGCGTTTTCCAAGCGCTGCTTAATCACGTTGAGCGGCATGTAGCGGGTCTTCTGCAAGTGCAGGATGACCTCCAGGCGATCAACGTCCTCCTTAGAGTACTGACGGTATCCCTTAGGCGTACGATGAGGGGTAATGAGCCCCTCATCCTCTAGAAATCTAATTTTTGAGTTCGAAAGATCGGGGTATGCGCCTCGAAGTAGGTTGACGACTTGGCCGATACTCAGATAGTTGCGTTCGGCCATGCCCTACTCACCGGTTTCGATGCGCTCCGGCGTGCTCTCGTGGTAGATGAGCGTAAACGTACCGATCTGAACGGAAGAACCGTCGTGCAGCGGGGCTGCATTGACAATGGCACCGTCGACCCAGGTACCATTGAGCGAGCCCAGGTCCTCGATGCGAGCGCCGAGGCCCTCGCGAATAATGCGCGCGTGGCTGCGCGAAACAGTCATGTCGTTGAGGAAGATGCCGTTCGCGGGATCGCGGCCGATGGTGGTCACGTCGTCCTCGAGCTCAAAGGCGGCACCAGTCTGCGGACCCTTGACGATGGACAGAACGGGGGCGGTGATGCGCACGTTGGCCATGAGGTCGGGAACGGTGACGTCGCTTGAAGGCACGCGGAATACGCAGGTAGCGTCAGCAGTCTTATCATTCTGAGACATATTGTTAACCATGTTGTCCATGACAACCCCTAACTTATCGCGGACGTGCCGCAAATAATGAACCGTACGTAATCATACCCCAACGAATCAGTCTTCGATTTCAGGGTTCAGAAAGTCGATGTCCTCGTCCTCGGGATGCGCGAGAGCCTGTTTAATGGCCACTCCGCCCTTAATGGAGTAGATGACAGCCGTGAGCATGGAGAAGATCACGCCGCCGTACACAAAGAAGATGCCGAGGGGCACCGAGCTTCCGTTGAGGCCCGGGAAGGCCGTAAGGGTTGAAGGTAAAAGGTGCAGGCCGTCAACAACGGGGAACCCGAGCAGCATGAGCGAGAAGCCGGTCATGAGCAGCGCAGTGGCAATCTTTCCGGGAAAGACGACATCGATGGGGCGACGGTGATAATGACGCACGATAAGCGTGCCGATGCCCAGATAGATGTCGCGGCCAATAATGAGCACGCAGACCCAGATGGGCAGCTCTCCGCGGACCACCAGTCCCAGCACGCCGGTGAACAGCAGCGCGCGGTCGCAAATGGGATCCATGACCTTGCCGAGCCACGAGACCGTCTTAGTCATGCGGGCGATCTGCCCGTCCATCCAGTCGGTGGAGGCGGCAACGGCGTAGATAGCGATGGCGATGACGCGGTTGTTATCCGTCACAAACAGGTACAGAAATACCAGGGTGAGGATCAGGCGCGTAAAGGTGATGAAATTGGAGATCGTAAAGATCTTATTCGACGGGTAATCGGAAGTGCCGATAAGCTCCTTTTTGATCTTCTTTTTGATGCCCACAGGACTCCCCCGCTGGTTAACGACAAAACTTTCGATACTATACCCGTTCCGGCGATGTCTATCCAGCGCAGCCATAGAGAGTCCAGACATGTGGAGGGCGCCTCTGGGCTGCGCTGGATTCTGCATTTGTGTACATCAGCCTCCAAAAGCGACATTTTTCGGCATCTTTGGTGGCTGGTGTACACGTTTTGATTCGGTGATTACATCGATCGGGAAAGTTGTTGCTTTAAGCAAATGCGTACGGGTCGAGAAGGGCTGGCGCCAAAAGAGCCCAACGGCCGTTACGGCTTCGTTAGAAACGCGCCCCACCATGGATGGTGAACCCGAAAGGTAAGGCGCGCGGGCACGGCGACTCGGCCCGTGCGCCCGGAAGAGAAAGGACGAACCCATGGGTTACATGCTCGAGACGCGCGGGCTCACCAAGCGCTTCGGCCGCGGCGACCAGGCGCAGGACGCCGTGGCCGACGTGAGCCTTCATATCCGCGAGGGCGAGGTGTACGGGCTGCTCGGCCCCAACGGCGCCGGCAAGTCGACAACGCTCAAGATGATCTGCGGAATGCTGCGGCCGACGGCCGGGGAGATCATCTTTGCCGGGCACGCCTGGCGCCGCGAGGACCTCTACGCAATCGGCAGCCTCATCGAGGAGGCGCCGCTCTACCCCAACCTCACCGCGCGCGAGAACCTGCGCGTGCGCACCACGCTGCTGGGCCTTCCCGAGAGCCGCGTAGATGAGGTGCTCGCCGCCGTGGACCTCGCGGACACCGGGAAGAAGCGCGCCGGGCGCTTCTCGATGGGCATGCGGCAGCGCCTGGGGCTCGCGCTGGCGCTGATCGCCCGGCCACGCCTGCTCGTGCTCGACGAGCCCACCAACGGCCTCGACCCCATCGGCATCGAGGAGCTGCGCGACCAGATCCGCGGCTTCGCGGCGGCGGGCACGACGGTGATCGTCTCGAGCCACATCCTCTCCGAGGTGCAGCAGATGGCGGACACCATCGGCATCATCTGCGGGGGGCGCCTCGCCTACGAGGATGCGCTTCGGCCCGGGCAGGACCTCGAGGAACTCTTCATGAGCTTCTGCCGGGAGGGGCGACGAGCGCGCGGGGAGGTTGCGGCATGACGGGCGAGAAAGGCGGCCTGCTCGCGGGCCTGCGCGCCGAGGCCCTGAAGTCGCGCCACGCGGCACCGGTTCGCCTGGCCGTGCTCATGGCGCTGCCGATGCCGCTGCTCGGCGCGATGCCCTACCGGGGCGTGCAGATCTTCAGCGCGTGGAACTACTGGTACGCGCTCTTCCTGCCCGTGTCTCTCTCGCTCGTGGTGGCGTGCGTCGCGCGGGCGGACGCTCGCACGCGGATGCGGGGGCTTCTGGGCCTGGGCTTCCCGCTCGGGCGCGCCTGGTGGGCCAAGGCGCTCTGGTGCCTCGCGCTCTGCACGCTCTCGAACCTCGTGGTCTTCGGCATCTACCTCGCGGGCTCGGCGTTCTCCTCGCAGGGCCTCACGGCCGCGGGCACGCTCACGATGTTCCTCTGCGCGCTCGCCAACACGGTGACCGCGGCGTGGATGATACCCGCAGGGCTCTTTCTCACGGCGCGGCTCGGAATGCTCGCGGGCATCTTCTGCCCGCTCGCCGCGCAGCTCGTGGGTGGGTTCGCCTGGTCGCTGATGCCGCTGCCGCAGCTCTTTCCGCCGTCGGCGAGCATGGTCATCCCCACGAGCTTCATCCCCGTGCTGCCGAGCGGCGAGCCACTCGCGGCGGACGTGGCGCTCGGCGGGGCGCTCGCGGCGGACGGCATGCTCACGCTGGCGGGCCTTGCGGTCTGCGCGATCGCGTTCGCCGCGCTCACGGCGGCGGGCGCGGCCTGGTTCGCGCGCTCCGAGGAGAGGTGATGGCCATGACGCGACTCTCCGACCCGACGCCGCGCATGACCCTCCCGCGGGCCCTGCTCTCCGAGGCCCTGCGCCTGGCGCGCTCCCCGCTCACGGCGGTGCACCTCGTCTGCGGCCTGGCAGCCGGTCTTGCCTGCGGCGAGTACTTCTCCATAACCCGATGGGACCCGGCGCTGGGCGCGGACGCCTACGCCCAGTTCCTCGGCGCCCTCATGCCGCTCATGTCCGCCATCGTCTGCGGGCTCGCCGTGGACGAGGAG
>JAXJMO010000073.1:0-30099 GCA_036313175.1 Collinsella sp. | reverse complement strand
CCCCTTCGACTCGAATTCTTGACGGCCTGAACAATCGTCAATATCGGTCGGAGGGGTGGCTTTGTAAAGCCGTTTGTCTCCACCCGCGTAGCGGGTGGTTTAAAGCTGGCCGCTGCGCGGCCAGCGGACTAAAGTCTTGAAAAAGAACGGGGCAGACTCCAGTGCGGAGTCTGCCCCGAAAAGAGAATGGCAAAGCAAGAACGTCGATGGACGAGAAAAGTATCCGCAAGTCTCATGGCCATCACATCCCACCTGCCAAAGGGATGGGTGAGCGAGCGTTACTCCTGCTCGGACTCCTCAGCCTGCTTACGGCTGCGGATGAGGTGCGCCACGCCGATGCACAGCACCGCGCCACCAGCGATCCAAGTGAAGGTCACGCCGTTGAGGCCGGTGAGCGGGAGGCCGGAGCCCTGCTTGTTTTTGACAATCAAAGCAGCAGTACCGTTGTCCGTGTTGGTCGTGTCAACCTCGACCAAATTGGAACCCGTGGTGCTCGTCTTGACCGTGAGCTTGTTTTCTTCCACACCCTCTGCTTTGTTGAGGCCAGTGGCTTTGATGGCGAAGGTGAAATCGGGGATGGTGTTGTAGCCGGCGAGCGTATGGGTTTCCTTGACGGTGTAGGTGCCGGCATCGAGGCCCTTGACGTTAATCTCGCCGGAGTCGGTGGTCGTGAACTCATAAGGCTCCTTATCGAGGGAGCCATTATCCTGGACATACATGCCCTTGGATGTAGTATCGTCGGGATTAGTGGCACAGATGGTGAACTTTACGCCGGCAAGTTTCTTATTCTCATCAGTCGCGTCCTTCTTGACGAGCTTGAGCGCATAGGTGTAGTCGCGCACGGTGTCGGGCACAGACTCACCCTTGGTATCGTGGCCAGGGTTGTTGGAGTAGATGAGCTTGACGGTGTTGGAGTTGCCCGTGCCACCGACAACAACATGCTGGGACATCTTCGGGTCGAGCTTGGCGCTGTACCTAACAACGACCCTTGTGTTCTCGTCAACAGTGACACCGGCCGCCCCGGCGGCAGCCTTAAGATCGTCAAACTTTACGCTCAAGACCGTCTTGCCATTTGAATCGGGATTAGACACGGTCACAGAAGTAGGCGTGATAGGAGTCTCACCAATCACGGCCTTGACAGAGGACTTATCAACAGTCAAACCGGCAGACAGCTCATCGTAGAACTCATAATAGTAGGTGCCGAACGTGTCGACATTGTTTGCAACCGTGCCGGTCAGCTTGTACTGAACGGTCTGACCCATCTGGGAGTCCGCCTTGTCATGCCACTCGACGCCCGTAGCATCGTCCTTGATCTGCTTCATCACGGTCGGGATGCTCGTCTTCTCGGTAACGCTCACTGCGTCGCCGCCCACGACCGCAAAGATCGGCGAGGTACCGGTCTGCTTCTCTTTCTTATTGAGCGAGTCGGTATCGGTCATGAACAGGTAGTAGCCGGCCTTCGTAGTGGTGAAAGTGGAACCGGCAGCAAAGGAATTGCCCGTAGCGGTAACACTCTTCTCTACAGCCAAGGCAATCTTGTTAAGGATGCTGCCCTGCGGCAAACTTGTGGTATTAGTGGTATCAGTGATCGTGGAAAGGTAGTCGGCAACATCAGAAGCAGTCGAGTCTTTGGTAATTCCAGGGACTTTATTAGCAACAAGCTCGTCCAGGACCGCATTCTCTGCGGCAGGACTCGCCCACTTAACGTTGGACGTAACCTTACCGGACGTTCCGTCCATAACGTCAGCAGTAAAAATCTGATACGCCTTGAACAAAGTGGGGCCATTGTCCGCGGCCTGGCTAATCGTGAGCGAATAGCTGAGGGCGGCACCCTCCTCAGCAAACGCCATGGTCACCGGCGCCATCACACCGCCGAAGCTCAGCGCTGCTGTGAGGCCGGCGGTTACTGCCAGGCGTGCGATGTTCTTGCTCATGCTCATCTTCTTTTCCTCCGTTTTCCGGTTGGTTCTCATTCGATCGGTCATTATCTGTCTGTGCCTTAGCATTTACTTCGCTACGTCTCGCCCCGTTCTCTGTGGGGTTGCCAGCTACTCTTTATGGCTGCCACCTCCCCGCTTGACCAGGAGCGCGACCACGATGAGCGCGGCTCCGGCGACCGCTGCGGCGGCCGCGGCGTACATTGCCATATCGCCAGTCGAGGGCATAAAGCCTCCGGTGGTAATGCTAGGGGGTGTGCCGGTGGGCGTATTGATGAGCGACGCCTCCAGGCTGCCCGTCGACCCGTCCGCGCTGTCGGCACGCAGGGGCGACTCGGCCGTGATGGTGAGCTTGGGCTTGGCGGCGGCCACCTGGTCGACGTCCAGGCCCTCGGCCTTGACTGTCACGGAGCGCGTGTCCCCAAAGGCAGTGTAGCCCTTGGGTGCCTTGAGCTCGCGGACCTCCAGCTTGCCCGAGTCCACGCCCGAGACGGCCACACGGCCGTCCTCGCCCGTGGTGACGGTGGCCTTGCCCTCCGCATCCCACGTGCTGTCGGCCGCTAGCGTACGACCGCGGTCGTCGGCGATGCTCAGGACCGCTCCGGGCAGCGGCTTGTCGCCGTCGCTGCCGCGCTTAGTGAGCGCGAGATCCCAGGTGTAGGCGCACGCATCGTCGCTCGGCGTGCGGGTGAAGCCGGTGTCGCCGGACTGGTCGGCAAAGGGAGAGCGCGGGTAGCGCAGGTAGACCTCGTTGGGGTTGCCCTTCGCGATGCCGTGGTTGCATGCGCTGTTGAGCGGCGCGTTGTACACGGCGACCACGCGGGCGCCCGCGGTAAAGGCGTCGGCCCCGCCGAGCGCGGCGATCAGGTCGCCGGTGCGCACGGTGAAGGTCTTACCGTCGACCGAGACCCCACACTGGGTCGTGATATCAGTCCAGCCCTTCGCGGGTTCGGTGCCGGCGCGCCCGTCCTTGCCGGTCGAGACGGCATCGAACCCACCGTCCGCACCCGCCGCCACGTACACGCGCACGCTCGCGGCCACCTTGGAGGGGTCGAGTCCCGCGCTCATGGTGTCGACGAACTGCACCGCGTAGGTGTCGTAGGCGGCAAGGCCTGCCGGGACCGTGGCAGAGAGGCGCCAGTACAGGTCGTCGCCGACCGTGGCGTCGGCGGCCTTCTGCCAGGCGACGGCACTGTCCTCCAGCACATGCTTGGACACCTTGGGGGTCGCGGCCTTGGGCTTGACGGTGACGGCGCTGCCGCCGACCAGTGCCATGATCGGCGCGGTGCCGGCTTCGTTCTGGGAAATGGCGTCGTCGTCGGCGACGATGAGCCAGTAGCCACGGGGCAGCTCGGCCGTCGTGCCCGCGTTAAGGGCCGCAGGCCTGGCGCCAGAGCTCTGGAGGGAACGAGCGAGCTGTGCGCTCAGCGCGCTCGTAAGGTGGGAATCGGTGTTGAGCCACTCGGCAGCTTCCTGCGCGGTGGTCTGGGAATTGGGCATGCCGGCGCTGTGCAGCACAGGCAGCGCGGCGTCGCGCACGGCGTCGCTTGCCCAGGCGAGGTCGGTGGCGATCTTGGCGTCGCTGTCGCCGTCGACGACGTTGGCGCTAAAGATCTGGTAGGCGTCGTAGCTACTCGCCACGGTGCCGCTCACCGTGATGGAACCGGTCGAGGTCGGCGCGGCCTGCGCGGATGCGGGGAACACAACCGCGCAGGTACCGATCAGGAGGGCAAGCAGCGCAAACAAGATCGGGAAGGAGCAAACTTTCTTATTCACGACGCTCACCTCCCTTCGCATTCGCCTTGCGACGAATGTGCATCCAGGCCGCAGCAGCGCAAAGCACCGCCGCGCCGGCAAGGTACGTCAGAGTGACGCCCGACATACCAGAAAGGGGCAAAGAGGTTGAGTAGGTGTTAGTGAAGGTGGGGGTGGAGTCGTCGGTGAGTTTGTGGTCCGTGTCGGTGGTCACTTCATTGCCGTCACGATCCCGAATCTGCTTGTAGGTCGCAGTGACGTTGATCTTGTGGTCAGTGTTATCAACTGCATTGACCGTAATCTGATAGACCGACTTGTCGTACTTATAGTGCGCAAACGGCGTGTTCGGCTGCTGTTCGCGGACGTAATAAGTAAAGGTCTTGCTTGCACCGCGGCCAGTGGAGTCAGCCGGAAGTTTGTTGAGTTGATCGAGTTTGTACTCGATCTTGTCGAAGCTCAGGGTCTGGGACTTGCCGCCGTCGGCAGTGGTGATAATCTCGCCGTCGGGGTCGGTCATAACCGTCTTGGGACTATCGAAGTTCTCGTTATCCGCAAACTCGAGCGTGAACTCCTTCATCTCGCCACCCTTAACGACCTTGGTCGCCTTAGGGATCCAAACGCCAGTCGAGTCGTACGCGGTACATACGTTAGTGAAAGTCGCCGAACCGTCCTCACAGATAATTTGATAATAGCCGTCGACATTCTTCGCGACACTCCACGTTTTTTTGTTAATCCACTTCCCAGACTTATCGAGTTCGTACTTGGTCCCGTTGACGTCTGTAATCGTGTAGTTATGGATGAGAAGTTCCTTCTCTTCGTTCGGATTATTTTTACTCGGAACAGTCATGAGCTTGGTCGGCTTATCCTGGGTCCGTACCACAATCTCATACACACTGGAGTCGCACGTGATGTCAGGATCATCGCCGGCATCTTCGACCAAGTAGTATGTGATTTCGTTACCCGTGCCACCCGTTGCGAACTGTTCACCAAGGTCAAACGTGATATTGCCGCTTGCATCATTTTTTGCAGTTCCAACCTCGGTGCAAACGTTACGATTGAATGTCGCGCTAGCCAAAGGGTCGGTTGAGTCCTTGCGGTAGACCCTAAAGGTAAACTGATTCTCTTCGAGCCCCTCGTTCACATTTGTCTGCGAATTACGTAGTACCTTGGTCGCCTTGAGCTTGAGGCTCGGATAGACATACGTGTCCTCAGGCACGCCCATGTACAGGTCGCCGTTCGACATGATGCCGCCGCCATGGTCCCAGGAATAGTTGCCGGTGATGAACGTTGTCGCAACTTTTTGCGCATTGATCGCGGCTTCGTCTTGAGCTGTAACACCCGAGCTCAGGCCGATGCTTTTATATACCTGCACGCCACCGTTAGCGGGGATAGTAATGGCTTGCGTAAGCTCTTTACTTCCCTTGTATTTGGCGTCACCGCCGCCAAGCATTTTGCCAATCACCGCCGCGATCGGGGTCTTATGATCCTCCGCCGCAAGGAAGAAGTCCGCGTGGCCGTTTTCGCGAAACTCTTTGGCATTGTAGGCGTCAGCATCCTGGTTCTTTTTGTGTTCAAGGCCTTCGTAGCCACCAGCGGATAGGTGAGGGGTGCCTTCGTTACCGCTATTCGTTTCAGAATTATAATCAGCTTTTGCGTCCTGCTGATCTTTGGCAGACGAATTGCCAAAGATTGCTGTGCCCTCAGTGTTCGTTACCAACGTCTTGCCCGTAGGGCAGACTGCAACGCCACCGCCATAGCCGCCAGCGGTATTGGCGCTAGTGTACGAGTTATATATGAATAGCCTACCAGCAGTCTTCTCCTTGCCCAAATCCGAGTTTCCCTGGACAAAGATACCGCCTCCGCCCCAGTCAAAGCGAGACATGCAAGAGTTATTAGTGATGTAGACTGGGCTATCGTTTGACGACCCATTTATCATCGCGTCAACCATCTGGCCCACTCGAATGCCAGCACCTTCAGATCGGTAGCTCACGTTAGAGGCAATAATTCCTCCCGTGATTTTCAGCCGCGCCATACCCGTACGGGATTGCTCATTACGGTCGACATCCGTGACATAAACGCCGCCGCCTGCTTCCTCAGAATAGTTGCCCGTGATCTGGCCGCCCGAAATGGTGACATGAGTACCGTTTCTAGCGGCAAGTCCAGCGCCGCCATGATCGCCATAACCATCATGGTCACAGAAATTGGCATATTTATTGTTCGTAATGTAACCGCCGGAAACAGTAACGCTGCCGCCATATTCGGCCATGATGCCGCCACCAAAGCCAGCAGAATCAAGCGTGCTGTTGCCGGAGATTACGCCATTAGTTATGGTGACCGTGGAGCCTTTAGCATACACACCGCCGCCACTAGGAGCACTATTGCCGGCAATTACGCCACCGGTCACATTAAGGGTCGAGGCACTACCTTTCTCGTTGGACACCATAATGCCCGCGCCCGCGCCCGAGCTAGAAGCGCCACAAACATAGCCGCCGCTCATGTTGACGGTAGAGCCGTTCTCGGCATAGACCAAGCTGCTAACCCTGCCGCCTTTCTTTTGCGTGATCACGCCGCTCACAAGGTTAAACGAGCCCTTGCCGTTGTTGTTATACAGATTGATGAGCCTTAGATTTGCGTTGCCGCTGCACGCCACGATGGCGCCTTTAATATCAACGTCATGTTTGACAAGCGTCTCGGTTGTCCCTGTACCACTTGGGGTCGATTTGGTCACGTAGTAGGTAAGATTAGACGGAATGCCATCAACGTAATTTAGCTCGGCTTTCTTGCCATAATTATCGGGATTCAGGTACTGCCCCTGATCAGTAAGCTGCTGGCCCTCGATGAGCGTCTCATTCGCCTGTGCGGAATCCTTAATTGTAAGTGTTGCGCCGTTAGCAATATCAAATAACGGCTTGTCGGTGTTCAAGCACTTAATCTTATGACCGTTTAGGTCAAGGGTGATATTGATAGGGTTATCGTCAGTTTGTTCAAGCCTAATCTCACCGCTGTATTCAATATCGTTAACAAGCTTAAAAGTAGCGGAGCCATTTCCATCGCGAAATTTCTTGTCAGGAAGCTTCGCGCTGAGTTCATCTCCTCTGCTGATTTCATAAGTCGATTCATTTTCTGCAGCAAGTGCGATTGCGCCCTCGCCGTTAGCACTATCATCCGCAGACTGAGCATCACCCTCGGCCTCCGTGTCGTCGGACGGCAGGTCTGCGGCAACGGCGTCTTCGCTCGCGCCATTCTCGGCATCGTCACTATTCTGGTTTTCGGTATCCCCGTTGTTGGTGCTGCCTACATCAGTAGATTCACTTGAGGAACCCCCCCCCATCACAGTTTCCTCGGCAGGAACCGTCTGGGCATCGTTGGCAATGGCCTGCGAGATCGGAGGCATGACGAGCGACAGTACCAGGCTCAACACGGAGGCTCCGCACAAAACGCCTGCCAGTACACGGCGCGTCGCTTTTTTACTCTGCTTAGTTTTTTCTGAATTCGCTTTCATCGATGTCTCCTCCCCAAGAGACCGCGATCTTGCTCTTTCACTATCAAACGTATTTGCGCTATCTGTAATTGCGCACGCTTGTAGTACATATTGTAACGATTGTTTGAACATCTAAGCAAAAATATCGATAGTTTTGTAGCGAATTCTCAATTCTCTTGACATTTGCTCGGATTTACCTTCGTTTATTCGCTATGAAATATCTATTTCTACTGGTAATTAAGCTAGTTATCATTTTTTTAATAGCATTTTGTTTATTTGCACAACATTTTGCTCAAGAGCATGCGTCCTGTGAACGGTCGAAAATCGACCGTGAACGGTAGATCATTAACCGGGAGGAATAGACTACCAAGTTGATGGGAATATCTTTAACCCATCGGCAGTTGGAAGCATGATGTTCAGACAACAATATTTGAATTTTCGCACAGATTTTAGGCATCAATTCGCCCAAATCGCCTGAGGCCACCGCAAAGGAGCCTGTCCCCTTTGCGGTGGTTCTCCCCCGGCGCTATAGCAGATGTTCCTCGATAAAGATCGCGATGCCGTCTTTGTCGTTGCTGGCGGTTACAAAATCGGCGGCGGCACGGGTGGCGTCGCTGCCGTTTGCCATGGCCACGCCCACGCCGGCGTCGGCCACCATGCAGGTGTCGTTGTCCGCATCGCCAAACACGCAGATGTCCTGGAGCTCCATGTCGTTGAGCTCCGCCACGCGCACAAGGCCGCGCGTCTTGGACACGCGCGGATCCATGAACTCGTAGAGGCGCTGCGTGGTTTGCAGAGCCGCCGCCTTAACAGTGTCATCGGCAAACGTCGACGCGCGCTCAATCACCCGCGGCATTACCTCGGGCGCCATGGTAAACATCACCTTGGGCTGCGGCTCGCGCAAAAACTCGGCAAAATCGACCACCTGGTAGGGCACGCCATCGACGCGCGACAGGTGCTCGACGCACGCGTTGCTCTCGGGCACGTAGAACACGCCGTCTCGGGGGCAGACGGGCGTTGCCGGAAGGTCCGCCATGTGCTTGCAGATGCGCGCGATGGTCTCGCCCGGCAGCGGATAGCTCAGCTCGTTGATGTCGTGCGCGCGGTCGATGACCTCGGCACCACCGCAGCCCACCATCACGTCCACCAGGCCTTCGATGCCCCAGAGCTCGTACATGGCCTCGGTCGCGTGGGCGTCGCGCCCGGTGCACAGGCCAAAGAGCACGCCGCGCTCGCGCAGGGAGCGGATCGCCGCCACGGTGCGCGGGGACACCGTGTGCTGGCTCGTGAGCAGCGTGCCGTCGATATCGCAGAACACGGCTTTGATGTGGCTGAAGGTGGTGTCCATGGGGGCCTTTCTGGGTTGTACGGCGGTGCTGAATGTGGTCGGAAATGGTGTACATGGTATACCAAGGCGCAGGCGCGGCCCGTCAAAGCAAAAGCCACCACAAAGGAGCCTGGCCCCTTTTGTGGTGACCGAACTCGAAGGGCGGCCTGCCCGGAGCGCAAAGCATCACAACATTCGACGCTTTTCGTCAAAATCGCGATTTTCATCGAATGTTGTGATGGTTTTTACTGCTTTGTGGCACGATCCAAATGCCGGCGGCCAAACAACAGCAGCGCCGCGGGAACCGCCGTCACGACCATACCCGCACCAACGAGCGTCTGCTGCACGCCAAACGTCGCCGCCAGCCACGGGGCAATCGCCAGCGGCGCCACGCCGGCGAACATGTTGCCAAAGCCCATGACCGAGTTCACGCGGCCGAGCTGCTCGAGCGGAGCCGTCGTTTGTACGATGGTGTTGTGGAGCGGGTTGACGACGCCCCAAGCTATGCCCAAGACAATCTGGCCGACGAGGGCTACACCCACGTACGGTGTTCCCACATAGAGCAAACTTCCCAGGCCCACGGACATGAGCGCCACAAGCAGCGTCTTAAGGTTGACCAGGTGCGGCGGCAAGCGGAGCGCGGCCACGGCGCCCAGCACCGCGCCCACACCGCTGGCCGACGAGAGCCAGCCCATCCATTCGACACCGACGTGCAGGACATCGCGATAGAAAAACGACTCGAGCGGATCGAAGGCCCCGTAGCCAAAGTTCGAAAGAAAAATGATGCAGAAAAGTAGCGCGAGGACGCTGTTGGTGAAGACTGTCTTGATGCTGGCTGCGAAGGTGGCGCGGGTGGATGTGCTGGGGTTGGAGCTTTGTCCCGCACGCCCCCCTTCCTCTGCCGAATCGGCATCCGCATCTCCGGCGACATGGCTGGTCTGCGGCCTAAAGCCCCAACCGGCGACGAGCGCCAGTACGGTAAAGATCATCATGAGCACGAACACCGCACGCGACGACGCAGCAGCCGCGACAAAGCCGCCCAGCGTGGGGCCGACGATAATGCTCACGTTTGAGAACATGGTTATGGCGGAGTTGATGTCTTTGAGTTCGACGGGGTCGTCGGTGAGATACGCCGGATAGGACGTAGCGATGGGCTGGGCGAACCCCATCACAAAGCCCAGGAGCACCGCGCCGAGCAGGACGATGCCGGTCGCGCTGCCAAAGGCGAGGATTGCCGCGCCGGTTGCCAACGTGCCAACGATGCTCAGCATGAAATGGCGACGTGGGCCCCAGGCGTCGAGCGCCGCGCCGCCCACAAAGGACCCCAAGATCACGAATACGTTCATAAACAGGACGGCCAGCGATGTCGCCACGACCGAGGCATCGTCTGCATAGGTGAGCGTTCCGATGACGCCGATGAAGTAGCTGGTCTGAAAACCGGTGTAGATGAGAAAGCGCATCGCCACCAGGCGTTTGGCCTGCACGGACAGCGAAGGTTGAGGCTTTGAGAAAAGAGAGGCGAGCATGGAGACTCCTTGTTTTGTACGAATGCGGACGGCGGGCATTCGCCACCGTCTGTCAAATCAATCTATCCGCATGAAACATTAAGGACGCATCAGGACCCTTCTCTCCGTTTTTCGCCCGTCATGAACTACTTGGTAGATTGTAAGACATGTCCCACACATCTACTAAAGCAAAAACCACCACAAAGGTGCCTGGCCCCTTTGTGGTGGAAGTGACGTTTGCCCAGATAAAACCTACCAAAATAAACCTGTCCCTTTTTGGCAGGTTTTAGGCCAGATGGTCCTGCATCAGATCGCAGATGGCTCGGGCGTCGTTGATGTTGATAGCTCGGGTCGCAAAGCCGGCGTCGAAGGCCTGACGCGCCAGGACCTCATTGCAGGCAAGGGCCAGCGTGTGACCGTCGACCAGGTCGAGCGAGCTCTTGCCGCGCAGACGGTCGACACCGGAGCGCGCGACCACGATGTTGTCGAAGCCCTCGGTCTTGTAGCCCTCGATGATCACCACGTCGACATCGTTGTAACGCGACAGCAGCTCGCGCGCGGGCATCTCGTCCTCCTCGCGCGTGTCGGCGTACTCCGCCCAGCGCGTGGCGCAGATAAGGCCCACGTGCTTGGATCCGGCCTGGTGATGGCGCCAGGTGTCCTTAGCGGGCACATCGATATCAAAGCCGTGGTGCCCGTGATGCTTGAGCGAACCCACGCGCAGGCCGCGGCGAGTAAGCTCGGCGATAACCTTCTCGACGAGCGTGGTCTTGCCCGAGTTCTGGTAGCCGATAAACGCGATCGCGGGGACGGCCGGAGCTGGAACTGCGGGCGCGACGGCGACGGGTGCGCTTGCGGACGCGGCACCGTCAGCGGCCACGGCCTCAGCGGCAGCGACCTGACGTTCGGCACGATCCCACACGCCCGAGCGGCCGCCCTCCTTGTGCAGCAGGCGCACGTCGACGATCTCCATGCCGCGATCGACCGCCTTGCACATGTCATAGATTGTTAAGCACGCAGCACTCGCTCCAGTCAGGGCCTCCATCTCGATACCCGTCTTACCCGTCACGCCGGCCGTAACCAATACATGAAAGCCAACCTGCCCGTCAACGCGCGCCGGCGCCCAGCCCTCGGGCACGTCCTCGGCCGGCGTCCCCGCCGAAGCAATGGGCGCAATGTCGCACTTGCTCTTGGTAATGAGCAACGGATGGCACATGGGGATGATGTCGCTTGTGCGTTTGATGGCCATAATGCCCGCCACGCGCGCGCAGGCAAGCACGTCGCCCTTTTTGGCGCGGTCCTGCAGCACCATAGCCTGCGTCTCAGGATGCATGAGGATAGTGCCCTCGGCGATAGCAATGCGATGGGTCTCGGCCTTGTCGGACACGTCGACCATGCGCACCTCGCCCTTGGCGTCCACGTGCGTCAGCTCGTCACGACGGGCGTCACGGGCGGGCTCAGTGGCAGCACCGGCAGACGGCTGCGCGCCTGCAACGGCATCGCTGGCCGCAGCCGTGGCTTTATGGGCAGACATCGCGGCCCTGCGAGCGGCCTTGGTGGCATCGGCGTACCTGCTCTTGGCCATATGATCATCCTCCGATTTGGGACATAAATCGTTGCGTGCCCTCAATTATCGCGTGTTCCTGCGGTTTGTGGGCCACGGCATCGCGCCAAATCGAAAGTACCTGCATATCATCACCACGGCGCAGCGCCTCACGCACCGAATACTCGGCATCGCTGAACAGGCACGGGCGCACGTTGCCATCGGCCGTCAGGCGCAGACGGTTGCAATTCGCGCAAAAATGGTTGGACATGGCGCTAATAAAGCCGACTGTTCCCGCCGCGCCCGGAAAGTGCCAATAGCGCGCAGGGCCCGCGCCGGCAGGAGCGTCGTTGATGTCGAGCGACTCGAGCTCGCCCAGTCCCGTCGCGGCGGCCCCGGCATTGATGCGCTCCCGCAGCTCGTCGCTCGGCACGGTGTCGCTCGCGTCCCACAGCTCGGGATTGAGCGCGGGCGCATGCGGGTCCACAGCGCAATGCGAGCTCGTACGCTCGTCGCCAATGGGCATGTATTCGATAAAGCGCAGGTGGATGGGTCGATCGAGCGTGAGCCGCGCGAGGGCCGCCACATCCTGGTTGAGCCGGCGCACAACAACGCAGTTGACCTTAACGGGCTCAAAGCCCCAAGCCAGCGCCGCATCGATGCCAGCCATGGTCTGCTCGAGCCGACCCAGGCGCGTGATCTTTCCAAACAGCGTAGGGTCGAGCGTGTCGAGCGAGATGTTGACGCGGTCAAGCCCGACATCTTTGAGCTGCGGCGCCAGCTTGGGCAGCAGGGCGCCATTGGTGGTGAGCGAAATGTCCTCGATCTGCGGAATCGCGCGGATATCACGAATGAGCGGAATAATACGGCGGCTGACCAGCGGCTCGCCGCCCGTCAGACGCACGCGGCGAATGCCCTCCCCCGCCACCAAGCGCACAAAGCGGGCGATTTCCTCAGCGCTGAGTAGCTCGTCGTGTGCGCGGGGCGCCACGCCATCGGCCGGCATGCAGTAAATGCAGCGGAAATTGCACTTGTCGGTAACGGCAATGCGCAGATAGTTGATATCGCGGCCAAAGCCGTCATGTTGCACGCGCCCGTCCACGCAGCCCTCCCCTCACGCGGCGTTTTATTCTTCGGAAAACATAATACCCCACGAGAGAATCATGCCGACACCCGTACGACAGGACAGGTCGCCTCGAGCAAAACGGACTTTCCAAGCCCATCCTCAACACAGACCATCACAACATTCGATGCTTTTTCCGTTTTTGGCAAAAAACGTCGAATGTTGTGATGGTTTGCCTGCCCACAGCACCCCGCAGAAGGACCAAAACGCCCCTAAAGGCCGCCGTCCCAGTGCCGAATCACGAATTCTCGTAGGTCGTTCTGACGTTTCTGGAACGCTTCGCTTCGGTCGCACTTAAGGCCCATAACGAGCGCGATGGCATTCATTGCCCGATGCAATTGCAGTTGATGGGCAAACTGAGTCCCGGTGAGGACGATCATCTTAAAGCCCAGCGCGCTCAGCACGGTCATACGCTCCGCATCCGACGCGCTGCGCTGTTTATCAAGATGGTCCGAGCCGTTGTATTCAATCCCCGTACCGCTCGCGGGCGCATATACGTCGATCTCGAAATACCCGGCCTTAGCAAGATACTTGAACTCGTTGGGAACATCGACCCGATGGTTGAGCTCGATCTTGGCGTATCCCAGCCCGCCCTGGGAACGTTTCGCTACGACCATGATTGCGGCGGCCGTCTCCATGGGCGACCGCGCGCCATCGTGCACGCGCTTGAGCACGGCGGCCGCGCGTATGGCCCCCTGACGAGATCGGTTCTCATTGCAATAAGCAATCAAATCGGCAACGGTATACCTCTGCCCTATCTCGATATAATCGCCTGTCGACAGATGATTCAAATGGTATCGGGCGCAAATTTCATACCCATATTCCAGCTGCTCGGGCTCGCTCATCCACGAACCCGCTTGGACAAAGCACATGGCCTCATCAACCACTAGAAGGCCCTCTGCCACCTCGATAAGATGGCCTGGAGGTATCGGCGCCCCAAACACGTGGCACCTAAATCCAGCCGGCGTCGAGCGCTCAAAATCGAAGTTGACGAGCGTGTCGATATGATCGAGTTCTTCTCGTGGAATACCGAGCGAAACCAGATAGTCGGTAACGATCCCAACTGCCGTTGAAGCCCTCAGCCCCTTGGCATCGAGTCCCAATTTGGGCAGGCTCGCGGTCGGCTCCGCCTCGTTAACAAGCGAGTCCTCATCGTATAGGCTGCTTGCTCGCGAGAGCGGCTCGGACGGGCGCGCCACGTTGTGGTACAGCCAGGCAGTCTTATGGGACAGGACGATCGGCAGGTCCATGGGCCCTCCAATGGAGTCGGATAACCAACCTTATTCCCCTGCCCACGGGTCCGCACACCTTCGTGCTCAAGAAAGCGATTCCACCCGGTCGAGTGGCAGAAAAACCATCACAACATTCGATGCTTTTCCCGATTTTGGCAAAAAACGTCGAATGTTGTGATGGTTTGAGGCGAGGTGAGGGGCACGGAGGGGTCAAAGCATCGTGCTCGAACGGGTTAATCCAACTCTTTTAAGCCATGCGCCAGCTGCCAGTACTCGCCGTGCTGGGCGAGCAGCTCTTCGTGCGTGCCGCGCTCGATGATGCGGCCGTGTTCGAGGACCATGATGGCGTCGGCGTCGCGGACGGTGGACAGGCGGTGCGCAATCATAAACGTGGTGCGTCCGCGCATGATGCGGTCCATACCGCGCTCGATGAGCTTTTCGGTACGCGTGTCAATGGAGCTCGTGGCCTCGTCTAGGATGAGCACCGGCGGGTCGGCAACGGCCACGCGCGCGATGGCGAGCAGCTGACGCTGGCCCTGCGACAGGTTGGCGCCATCGGCGGTCACGAGCGTGTCATAGCCCTGAGGCAGGCGGCGGATAAACGAGTCGGCGCAGGCGGCCTCGGCAGCGGCGCGCACCTCCTCGTCGGTCGCGTCGAGCTTGCCAAAGCGGATGTTCTGCGCAATGGTGCCGCTAAACAGGTGCGTGTCCTGCAGCACAATGCCGAGCGACCCGCGCAGGCTGGCCTTGGCAATGTGCTTGACGTCGATGCCGTCGTACGTGATCTCGCCGTCATCGACCTCGTAGAAGCGGTTGATGAGGTTGGTGATGGTCGTCTTGCCGGCGCCCGTGGAGCCCACAAACGCAATCTTTTGCCCCGGCTTGGCAAACAGGTTGAGGTCCGTGAGCACGCGGGCGCCCGGCACGTAGGAAAAGTCCACGGCATGGAAGCGCACGTCGCCGGCAAGCGGGACCAAGCCGCACGTGAGCTCGGTGCCGTCGGCGGCCACCGCGCGGCCCGACTCATCAACGGCAGCCACATTATGCAGATGCCCGTACGCGCCCACGCCCTGGCCCTCGGGAATCTTCCATGCCCACGCGGCGTCGCCCGTCTGCACCAGCTCCACGCAGCCCTCGTCCACCTCGGGCTTAAGGTCCATGGCGGCAAACAGGCGCTCGGCACCGGCCAACGCGTTGAGCAAGAAGTTGCCAAGCTGCGTAAACTGGTTGATGGGCATGGCGGCCTGGCGCACAAAGACCAGGTAGCTTGCAAGTGCGCCCACATCGGCGAGCCCTTTGATGCAGAGCATGCCGCCCGCCACCGCGACGATGGCATAGTTGACGTAGCCAATCACGACGGTCATGGGCACCATGGAGTTGGCGTAGCTCACGGCGGCGGTGCCGGTGCGGCGAAGCTCGTCGTTGCGGCAGGCAAAGCCGGCGACATTCGCTGCCTCGCGGTTAAAGACCTTGATGACCTTTTGGCCCGAGACCATCTCTTCGATATATCCGTCCAGGTCGCCAAGCGATGCCTGCTGGGCAGCAAAGAAACGCTTAGAGCGCGCGCCCGAGTAGCGCGCATACAGCACAATGGCCGCATCGCACACGAGTGTGATAATCGTGAGCTGCCAGTTAAGGATGATGAGCATAGCCGTGGTGCCCACAACCTGAATGGCGGCCTGAATCACGTTGGCAAAGCTGTTGTTGAGCGCCTCGGAGACGGTGTCGACGTCGTTGGTGAAAAAACTCATGATGTCGCCCGAGCGCGTGCTGTCAAAATAACTGAGCGGCAGCGTCTGGATGTGCGCGAACAGGTCGCGGCGAATATCGGACACCACGTGTTGGGCCGCGCGCACCATGATCTGTGAGTAGCCCAGGGCCGAGAGCACGCCCGCGGCGTAGATGATCGCCGTCAGGATGACCTGCTTGGCGAGCAGTTCCTCCCCGCCCGTGGCCAAACCGTTAACGATGGGGCGCACCATGTAGGTGCCGGCGAGGCTCGCGATGGCGGAAACGGAGGCGAGCACGCCCACCGCGAGCAACGAGAACTTGGCATGCCCCATGTAGGAGAGCAAGCGGCGCACAGTGCGCTTGAGATCGGCCGGGCGTGCTTGGGCTGCGGTCTTAGGCATGACGCTCACCCCCTTCCAAGGGCGATCCGCATGCGACGGAGGAAAACGGATCATTCGCGCAGCCATCGTCGCTGCCGGCGCCGGCGTCCACGTTCCCCGCAAACTCCATCTGCGAGGCGTAAATCTCCTGGTAGATGTTGTCGCCCGCCAGCAGCTCCTCGTGCGTGCCCACGCCGTGGACACGACCGTCGTCCAACACCACAATGCGATCGGCATCCATGACGCTCGCGATACGCTGGGCGATGATGAGCACGGTCGTATCGGAAATCCGAGCGATGTGCTCGCGAATCTTAGCGTCGGTCGCCATATCGACCGCGCTGGTGGAGTCGTCAAAAATGAGCACGCGCGGATGCTTGAGCAGCGTGCGCGCAATGCACAGACGTTGCTTCTGGCCACCCGAAACACCGGCGCCGCCTTGGCCTAACTCGCCGTCGAGTCCGCCGATGCGATCGAGGAACTCGTCCACGCACGCCGCGCGGCAAGCCGCGAGGAGCTCATCGTCCGACGCCTGCGGATTGCCCCACTGCAGGTTCTCGCGCACGGTGCCCGTGAACAGCACATTCTTTTGCAGCACAATGCCCACGGCGTCGCGTAGAGTCGCGAGATCGTAGTCGCGCACGTCGCGCCCGCCCACAAGCACGGCGCCTTCGGTGGCGTCGTACAGGCGCGCAATCAGCTGCACAAGCGAGCTCTTGCCCGAGCCCGTGCCGCCGAGGATGCCCACCGTCGAGCCGCTCTCGATGCGAAGGTCGATATGCTCGAGCACATCCTCGGCTGCATCCGCGCGGTATTTAAAGGAAACGTCGCGAAATTCGATACTGCCGTCCGCTGGCGCCGCAGTCGCGAGGTCTCCCGCGGGGTTGGCGATAAAGGGCTCCTCATCGAGCACCTCGACGATACGGCCCACACTCGTAAGAGCGCGCGTGAGCAGCAAAAACACATTGGAAATCATCATAAGCGAGTTCATGATCAGCAGCACGTAGCTCATAAAGCCCGTGAGCGAGCCCACGCCCAGCTTGCCGGCGAGAATCATGCGGCCGCCAATCCACAGGATGGAGAGCGCAGCCACGTACATCGACAGCTGAAACACCGGCAGGTTGAGCACCGCGTTGCCAAAGGTCTTCGTCGCAGTGCGCGCGAGCTCGGTATTGACGGTGTCGAACTTGGCCTCCTCGTGCTCGGTACGAACGTAGGCCTTGACGGCACGCACGGCGGTGAGGTCCTCCTGTACCACGCCGTTGAGGTGGTCCATCGAGGTCTGGAGTTGGCGGTAGAGCGGACTCACGCGATAGGTGATGACGCCCAGCACGATTGCCAGCACGGGCAAGATGATCGCAAAGACGGTGGCGAGCGGGCGCGACAGCATCAGCGCGTAGATAAGGCCGACGATAAGCGTCACCGGGCCGCGCACCATAGGGCGAAAGCCGTTGCCCACAGCATTTTGGATAACGGTGATGTCCGTGGTCATGCGGGTGACGAGCGAGCTGGCGTCGTAGTTGTCCAGGTTGCCAAAGGCGAGCGTTTGAATCTTTTTGTACTCGGCCTCGCGCAGGTTGGCGCCTAGGCCCGAGGCAACGCGGGCGGACGTGCGGGCATAACCCAAGCCCAGTACCAGCGAAAGCGCAGCGCACACCAACATGTACGCACCCTGTAGCAGCATGTAGTTGATATCACACGCAGGCACGCCCACATCGATGATGTTGGCCATGATGACCGGGATAAACAGCTCGAGCACCGTCTCGACCGACACAAAGAACACGCCGAGGATGGCATCGCGACGGTATGCCCCTAGATAGGAAAACAGTATTTTGAGATTGCGCACGCAGGTTCAACCCCCATCAAACGTTGTTCGCAAACGCACGTATTATTGCGCGCCGAATAATGGTGTCAAGTATTCCGAAATCGTTTTCTGCAAGGTTAGCGCCGGCGGCGAGTTCTCGTGATGTGTGTCCATATTCACTCGGAATAATGGTGCGCGAGACTTTTTTCGCTCCGGCGTCAACACAAACCTTGACTCTACAATCGTTGTAGGGTTTTCACTACACTGGTAGCTAAACGAACCAAGCCAGAAAGCCCCGCCCATGGAACACGACCTCACACGCGGCAATGTCCTTAAGACCATCGCGGTCTTTGCCCTGCCCTATATGCTCTCGTACTTTTTGCAGATGCTCTACGGCATGGCCGACCTGTACATGATGGGGCAGTTTAGCGGCGCCGCCGGCATCACCGCCGTGGGTAATGGCGCGCAGACGCTCTATATCATTACCGTGACGCTCGTGGGCCTGGCCATGGGAACGACGGTCATCGTCGGCCACGCCGTGGGCTCGCGTCGCTTCGACCGCGCCGAGACCGCCATCGGCAACACCATCACGCTCTTTATGGGTGTCTCGGTGGTGCTGGCCGCTATCCTGCTCGCACTGTGCCCGCAAATCGTGGCGCTCATTGGCACGCCGGCCGAGGCAGTCGAAGGAACCGCCGCCTACCTGCGTATCTGCTTTGTCGGCATTCCGTTTATCGCCGCATACAACATTCTTTCGGCCATCTTTCGCGGGCTGGGCGATTCGCGCTCGCCCATGTACGTGATCGGCGTGGCGTGCATCATTAACATCGCGCTCGATTTTCTGTTTATCGGACACATGGGGCTCGGCCCCGTGGGTGCGGCGCTCGGCACGGTAACCGCCCAGACGGCAAGCGTTGTCCTCGCGCTCGTGTGGCTCAAGAGCCGCCGCACGAACATCCACGTTAAGCGCAGCGACCTGCGCCCCCAGCCCGAGGTGCTCGGCAGCATTCTTAAGATCGGCGTGCCTGTGGCCGTGCAGGACGGCTGCATCCAGGTGGCGTTTATGTTTATCACCGTCATCGCCAACCACCGAGGGCTCGTCGACGCCGCTGCCGTGGGCCTGGTCGAAAAGATGATCAGCTTTTTATTCATTGTGCCGAGCTCCATGGGCGCCACCGTCAGTGCACTCACGGCGCAAAACGCCGGCGCGGGCAAGGGCGACCGCGCGCGTCAGGTGCTCAAGGACGCCATGACGATCTCGGTAGTGTACGGCTGCCTGATCACGGTGCTGATGTGGCTGGTGGCGCCGGCGTTTATCGGCTTTTTTGCCAAGGACGCTGCCGTGGTCGCCGCCGGCACCGGCTATATGCGTAGCTACATTTTCGACGCGATTTTTGCCGGCATCCACATTTGCTTTAGCGGCTTTTTCGCTGCATACGGCAAGAGCTACATCGGCTTTGCGCACAACGTGCTGGCCGTGGCGCTCATTCGCGTGCCCGGTGCATGGCTGCTGTCGAACGCCTATTCCGACACGCTCTTTCCCATGGGCATCGCTTCGCCGTGCGGGTCGATTCTGTCGGCAGTCATCTGTGTTGTCGCGTTTACCGTGCTCAACCGACGCGGGGCTTTTGACAAGTTGGCAGCGTAGCGGGGCAACGCGAAATCGCCCTTATCGACGACATCATCAGCGACGACCCGGCGACCCAAGTGACGCGGATCGCGGTGCCGGTTGCCCCAGCAAAGTAAGAACCGCCCGGAAGGCATCATACTTCCGGGCGGTTCTTACTAATCATCATCTAGCAACTCGAATCGATTTCTAGATATCACCAATGCGGCATAATCTTGGCTTTGGTGAAAAACATGGGCAATCACAACGTCCTCGTTATCGTAGTAATAAAGCATTACATAAGAATTAACGAGGCAAGCATGGTAACCAAGCACTGCAAGCTCGGGCAACTTCGATAAGCCGTAGTCAACTACACCACTTTGAAGAAGCTGGAGCTGACTACGGTATTTATCAGGAAAGTGCCGGGCGGTAAAAATACCATGCCCCAATAGATAATCAACGATATCGTCAACTTCTTGTTCAGCTGTAGGCAGAATCTTGACGTTATAGGCCATATTTTGCCTCAAGGTCATCGAGGGCCTCAAAGGCATCACGCGCCGTGCCGGCAGCACGCTCCCGCTCGGCCACAGCTATACGAGCCATCAGGCGAGCCTTAGCCTGTTCCTGAACCATGAGGTCGTAGTCCTCGGATCGAAGTACAACAAATTTGCTATAGCCGTTTTTTGTAACAGTCACTGGACCAGGAGTAGTTTCAACGAGCTCCGAGAATTTCGCGGTGTCCCGCATATCTTTAATTGGAACGCAAACGGGCATGTTCAACTCCAATCATAATTATGTACATAATTATGAAGTGTAGCTCAACTAACGAGCGTCGGCTACAGAAGATCTACCACACTGGAGACAGTCCTCGATATGGCGGTTTTACTCCTCCGGAATCGGAAACGCACGGATGAACTCTGCAGGCGAGAAGGTCTTGATGGTCGAGCGCACAAAAGCGGCGCGGTCACGCGTGATAATAAAGTCCACGCCGGCACGCTCGGCCATCGCACGGATACAGCCGTCCTCAAAGTCCGGCTCATCGGAATAGGCGGAGGCAAAACAAGCCTCTTGGTCGAGAGACTCTACCGAGTAGCTCTTAAGGCAGTCGCGCACTACCTCGCGCCCGCGCGCCTCGCCGGCCTGTTTGGTGAGAATGTAATACGCGTCCTTGAGAGAGCAGGCCGAAACAACGCCTTCGATAAGCCCCACGTCGACGAGCCCCTTGATCGTTTGCGCCGCTGCGTGCTCCGGCCGGCCCGGAAGCACGCAATCGAGCAGAAAATTGGTATCGAGAAATGCTCTCATAGGTAGCGCTCCCTCGCGACGCGCTTTTCATCTTCAACCGTCATCGTATCGAGCGGCGTTCCTTTTGGCATTTTGGCTACGATATCGAGATACTCCTGGTAGTCCTCATTCTCCGCGAGCATCTCACGGATCTCCTTCCAGGTGATCTTGGGATGCCACATCGTACCCACGTCGCGCTTGGGCTTGTCCGAGCCGCACGTCGGCTTTGCACCCCCGCGCTCCTGGGCAGCGTCATATTCCACTGCAACCGGGCTTTGATAGTCGAGCGGCACGATCTTGAACAACGGCTTGCTCCGCTTGAAGACCACAACCTCCTCGCCCTCATTGGCAACCTTTTCGGCCACCTGCGTAAGGTTTTGGCGCAGTTCCGAAAACGCGACGGTAACCATAACTGCTCCTCTCAACATATATCTTCACTGCTAAGTATACACGTTAATGTTAATGTTAAAGTGTATAAAACTCATCACAATGGGGCAGCCCCGTTGTGGAACCTCACTGCGGGGCCCCTTTGCTTTGTATGAATCTTCTATCGCTCCGGAACGACACCGCTCCGCAGGGTCACCCTCAGCAACCTACATGACGCAGATCATGCTGCCCGCCACCACGCCCAAATAAAAACCTCCCGGAAAGTATCAACCTTTCCGGGAGGTTTTCTAATTTGATTATCGATGTCCTAAGCCTGGGGCACCTCACCAGTAGCCAAGATCTGCTCGAGTGCATCCTCGTCCAACACGGGTACGCCTAGCTGTTCGGCTTTGGTGAGCTTGGAGCCCGCCTTGGGACCGGCAACCAGGTAGCTCGTCTTCTTTGACACACTGCCCGAAACCTTGGCGCCGAGCACCTTGAGCGCCGCGCCCGCCTCGTCGCGCGTGCGGTTGACGAGCGTGCCGGTGAGCACGAAGGTCAGACCCGCGAGTGGCTGTGCGTCGGCGAGCTCGCCTGCCACGCCAGCGTCGGCTGCGGCCTGCGCGTGCGCGGCGCCCAAGTCGACCTCGAGCGAAAGGCCCGCTTGGCGCAGGCGCTCCAGCACGGCAAGGTTCTCGGGCACGGCCAGGAACTGCTTGACGCTCGCCGCAATCTTGGGACCGATGCCCTCGCACTCGGCGATGTCCTCTTCGCTCGCCAAGATGAGCTTGTCAATCGACAGGAATCGCTCGGCGATGACCTCGCCCACACTCTTGCCCACATGGCGGATGCCCAGGGCAAACAGCACGCGACCGAGCGGCTGGCTCTTGGACTTGTTGAGCTCGGCGATGATTTTCTCGGCCGTCTTGAGGCCCACCGGAATGGGGTCGCCCTTCTTGACGCCCTTTTTGCTGTTGGAGCTGGCATAGGTGCGCCCCGTGTCCAGGCCGGCGATGTCGTCGACCGTGAGCTGGTAGAAGTCCGCGACGTCGTGAATCAGCCCGGCGGCGATCATCTTGTCGACGATCTCGTCGCCCAGGCCGTCGACGTCCATGCAGCCGCGGCTCACCCAGTGGAGCAAGCGCTCCTTGAGCTGCGCGGGACAGTCGATGGAGACGCAACGGTAGGCGACCTCGCCATCCTCGTGAACCACGGGGCTGCCGCACACGGGGCAGGCCTCGGGCATGTGCCAGTCAACCGAATCGGCCGGGCGCTTATCGAGCACCGGGCCCACGACCTCGGGGATCACGTCACCCGCCTTGTGCACGATGATGGTGTCGCCCTCGCGCACGTTTTTGCGGCGGATCTCGTCGATGTTGTGCAGCGTGGCGCGCGCGATGGTGGAGCCGGCGACTGTCACCGGGTCGAACTCGGCGACCGGCGTGAGCACACCGGTGCGACCCACCTGGATACGGATTTCGCGTAGGATGGTCTGCTTTTCCTCGGGCGGAAACTTAAAGGCAATGGCCCAGCGCGGCGCGCGGGCGGTAAAGCCCAGGTCGAGTTGCTGCTGGAAGCTGTCCACCTTTACGACCACGCCGTCGATGTCGTAGTCCAAGTCGCCGCGATGCTCGAGCGCCTGGGCGCAGAACTCGTGAACCTCGGCGGGCGTGGCGCAGCGTGCCACGTTGGGGTTGACGCTAAAGCCAGCGCTACGCAGCCAGTCGAGAAACTCGCGCTGGCTGTGGACGTGCAGCGGATCGGTATCGGCGATAGCATAGATGAAGGTAGCGAGATCGCGGCGCGCTGTGACCTTGGGGTCCTTTTGGCGCAGGCTGCCGGCGGCGGCGTTGCGCGGGTTGGCGAAGGGGTCGCGGCCCTCGGCATCGGCCTCTTCATTCAGGCGAACAAAGCTGCCCTTAGGCATGTAGACCTCACCGCGCACTTCGATGGTACGCTCGCGGTCGGCGCCCATGTGGGTGAGCGCTGCCTCGGACAGATGCATGGGCACATCCTTGATGGTGCGGACATTGAGCGACACATCCTCGCCCGTGGTGCCATCGCCACGTGTGGCCGCGCGTACGAAGGTGCCGTTTTGGTAGGTAAGTGCCACGCCCAGGCCGTCGATCTTAAGCTCGCAGGTATAGGTGACGCTACCGGCACCGAGTGCATCCTCGGTGCGCTGGAGCCACGCGTCGAGTTCGTCCAGATCCATGGCATCGTCCATGGAATACATGCGCGCCATATGCGTGACCGGCGTAAACTGCTCGCTCACGTAGCCGCCCACGCGCTGGGTATAGCTGTCGGACGTTACCAAATCGGGGTAGGTCGCCTCGATTTCCTGCAGCTCAACGAGCATTTTGTCAAAGGCGGCGTCCGTGATCTCGGGCGCATCGAGCATGTAGTAGCGATAGGCGTGGTAATCGAGCTCGTGGCGCAGCTCGGCCGCACGCGCTGCCGCCTGGGCACGGGCATCGGCCGGTGCAGCGGTATCCGTGCTCGCGGGCGTTTCGGTATCGATGTCCACGCCGTCACCAAACAGGCTCGATTGCTCCATAGCGGCACTCCTTCGCTCGATTTCAAACGGATACTAGAGTACCACCGGTCACGATGGGGCCGAATACCGGTCTCAAACCGCACCGAATCGGCAGCCGCCAGACTGGGGTGGACAGTTAGTTCAGATACGTATAAATCCTAGAGCTGGATTAGGCACGAACACCCCTGTTTCAACTAATTTGGGCTCCCTGAGATCATGTAAACGTCCCGCTCGCCCTCCCAAACACCCATTCAAACCCCATCCCAATCAAAAATTGCTCAAAACGCATCCCAAGCTGCCCCAGATTTATACGTATCTGAACTAACTGTCCAGACCATTACGAACCAGGCCTCTTGCCAGCCACAAGTGATCCGTTTTCCTCCGTCCCCAACGGATCAATAAGAAAAGAGGGGCTGTCCCGCGCTGGCGGGACAGCCCCTCTGGCTTCGGCATGTGCGAAATGGCTCGTTAGTAGCCCTGGCCGTAGCCCTGGCCCTGCTGGCCCAACAGCTCCTCCAGGTACTGGCGCAACTGCTCGTCGGTAATACCGCCGTTGCCGGTGTCAGTCGCGCTGTCATCCTGCTGCTGGTTCTGCAGCTCCTCGTCAGAACCCAGCTCGACCGTGACCTTCTTCTCTTCCTTGCCGCGCACGAGCGTAATCTCGACCTTCTCGCCCACCTCGTGGCTGCGCAGCGCGATGATCAGGCCATCGGCGCTCGTAATCTCATCGTCGCCCAGCTTGGTGATGACGTCGCCCTCCTGAATGCCGGCCTTGGCGGCAGGACCGTCCTCAACGACGCTCGCCACATACGCGCCGCTATCGGTGCTCAGCTTGTTGGTGCGGGCGTTGAGCGCGTTGACGCTCGAAAGCGTAGCGCCCATGTACGGATGCACCGGCGTCTTGCCGCCGATGATCTGGTCGGCAATGTTCTTGGCGTAGTTAACGGGAATAGCAAAGCCCACGCCCGAGCTGGAGCCCGAGTAGCTCTCGATGAGCGAGTTGATGCCCACCAGCTCACCGTTGTCGTTGACGAGCGCGCCGCCGGAGTTGCCCGGGTTGATGGCGGCATCGGTCTGAATCATGTTGGCATAGATGGTGTTACCGCTGGTAGAGCTCATGGCCGTGGAGCGGTAGAGCGCCGAGACGATACCGGTGGAGACAGACTGCTCGTTGCCGAACGGCGACCCGATCGCCATGACCCACTCGCCCACGTTGAGCTTGGAGGAATCACCGATCTCGATCGGCGTGAGCTTGGAGGCGTCGGCGTCCTTGAGCTTGATGACGGCCAGGTCGCTCGAGGCGTCGTTGCCCACGAACTCGGCCTCGTAGGTGGTGCCGTCGTCCATGGTAACCACGTACTGGTCATAGCCATCGACCACGTGGTTGTTGGTGAGGATGTGGCCCTCGGTATCGAGCACCACGCCCGAACCGACGCTGCCCGAGCTGTCCGACTCGTCGGCAGACTGCGAAAGCGAGCCATTCTGGCTACCGCTCGAAGTGGCGGTAATGGAAACGACGGAGGGCAGGGCCTTGGCAGAAACGGCCTCGGCCAACGTGGTGTCCTCGGAATCAATCGTAATCTTTTGCGTCGATGAGCCCGAAGCGCCCGCCGTCACGGCGTTCTTGCCGCCGCCAATGTTGAGCGTGCCGCTCATGATAAGCGCGATGACCAGCAGGGCACCGCAGGCGCAGCCGGCGAGCGCCGTAATAAAGATCGGCAGCTTTTTGGTCTTGGTCTTGACCACCGTGTGCTTGTTCACGACCTGTTGGCCGCCCAGCGGCTTGCCGGTCTGCGTGTCGAAGGCCTGCACGTAGGGAATGTTGCCATCGGCAGGCGTCGACTCCACCTGCACGCGCGGCTGCTGCTGAGTCTCGCCGGCGTGGTCCGCATCCTGGGGGCGCTGGGAATCGTTCTCGCTCATAGCTGCGATCCTTTCGTCAAATAACCAAAGGCCCGCCAAACATGTGGCGGGCCATCATTGTTCACGTTGAGTTGTACCCCAATATGCGGGCACAAGTGTATGAGAACGCAATCTTTTAGGAAGGCTTAAGTTCTGCTGCAAACTCGAAAGGGATCCACGCATGCGGCAAAACCACCACGAAGGTGCCTGTCCCCTTTGTGGTGGAAATCTAGTCCTTAAACAGATAGCCCACGCCGCGGACGGTGGTGATGTGTGCCGCGATCTGCGGGCCCACCTTGGAACGGATGCGTCGAATGTGCACGTCGACGGTGCGCGTGCCGCCGCAGTACTCAAAGCCCCACACGCGGTGCAGCAGCACTTCGCGGCTGTAGGCGCGGTTGGGGTGCGTCGCCAAAAAGCTCAGCAGCGAGTACTCCATCAGCGTCAGGTCGATGGGCTCATCGTCGAGCGTCACCTGGTAGGTGGCAAGGTTAATCTCGAGGTTATCGATGTTGAGCACATCGTCGGCAGCGACGGTCTCCTCCTCGCCCATCAGGCGCTGTGCGCGAGCCTTGAGTTCGTTGGGCGTCGCCGTGGGGCATACAAAGTCGGCATGCGCGTGATTCGGCAGGCGCAGGGTGCCGAGCGCCTCGTCGTCGACGATCACCAACATGGGGACGCCGCCGCGATCGTCAAGCCACTTGGCAATCTGATCGATGCGGTCGCTGCGGATGCCATCGGAATCGAGGATCAGCAGGTCAAAGTCGTGCGCCGCAGTCGGCGAATCGGGGGTGGCCAGGCTCACCTCGACACCCAGGGTGGTCGTCAAGCTGCGGGCAAACTCGTGGAAGCGCGTCGTGCGCGCCATGAACAGGGCACTCTTTTCGGACATATCGGCCTCCAAGGAAATGAGCTCAATCGTACTGGAACAAGCCAGCGCGATTAGGAGTTCGCCAGGTAGTGCTTGATCTCCCACTCGGTGATCGTAGACTCAAACTTATGCCACTCGTCGCGCTTCTTTTTGAGGAAGAAGCTGTGGATGTGCTCGCCGAGGGCATCCTTCATAAACTGCGAGTCCTCAAACACGTCGAGCGCCTCTTTAAGCGAGCGCGGCAGCGGCGTGTAGCCGGCCTCGACCATCTGACGGTCGGTAAGCTTGAGTGTCTCGGCCGTGGCCTCGGGCGGGAGCTCCAGCTTGCGCTCGATGCCGTCCAGACCAGCCGCCAGCGTGACGGCGTTGACCAGGTACGGATTGGCCATGGGATCGGGACTGCGCAGCTCGATGCGCGTGGACAGCTGCTTGCCGGGCTTGTAGACCGGGATGCGGACCATGCTCGCGCGGTTGCGCAGGCCCCACGTGGCATACTGCGGCACGGAGTCGCCACCCGTGGTGATGCGCTTGTACGAGTTGACCGTGGGGTTGGTGATGGCGCTGATCTCGCGGGCATGCGCCAGAATGCCGGCCATATAGTGCTTGGCGATATCAGAAAGATGGTACTTCTCGTCGTCCTCGCCCCAAAAGACGTTGTTGCCGTCGTGGTCGAATAGCGACTGGCACAGGAACATAGCACTGCCGTCCTCGCCTGCCAACGGCTTGGGCATAAAGGAGGCATGGCAACCGCTCTCGTAGGCCTGCTGCTTAATGATGAGTTTGGCCGTGGTGATGGCGTCGGACATGCTCAGGGCCTCGGCGTGGCGCAGGCTCATGCCATGCTGCGAGCGACCGGCGGCGTGGAAGGTGTACTCCACGGGCACGGACATCTTCTCGAGCGTGAGGACCGTGTTGCGACGCAGGTCGCGAGCGGCATCGCTCACCGAAAGATCGAAGTAGCCCACGTTGTCGAGCGGCTCGGGGGTGTGCTCGTCGGGGAAGTAGTAGTACTCCAGCTCGGCACCCACGTTGAGCAGGTAGCCGGCCTTCTCGGCCTTATAGAACATACGGCGCAACGCATCGCGTGGGTCGCCGGCAAACGGCTTGCGATCGGGAGTGCACACGTCGCAGAACACGCGGGCGACGCCGTTGTGGCTCGGGCGCCACGGCAAAATCTGGAAGGTCGAAGCATCGGGAAACGCCAGCATGTCAGCTTCCTCGGGCGTGGCAAAACCCTCGATGGCGGAGCCGTCAAAGCCAATACCCTCCTCAAAAGCGACTTCGAGGTCCTCGGGGCTAATGGCAAAGTTCTTGAGGCGGCCGAGAATGTCGACAAACCACAGACGCACAAAGCGGATGTCACGCTGCTCTACGGAACGGAGTACGTAATCGATGTTCTGCTGGTTCATGTCGCTCCCCTTTCTTTCGGGCGGGTTTCGACTGGTCTATATCGCAGATACTATCGCAGAAAAATGTTTCCGCAGGGTTAAAGCGTATCAAGCGCTCAAAAAACGTGCGCGAACAGGCAGTTGCGAACGAGCGGTTAGCGCGAGGTCGAAGCGCGGTGTTCGATGTGGCCGGGAATCTCGATGCGCTTGGGGGCGAGCTTTGCGGCATCGCCCACCGTAGTGGTAACGACGTCGATGCGCTCGGAGAGGCGCTCGACTACGCGCTCGGCAATGGTAAGGGTGTCCTGCGCGGCCGTGGTCACACCGCCAAAGAGCACGTAGTTCCAGGGGTAATCGTCGAACGTCGCGATCTTAAGACCCGCCGGCAACGAGGGTCCCAGCTGCGCCAGCGCCTCGGTCAGACGCAGAAAGACCAGGCCGTTGACGGCAATGAGGCCGAGCTTTTTACCTGCATAGCCGCGGATGGTCTCGTCCAAGCGGCCGACGCCCGTGGCGCCACCATCGGCCAGGGTGACGACCTCGCCCGCAAGACCGCGGCGCGAAAGCTCGTCGGCAAAGGCCTCGGCGCGCTCGCGACGCACGGGGCTGTCATCGCTTGCCTCGGTGAGCAGGCACAGGCGCTCGCTGCCAGCGGCAGCCAAGGCGTCTACCAAGCCGGCAACCAGCTCGCGGTTGTTAGATGTCACCAGATCGACACCGCCGGCGGCAACATCGCGGTCGAGCAGCACAACGGGCAAACGTCCCGCGGCAGCGGCGATAGCCTCGTCGTTACCGCCGCAGGTATTGACGACCAGGCCGTCCACGCCGGCAACGATAAGTCTGGTGAGCGACTCCGCTTCCTTAGCGGGGTCGTTGCCGCTAATGGCCGTCATGAGCGAGCAGCCGCGCGCGGCGGCACTGGCGGAAAGTCCTTCGAGCATGGCGCTCGAGAACGGGTTGGCGATGTCGGCCAGAATCACGCCGATGAGATTGGTGCGCGAGCTGCGCAGATTGCGCGCGGCGGCACGCGGGCGATAGCCGGTGCGCTCGATAACCGCCGCGATGCGAGCACGGGTTTCCTCGGTCATCTGCCCGGGGCGGTTGTTGAGATAGCGCGAGACCGTGGCCGGACTCACGCCCGCCTCGGCGGCAATGTCCTTGATTCTCATCTGCGCCATAGCGCACCCCGTTTCCCAATGTCGGAAGTCTGAGCCATTTTAGGCATTTTTTAAAAATCTCGGTTGCAAAGCGCTGTAGGTGAGCAGCATCGTTTTTGCGTCTCGAGCAGATGCGATGATGGGCTAGTTATTCGAGTCTTTAGACAGCTCAAAATAGTCGGGATGTAAGGCGATAACCGGGCCCTGCTCCTCGGGCATCAGGTGCAAGTGCGTCTCTGCCAGATAGCTCGCCGCATCGGTATCGCCCCTCTTAATGGCCTCGAGAATCCGGCGATGCTGCCGACGAATCGGCTCCCAATCCAGGTCCTGCGACACCATACGCAACCAGTTGTATCGCTCAAAATGTGTGTTGACGCTCTTCATCCAATCCCACAACATGTGACGGCCGGCAATCTCAAAACACGTCTCATGGAACAGGTTGTCCAGATCGAAAAAGCGACGCGTTTCGCTATGGGCGAGCGACTCGGACTCGGCAAGAATCTGCTCGAGCCGCTGCTTTTGCTCGGGCGTGGCGGCCGAGCAGCATTTAATGAGCACGCTTCTCTCAAGTTTCTCACGCAAAAAGCAGGCGTTCTCGGCGCGCTCCATGCTGATTTTTGAGACATAGGTGCCGCTTTTGGGACGAGTTTCCACCAGTTCCTGCTCACGCAGGCGCACAAAGGACTCGCGAATGGGCGTGCGCCCGATTCCCGTCTCCTTTTCCAGACCAATCGCCGAAAGGCGCGTGCCGGGCTTGAGCTCGGCATAGATAATCTTGGAGCGTAATGCGTTGTATGCCTGATCTTGCAAGCTCTGATAATGCTGGTGTTGTTCCATAAAGCCCTCGGATGAAGCCCGCGGTTTGTCGAATATCACCACGTAATACTATCGCATCGACACGCCCCGGCTCCCAATCAGTCTTTTTGGGACGGGGCTCTTTTAGCTACCCTGGCCCGAAGATCGGCCCCCTTGTCACAAAAGTGGCCCATCTACTACGTTAACACGGATAGCCTCGGCCATACCGAAAACTGTGAAAACAAAACCGACGCTCCTATAAGTTGTCAAGAGGCAGTTTGCGGGAGCGCTCTCTCCAATTCGCACAGGAGCTCGTAATACCTCCTCTCCAGTTTCGTCGACCGCCGTTTCCCCCGTTCCAAGTGCCCGAGTGTGGCTG
>JAXJMO010000072.1:0-4027 GCA_036313175.1 Collinsella sp. | reverse complement strand
GGGAGGCGCCGCGCGCTCGGGCGGCGCGCCAGGGAGATAGTGGACGAGATAGTCGAGAGGCGCGGCCTCAAGAATGAGTAACATCGGGACTTGCAGCGACGGACCTCAGGACACTCTTACACCACGTCTGCGCGCGCGACCCCTGCATACCGACCTTGGGCAAAAAATCGGGATTTCTCGATGTTTTCTACGGATGATGGGCGGGGTTATGGGCTGACAGCGGTTGATTTGCAGGGATATTCGCGGTCTTCGGCATGTATCGTGGCGCCCGAAGCTCTTGGTTATGTTGAATACTCCTAAAAATGCACGGCGCTTAGAGGGGGACCTTCGCGAAAAAGGAAACCGCCCCGTCGAAGTATGCATTCGACGGGGCGGTTTATGCATTTGGCCGATTAAGGATGCGCTGCCAAACTACTAGAACTTGACGGTCGGGGCCTGACGGGCTGCTTCGGCGGCCTCGAAGCCCTGGCGCTCCTTAAACTGGAAGATGCCGGCAAAGATGACAGCCGGGAACGTCTGAATGGCGTTGTTGTAGCTGAGCACGCAGTCGTTGTAGCTCTGGCGTGCATAGCTAATCTTGTTCTCGGTATCCTCGAGCGATGCCTGCAGCTGCGTAAAGTTGGTGTTTGCCTTAAGATCGGGATAGGCCTCGGCCACAGCGAAGAGCTGGCGCAGTGCGCCGGTCAGCACGTTGTCGGCTTCCATCTTGGCCTCGGGCGTGGTGGCCTTGACGGCGGTGTTACGCGCGCTGATCACGGCGGAGAGCGTCTCCTGCTCGTGCTTGGCGTAGCCCTTGACGGTCTCGACCAGGTTGGGGATCAGGTCGTTGCGGCGCTGCAGCTGCGTATCGATGTTCTGCCAGGCGTTATCGATGCGGTTACGCTTGGTGACCATGTTGTTGTAGATGCCGGCGATGGCGCAGACAATCACAATGACAACAACGATGCCGATGATGACGGTAATCATGATGTCTCCGTTTCGAATGGCCGCGGCGGCATGCGCCAGCTGCCGTTGGTATAACGCTACTAGTATACCCGCAACGTTTTGCCGTGCCGAACTTTCCGGCAAGCGTTATGTTTTCGGCTGGGTCGGCACCGGGGCAAAGCGCGCGAGGTACAGGTGTAAGATATGCGACAGATTGACGAGTGTTGTCTTTGCCCTGAGGATGGCGATACCAGTGGACCTTCGCATTAAGAAAACCTACCGTGCCCTGTTCGATGCCTTCACCGAGCTTCTCGAGGAGCATCGTTTTGAGGACCTGACGGTTGCCATGCTGTGCGACCGCGCCATGATTCGCCGCACGACGTTCTACAAGCACTTTCGCGACAAGAACGATTACTTTGCCTTTTATATCGATGAGCTCATGTCGGGCTTGCCGCAAAAACAGCCCGATGAGGCCGGCGCGGTATCTGCCGAGGACGTGCGCGCGCTTCGGCACGCGATTTTGGACGATGCCATGGATTTGATTCTGGCGCACGAGCAGCTCATGGATAACATTTTGGCAAGCAGCATGTCGGGCATGTTGACCAACGTTATTTGCGACCGTATTGCCCGCTCCATCCGCGAGCGTGTGATGAACGTGCTTGCCGAGGATGCCCTGGCCCCCGTGTCACTCGAGACGACGTCTGAGTTTGTCGCCGGCGGTATTATTCGACTTTTCACGATATGGTGGGAATCGGGCCACGATCTTGAGCGTCGACCTGAGATAGCCGACGTGGTCGATGCACTGTTTGAGAGGACCATGACACCGGTGCATCACTAAAAGTGGCGGAGAGAGGGGGATTCGAACCCCCGGAACGCTCTCGCGCTCAACGGTTTTCAAGACCGCCGCATTCAACCGCTCTGCCATCTCTCCGTGAGTCGTAATGATAGCATCGTTTTGGATTTGCAACAGGGAAGGCGAACGATGACGATCACCGAAATCGATGAGAAGTTCATGCGCGAGGCACTGGTCGAGGCGCGCGCCGCCGCGGTAGTGGGCGAAGTGCCCATTGGCGCTGTGGTGGTGCGTGCTGGTGAGATTGTCGCGCGGGCGCATAATCGTCGCGAGCTCGACCAGGACCCTTCGGCGCATGCAGAGTTCGCGGCCCTGTGCGCTGCCGCTCGGTCGCTCGGTCGCTGGCGCCTTTCCGATTGCACGGTCTATGTAACGCTCGAGCCTTGCTGCATGTGCGCGGGTCTCATGGTCAACGCGCGCGTGGGCCGCTGCGTATACGGTGCCGCCGATGCCAAGGCGGGCGCGCTGGGATCCCTATACGATTTGAATGCCGACTCGCGCCTGAATCATCGGTTTAACGTGACGGCTGGGGTCCTGGCGGATGAATGCCGTGAGCTGCTGATTAGCTATTTTGGCGGTCTGCGCGGAGCAGGCGGCGCTGATGGCGGTTGTGGGGCCGATCTTGAGGCGCATGCCGCTCATGCCGAGGCGCTCGCGTGTGCCGAAGATATCGCCGTTGAGGCGGTTGACTTTGGCCCTGCGTGCCGCCGGCCCCGCCGTGTGCTGCTGGCGATCGACTCCTTTAAGGGCAGCGTGTCGAGTGCACGGGCGGAGGCGGCGGTTGCCGAGGGCATGCGCCGTGTGTGGCCCGATGCCGAGGTGCGCGCGTTGCCGCTGGCGGATGGCGGCGAGGGAACGCTCGACGCCATCGACGCGTGCGGCGGTGAGATTGTGACCTGCGAGGTGGCAGGTCCCTTGGGCGATCGCGTGTCTGCCCAGATGCTGGTGGACGACGAGCGCGACTCGGCTGTAATTGAGATGGCCGAGGCGGCGGGTATTGGGTATTCGAGTTGTACGGAGTCGGCGGCGTTGGCGGCTTCGACCTATGGCGTGGGCGAGCTTATGCTTCGCGCAGTTCGCACGGGCGCAAGGACACTCTATATTGGTCTGGGCGGCAGTGCCACCAACGACGGTGGCGCCGGCATGCTGCAGGCGCTGGGCGCGCGCGTGGTCGATGATCAGGGATGCGATGTCGCCCCCGGTCTTGCCGGCCTTGAGCAGGTGGCGAGCGTTGATTTGGCGCCAGCGCTTCGGGCACTGAATGGCATGCGTGTCGTGGTGCTTTCGGATGTCGAGAATCCGCTCGTAGGGCGTCGCGGCGCACTGGCGGTGTTTGGCGGGCAGAAGGGCCTGCCGGCGGATGATGTCGAGGTGCTGCGCAGATACGACGGCTGGATGGTCGGCTACGGTCGCCTGCTCGATGCGGCAATTTTCGAGGCGCGAGCCCAGGGGTTGTTGCGCACACCCGAGAACGCACGGACATTTGGCTCGGTGCTTGGCGTGCCCGGCGCGGGCGCTGCCGGTGGCTTGGGCGCGGCGTTGCTGGCGCTCGGCGCGGAGCTACGCTCGGGTGTAGAGACGGTGCTCGATCTCGTGGGGTTTGACGAGCGCGTGCGCGATGTCGACCTGGTCATAACAGGCGAGGGCAATATGGACGAGCAGTCCGCCGCCGGTAAGGCGCCGGTGGGTGTGGCTCGCCGCGCCAGGCGATATGGCAAGCCGGTGGTCGCCGTCGTGGGCGGCCGTGCTGACAACCTGAACGCGGTATATGAGCAAGGTATCGACTTGGTACTGCCGATCTGCCGCAAGCCCATGCCTCTCGACCAGGCGCTCAATCCTCAAGAAGCCACAACCAACCTCATCTTCGCCGGTGAGTCAGCCGCCCAAGCCTACGACCTCGCTCGCCTCTAAAACCCATCCCCTCGATAAGTTGCGGTGAAATACGGAGTGTTATTGCCTTTAAGGTGCCAATTCAGTCCGTATTCCACCGCAACTTCGAGAATGTCCATTCGAGGTTGGCTGCCTTGTGCCTTGGGTCGGACCGCCTGCCACGAAACGTGGCCATCTACTACGTTAAACCGGCCACCCTCGACCATTCCGGAATTTGCAAAAACAAAACCGACGCTCCTATAAGTTGTCAAGAGGCAGTTTGCGGGAGCGCTCTCTCCAATTCGCACAGGAGCTCGTAATACCTCCTCTCCAGTTTCGTCGACCGCCGTTTCCCCCGTTCCAAGTGCCCGAGTGTGGCTG
>JAXJMO010000071.1:0-17501 GCA_036313175.1 Collinsella sp. | reverse complement strand
GTGGACAGCGGGTAGTAGATCATGGGCTTGTCGTAGACCGGCAGCAGCTGCTTGGAGGTCACGAGCGTGAGCGGGTACAGGCGCGTGCCGGACCCGCCGGCGAGGATGATGCCTTTCATATTAAAATCCAATCCATTTTGATGTAGCTATCGCTGCTTCTTCAGTTTGGTCAAACATGAAGCAACGCTTTTCAGCGCAGAATGATTAAGCAAGAGATAGCCAACGTAGACTAATGCATATAGAATCGCCGCAGTTCCACCAGATAAAAGCTCAGTGAACAAGACAAAAGCGGCTGTAAGCAGGATTTCCTGAAACGGCCTAGTTGAACCAGGGGCACTAAGCTGTTCGTTCAGATAGAGCTCGGACCACAACGACCTGCCAATAATGCAGATAACGGCGCCACACAGGACGGCGTCGAGTGAGTTAAGAACAAGAACACCGAATATCGAAAAAACAGCGCTACAAATAACAGTGACGATATTCAACTTCAGGAGCAGCTGTTCTTTACGAAGAACCTTGAAATAGGTAGTACAGCAAAGGCTCATCTTTGTATTGAAGACGCATATCGGAAGTAAGAGCGCAAAATATCTAAGGCTCTCGGCATATTGAGGAAGCCACGCCCCCAAAAACCAAACCATAGGGAAATAGAACAAAAAGATTGCAGGAAAAATGAGTTCGATGGCATTTCTTATGCCAATGTAAAAACGAACTCTCTCCTCATCAGAACCTGTCCTAAGAGCAGGAAATAAGACCATGCTCGCCTGCGAGACAAAAGTGATAAAGAAATTGACAAGAGAGAGGGAGAACGAAATTTTTGCAAAGGCGACGATACCCCAAAAATGATCGATAAGAAACCTAGATACCCCGAGGATCAGTGTGTCGGCGATGTTCGCAATCATCAGCTTTACGCCGACGATGATACTGCGGATACCGTCCTTAAGCGAGTTGCCAAAAGACACTGATTTAGCACATAGGATATCCCTGCCCATCCAAGAGCAATATATGAGCGCAATAATCTTCGAAACGAGATACGCGTAGACATAGGGATGGTAGTCCGAAACCTTAAATCCAATTAAAACAAGGAGCGGAGCCAGAAACACCAGCCTGTCTAGCATTGTAGAAAACGAAAATAGCTTAGTTTCGTTCATAGCCTGAAAGACAAAGCCCAAATAACTTGTCAGGTTATAGACGACGGTGTAAAGCGCAAAAGACGCGATAACAAATACTCGATTTGCGTCATCGACAAGAGGCAGCGAAACAAAAGTGATGCCGAGGCAAATCACTGCCTGGAAACAAGCACCGAAGATATACTGGGATTTTATTGAGCTCTTATCGATTTCATCACGAGAGAGACCCCCGTTAATCAAGTAGACACCATCATTCAGGCCAAGGTGAAAAAAGCCGGAATAGGTCGTATAAAACATGAACAGCTGCCAGTATCCATAATCAGCAACACCAACGATTTTCGGCACGAGCAGTGACATGACGACACTGACCGATAGAGAAATAAACTGTGCAGCAAACGCAATCATAGTGTTGCGTGCAATAGACGAATAATTCATTCAACCTCGTTTGTTTAAACTAACATCCTTGATTTATTCAGAAATCAAGGATGGGCCTGACTCGCACAAATCTGAATACCGAGCACTCGTTCTACCCAGAACGAGTCCACAGGAAGCAAACAAGATAACCGTTGGCACCCACCAACCAAGCTCACAATAAAATATGAGCTCCGCACAGCATATACAGGAGACGGTAAATAGTACTTGATCGAGTTCGCAACCCGACCTGAACGAACCGATGCCAGCGGAAATTATCAAGAATACAAAGCTACAAATTCCAAGAAAACCATATTCATACAGCATTGCAAGGAAACCATTATCCACCGTTGAAAAACCGCTAATTTCAACCGTCGTGCCCAGCATAGTCACGCGACTACTGCCAAAACCATTTCCAGTAAGCCAAAACAGCGGCCTGCTTAAAAAGCTATGAATAATATAGGCAATGGCTCCGGAACGCTGGCTATATGAAACATCAGTTTTAAGCTCACCAAATCGAGAAGCCACAAAGTTAAACAGTCCAAACTTGTAGAGAATAAAAACGAGTAGCAATACAGCTGGAATTAAAAGGGCAATTAAATTCCATTTAGAATACTCGGGGTTCTTTAGGCGAAAGACCAGGTACACCGATGCTAAAGCAATGAGAATAATCCACGCGCTACGACTCTTTGTCAGAAGCAGAGCGACCAAAAGAACTACAGAGCATAAGAGACGTTTCATCCTGCCCGTCTCCAATTTATAGTTAATTACCACAGCAATAACTATCATTTGGCCAAATACGATTGCATGACCGAAAAAACTACGCAGTCGATACAAGGATGGATTATCAATCGTTACAGTTTGCAGAAAAGAAAAGGAACCATTTGTAACTAGTCGTTGACCTAAAACAATTTCAAGGACAAAGCTAAATAGGCAGGCGAACACCATAACGTTGCGAAGCATAAGCAATGCAGACTCAACCCAGTCATCATTCTTTGCTTTACCGTAAATATAACCAAGAAGAATGCAAAAGAAATACGAGCAGACCGTAAGGAGGGATTCGTTAATGCTTCGGGACGTAAACGCAATAGCAGAAAAGAAAACTATCGCGCCCATAACGACAATGGGAATGGCGTTATTTAAAAACACTTTGTAGAGACGCCCAGAAAGAACTTCTTTGAAAACGAGCAATCCTAGAACAGAAAAAAATAGTCCTTTAACGGGAGAAATGACACTTAAGATTGCGGCGAAAATCAAAATAGTGAATTCATTAGTAAATAGCTCAAGCATTCTAAACACCTACTTACTGTCACAGGAACTGATTAAGGCCTTAAAGTCACCAAGCAGGGAACGATTTGACAGTTCATACTTACGGTATTTTAGAATGGTGCCTAAATCACTTATTTTTAGGCCACCTACGAGCAAGTGCAAACGGGCATTTAAAACAGAACCGTAATGCTCTATATGCGCAGAAGATATACGATAATCGCCAGGATTACTACTGCAGTATTCTTCTAAAACCTTAGAAAATCTCAAGCACATCCCTATCTCAGCAACACGAGATTTCCTGTCAATATGTCGCATCTCAGTTGCATTAGAGTCATGCCTACGGAACCGAATCAAGGGCTGATTTAGAAGTCTGAGGGTCCCCTTCAGTAATGAGAAGCGCCATAACATACCGTCATGAGCAAAATCATCCTGCCAATATGGCATGATTTCCCTTATAAAACTCGATTTTACGGCATACGAACATCCAGGGCGCCGTACCGACATAAACTTGCTATCGAAAACCGGGGCCTCCAAATCGTCCAGAGGTTTGGAATCATCGACAGCACCATAGACTGTTACTTTTTTACCGCCGCTCTCATAAAACGGCTCGACGGCGCAGCTGAGAACGTCGATAGAGGGGTCCTTCTCGAGGATTGAGGACATCACAGCGATTTTATCGGGTTCCCAGATATCATCCTGGTCGCACGGGAAGACGATTCCATCGTCTATGGATGCAAGGTCGAGAAGCCGCTTAAAGCTCTTGCGCCAGCCGAAATTAGAGCGATTCTTGTTGATGGTCCAATTACCGAGTCCGTGTTCCTCGATATATTTGACAATGTGATCGAACGACCCGTCTGTCGAGCAATCATCCGCAATCAGCACTCGGTCCGGAGACACTGTCTGAAGTCTTAAGCTATCTAGCTGCTCAGTAAGATATCGCGTGCCGTTGTAAACTGACATCACAACCGTAACCATTAAAAACCTTCATCCAATTAAAGCTTAGCCATTAGCTGATCGTAAATACCGATAAGACGTTCTACATACGCGGTCTTTTCGAGGCAGCTGAAGTCCGCCTTCTCAACCGCCCCCCTGTAACGCGAGTAAACATCGGGATCGAGCATATTGACCATTGCGGCGGATAGCGACTCGGCATTGCCCGCGCTGAAGACCTCGCCGAGACCTTTCGACCTCACAAAGGAGGCAGCGTCGCCGACATCAGAGACGATGCACGGCAGACCGGCAGCGATCATGGCCTCATAGGCGACAAGCCCGAACGTCTCTCGACAAACCGAGGGCATAACGATTGCACGTGACCGCGTCATGACGGAAAGCACCTTGTCATGGGGCAGCGCGCCCATGAATTTGATATCCGGATAACTGTCCGACAGCCTCTTCAATTCGGTACCGTCACCGATGACGATAGCGTCCACACCGGCCCTACTGGCGGCTTCGCAAAATAAATCGCAGCCCTTTTCAGGGCTCAGGCGACCAACGAATAGGTAAGCCTCGCAATCTGCATCAAACCCATGCTGGAATTTGTCCGCATCGACGTAATTTAAACAGTCGAATCGCTCGGCATCCCATGTTAGATAGGGCTCAATCAACCGACGACTGGAATCTGAAACGAAGGCGACAGCCGGGCGCAGCGCTCTCAAAACATATCCCTGCACGGAAAAGCGAACGGATCGATACAGTTTTTGGATATATGAGCGCTTGTCACAGTTGTGCAGCAGGCACTTCGGAGAACCGGGGGCAATTCCGCAGTTGCAATGATTAACATAATCGTAGAGTCCACCGTTGGAACAAACGAGGAAGTACTCATGGGCTGTGATCAGGCACTTGAACCCCCGTCGCCCTATGGCCGTGAATATCGAGGGAGAAAGGGAGTGCGTCCAAGAGTGAACGTGGACGACCGTCGTCTTCGGATCGAGCTGCTTCAGTAGATCATCCAGCGCCGTTTCCGAGCGCCTGTTCCAGATACCCTGAGCAGCGCCGGAGACGCCCCCGTTCAGGACGTCGTTCTGCCCGCAATTGACACAAACAACGCCCGATTCGATTAAGGAGGGATCGGGGTCACCCAACGCTGAAAAGAAATAGCTGTTGACACCTATCCTCGCCAGAGCAGCTGCTGTTTCGATTGCGATTTTTGAAGCTCCGCCCCCGATATGGGGACGGTCGCAAATCGTTATCACTGTGGTGAAGTTACTCATGCACGGTCCTAGGTTTAATAGATCGGACAAACCGCTTTACACGCAGGCGCATCGACGGGGGGAGCAGCATTTTCAGACGGTCGAAAAGAGTCGCATTCGGCGCCAGGACGGAATCAAAGACTTGTAATCCTGTAGCCTCGAACTGCTCGATAACGGCATCGCGCCTCTCCTCAAGATCAGAGCGCTTATTAGGATCTTCATGCAGCAGCACATCATCCGGAGCAAGGCCGTTGTTAGAGTAGGCGACGTAATCGCCTATTTCATCGATCAATTTTGCCCCGCGCTCGGTCTTCACGATAACGGCCGAAACACCCTTCTCGGGATGTCCGCAGTCTTGGACAGACTCAGAACGCCAGGAATCACCGAGGATGATGTCGGCAGGACTGTCGCACCCTCTGAAAGGACAGCCGTAGCAAGACGATCTGCTGATCAGGCCTTTGATGTAGGAACCATAAAAGGGATCGAATGCAGCGGGTCTCTTTATAATCCTGCCGTCGGATAACTCGATTTTTATGTTATGGCCCCATCCGAATTTCGATTTATCTCTAAAAGTCAGTGCGGTGACATCGGACTTCTCCCGAAGCTCGAGCCAGCCAACATAGGAACGAAACATGGAAGAGCTTGGTACACCGTGGCAAACAACGCTGACGGTTGTCAGCCCATCCATCGGTTTACCCAAATAGAGACGCAGCGCGGAAACCTGACAAGGAGTACCGCTGAAGAGGACTCGCTTGCCGGATTTGAGATCGCTGAGCACTTCGGGATACGATTCGCTAGCATCGCTCTGGACATATTTGGACTTTTGCAGGAGCGCGATTTCGGCAAGCTCGGATATACCGATATGCCTGACGTGATCGACGCCATCCCAGGCGGCGCCGTAAACGCGCCCGCCGTCCGATAGTATACGTTTCGCAAGAAGGGAGAAGACGCCGCCGGACGAACTTTGCGCGAGCTCGTCCGGGTCATCGCTCTGCAAGACAGCGGCGCGAATGGCCTCCGAGTCCGCGTCGACTTGGTTTTCGGCCGGACAGGTACGCAGGCAAAGACCGCAGGAGGTGCATCTCGCTGCGTCCACCACGGGATATTCGAAACCGTCGGGCGAGGTACGCATAGTAATAGCGGAAAAAGGGCATTTGGCCGCGCAAGCTCCGCAACCAAAGCAGGCCCGGTGAGAAACTGTGTCGATGTTCTTGCTCAAGCTAACTTTCCCCCTATTGCTCAAGAGCATCCAAGAGCCATTTTTTCGAAAACGTGATGAGCGACTCCACGTCGGACAGTCGCTTCTCATAGTCCTCGATTTCCGTAGCGTTCATGTGACTGTCATAGCCATCTAGCAGACGATCCTCGGTATTCGAAAGCCTCGAGAGGCTCTCGACTCGAGAGTTTTGAGAGCGCTTGTCGGTCTCCTCAAATCTCTTGAAGCAGTAATAGTCTTTGCGGAAAATTTGAGAAAACAGCGTACCGTGCAGCGAATCGGTTAACACGAACCGCGCGCTCGCCAGATAAGCGAGCCATTCATCGGGACCAAGCCCGTAACGCGGATTGAGCTGCTCGTCGACAGCATTTTTACCTGAACCGACAAGCGTCACGACCTCGCAGCCGAGCTCTTTTGAAATCGAATCGACAGCTTTCCTGTAAAACGGCCTATTCCCAAGGAAATAGCAGACGATTTTCCCGGGCTCAGGACATTTACCGTTGATGAGCGGGGCCCAGTCCTCTTTCGACAGGAGCAGGACAGGGTCCACAACCTGTGAAGGGCGCTCGAGACCGAGGGATTCGACAAAATCCGCGCCCGCATCTTCACGAACAGACACAGAGCTGAACGTTTTAATCAGATCGGTAATGATCTTTTTCTTCCTCTGCGTGGTGCTCGTGACACCGAAGCTGGGTGCATACGCGATTCTCTTATCGCTGTCGCTTAGAAAGGAGAGATAGAAATTCCTATTCAAAAGATAAGGGGACCAGATTTGATCAGATCCGCAGACGTATGCATCGTATTTTCCCCGTAAATCGACCAGTCCGTCTGTATCGACAATCCGATCAGTGGTCTCGATGTTCTGGCTCAAAAAGCGATTGAATACGTCAGCCGTCGAGGATCCGAAGTCATCATGTTCCTTCTTGCGATTGAATAGCTCGCGTGCTTTGCCAGCAAATAAATCGAAGGAGTTCCGGTTGATCGCCCAGTTCAGTAGCTTTTCTTTAACGCAGGGAAGATAGTCGGCGTCGACAACGTCATGCCCTTCTGCCTTCAAAAACTGCTGTAGGGCATAAGCCTGAAGCAACGTACCGAAATTTTGATTATGGAGCCACGTTAAAATACAAATTTTCATTAATTCACCGTTTCAAATAACTTCAGGTAGTACTCTTCGAGCTTGGGCGCTGCCCTAAAGATGTCATAAGATTCAAGCCCCAGAGATGCTTGGGGATCGGAACGATTAACGACATCTGTGCGTGTGGTAAGGATCGCATTGGACCAGCCCTCAATGCCCGCACTCAACGGAACGAAGCTGCACCGACCGGATAGCGCGACCTCGTTGGGGACCCTCTCAGAGCAGATGCACGGGAGACCGGAGACCTGGGCCTCAATCGCGACCATTCCGAGGCCCTCGTACAGACTAGGGAGAACGAATAAATCAAGCGCCTGATAGACGTCCTGTACATTGGAAATCTGACCGAGAAAACGCACCGCTGACGCAATTCCCAGCGAGCGCGCCTTTTCCTCCGCCTGCGGTCTCAACTTTCCATCGCCGCAGATAACAAGGATGGAATCAGGATTCTGAGCATAAACCGCCTTGAAAACATCAAGCAAAAACAGCTGATTCTTCTGGGGGATGAACCTACCGATATTCCCCAATACCAGCGTATCGTCCTGCGCTCCAAGCCCAGCACGTTGCTCATCCCTAATCGATCGATTGAAAGAAAAACTGCTCAAATCGATAGCATTATTAAAGACGGTAAAATGGGATGAGCCGAACAGCCATTTACCGGCATACTCAGTACAGGCCGCCAAATCAGTTGGATACCTTGTCGAAAACAGTTTCAAAAAGCCTTTAAGGGCATTTTTTGCAAACTCGCCTTTGCCGCTCGTCGAGTGGCTGTGGGCGATACGCACGGGTACCCCTGCCTTCTTCGCGGCGCGAAGCGGAAAGACGGAAAGCGCGTTGATATGGCTGTGCACTATCTTCCAGCCCTCTTGCGTAAAGAGGCTTTGAAGCTCTCGCTGATATTCAATCGCATGCTGGTAGGGCGGAATCTCAAAGATTCGACCACCAAGCGATTCGATCTCTTCACGTGGCACGAGCGTCGAATCTGAATCGACAAGAAAATCGAACTGGACTTTACTTCGGTCAATATGGCGATAATAGTTCATGACAACGGCCTCGACGCCGCCGCCAACCATCTTGCCAACAATCTGGGCTACCCTAATCGGTTCAGTCATCTAGCAAGCACCGCCACCGGTAAAGACCTCAACGACTGTGAGGAGAACAATCTTTAAATCGGTGACCACGCCGCGTTTGGCGATGTACTCCAGGTCGCGTCGGACCATGCCGTCGAAATCGGTGTCGTTGCGGTCCGTCACCTGCCACCAGCCGGTGATCCCGGGCTTCACGGCCAGGCGCTGCAGGTCGAATTCTGTGTACTCGGCCACCTCGTTGGGCAGTGGCGGGCGCGGGCCCACGACGGACATCTGGCCCAGGAACACGTTGAGGAACTGCGGGAACTCGTCGATGGAGTGCTTGCGGATGAACTTGCCGATCTTGGTGACGCGGGGGTCGTCCTTCATCTTGAACATGGCACCGGCGATCTCGTTCTGTTCCTTGAGCTCGGCGAGGCGCTCGTCGGCGTCTTTGTACATGGAGCGAAACTTCCACATGCGGAAGGTGGAAAGGCTGCCGTCACGGCGGGTCTGGCCCACGCGGATCTGGCTGTAGAACGGGTTGCCCTCGCTCTCCAGGCGGATGGCCGCGGCGAGCACCAAGCTCGGAATGGCAATGACGGCCAGCACGCAGCCGCTGAACACGATGTCGAAGGCGCGCTTGACGGCGCGGTATGCCAGGCGCGTGCGGTCCCAGTCCTTCACGGCCTGCATGGCCTTGTAGCGCATCCTCGCGTCGCCGCCATTCATGGCCTGCGCAACAAGCGCGGCCCCTACCGGCGCGTTTTGCCCTGTCACTTCTTTACTAGTCAAGTTCAAATCCACGTCCCTGTCCTCAGGGATCCCCCAATCGATGAATTCAAATTGCGAATGAATTTCCAGTGCGACGTCTCCTTACGTCTTACTGGGCACGTCCAACGGAAGCAGCTCCCTAAAAGCGGAGTCGCCTTCGCCCACGTCCACCAGGCACCAGCGCTTATGACGGTCGATCTTCTTTACACGGGCCTCTTGCCCCACTAAGGGCCCTTGCTCTATGTGCAGCACGCCGTCTTCTATGCGCGCAACGCTGTTGCGCACCACGCCGTCGTCGTCCAGTACGCTGCGGTACCAGTCCTGTGCATCGTCCGGCATGGGCATGTACGCCCGTTCCCTGCTGCCGGCGATGCGACAGCCAAAGCTCAACTGGGCCAAAGCCCTATCGAGCGCGGCTGCATCGTGCGTGGCGACGAAGAAATATTCCTTGTACATGGGTTTGGTTTGGAGCGACCATGCGCCGTCCCGCTTAAACCAGAACTCCTTTTGCATCACAAAAGCGTCCTGCATAAGGTTATGCGGGATAATACAGCGGACCTTTTCGCAGGTCTCGCGCTCTTTTCCATGGGGGGTGTGGACCAGATACCAGCGGACGCGGCCGTGCTGGCTGTTGGTGGTGACGCCGTTAAATGCGCCCGGCAGCTGCTCTTGGCGCCGTGCCGTCTGTTCCATGTTCTCTCCCCCCCCTCTTTTGGCTTTGCGATGCACGCAAATGCAGGGGCGTTTAGAACAGGCTTCTCGCTCGCAGCTAGGCGCAGTCGCAAAAGTACAGGTTTTTGTATCTTTCTACAAACGACATTATACGAGCAATTAATCAGCGTTTGCCCAGATTACGCAAAATGTACTGCCAGTAGGTGCATCTCCATACCCCTCTACAAAAATCTGTACCTTTTTGTGCAACAAAAAAAGCCGCTCAACCAGCGGCTTTTCTTATTTGGGCATGAAAAAAGGCGACCGCCCTCTGTGGACGGTCGCCTTTGTAAATTGTTATACAGCTTGCCTTAGGCGCGGGTCTTGATCTCCTCGAGAACCTTGACAACAAACTCGTCGACGCTCATCTGAACGGTCTCGTTGGAGCGATCGCGGACGGAGATGTTGCCGGCCTCGACCTCCTTCTCGCCCAGGATGAGCATGTAGGGCACACGGTCGATGCTGCGGGCCTCGCGAATCTTGTAGCCGATCTTCTCGTCGCGGTCGTCGCAGACCACGCGGATGCCGGCCTCCTCCAGCTTGGCGCACACCTCGTGGGCGTAGTCGCGGCTCTTCTCAGAGACGGGAAGTGCCTTGACCTGCACGGGAGCCAGCCAGGTGGGGAACTTGCCCGCAAAGTGTTCAATCAGAATACCAATGAAGCGCTCGATGGAGCCAAAGCACACGCGATGCAGCATGATGGGGCGCTTCTTGGTGCCGTCGGCGTCCACGTACTCCAAGTCAAAGTTGAGCGGCATCTGGAAGTCGAGCTGGACGGTGCCGCACTGCCAGGTACGGCCGAGCGAGTCCTCCAGGTGGAAGTCGATCTTGGGGCCGTAGAAGGCGCCGTCGCCCTCGTTGACCTCGTAGTCCATGCCCAGCTGCTCCAGAGCGGTGCGCAGGCCCTCCTCGGCGCGAGCCCAGTCCTCGTCGGAGCCCATGGAGTCCTCGGGGCGGGTGGAAAGCTCAACGTGGTACTTAAAGCCAAACTTTTGGTACACGGAGTCGATGAGGTTGACCACGCCCACGATCTCGTCGGTCAGCTGGTCGGGACGCACAAACAGGTGGGCGTCGTCCTGGTTAAAGCAGCGCACGCGGAACAGGCCGTGCAGGGCGCCGCGCAGCTCGTGGCGGTGCACCAGGCCAATCTCGCCGGCGCGAATGGGCAGCTCGCGGTAGGAGTGCGGCTTGGAGGCGTACACCAGCACGCCGCCCGGGCAGTTCATGGGCTTAATGCAGTACTCTTCGTCGTCGATGACGGTGGAGTACATGTTGTCCTTGTAGTGATCCCAGTGGCCCGAGGTCTTCCACAGCTGCTTGTTCATGATGAGCGGCGTGGAGATCTCCACGTAGCCGGCCTTGTGGTGGATCTCGCGCCAGTAGTCCAGCAGCGTGTTCTTAAGGATCATGCCGTTGGGCAGGAAGAACGGGAAGCCAGGGGCCTCGTCGCGCATCATAAAGAGGTCCATCTCGCGACCGATCTTGCGGTGGTCGCGCTTCTTGGCCTCCTCCAGCATGTGCATGTGCTCATCGAGCTCTTCCTTGGTGGCAAAGGCGACGCCGTTGATGCGGGTGAGCATCTTGTTGTCCTTGTCGCCCTTCCAATATGCGCCCGAGACGCCGGTGAGCTTAAAGGCCTTCAGCGCCTTGGTGTAGCAGATGTGGGGGCCGACGCACATGTCGATGTAGTCGCCCTGCTGGTAGAAGGTGATGCGGGCGTCGTCGTCCAGGTCGCCGATGTGCTCGACCTTGTACTTCTCGCCGCGCTCCTCCATAAGGGCGATGGCCTCGGCGCGAGGCTTCTCGTACACGGTGAACTTGAGGTTCTCCTTGACGATCTTCTTCATCTCGGCCTCGATCGCGGGGAAGTCGTCCTCGCTGATCTTGACGCCCTCGGGCAGGTCGACGTCGTAGTAGAAGCCGTTGTCGGTCGCGGGGCCGTAGGCAAAGTCGGCCTCGGGATAGAGGCGCTTGATGGCCTGCGCCATGATGTGCGCGGCAGAGTGGCGGATGACGTGCGTGACCTCGTCCTGCGGGAGCTCGGCCACCGAACCGTCATTGTAGAGTGCCTTCATGGGTATGTTTTCTCCTCTCGGATGCCTGATGCAAGTGTGTGCGATGCGCTCGGCGTTTTTGACTTGCATCATTATAGGCAGGTTGCCTTGGTATACAAGCGCCCGCCGCACCTTAATGGCACGGCGGGCGATTTTCTACGCATGCTTCATCGTGTGGGCGCGGGGTGTGGGGCGCGCGTGGCTTGCGCGGGACGCGCGGTGCCCGTTGCTTGCGGCCAGCCCTGCGATGGATGCGTTACTGGATGCGAGTTCGGCAGTAGGGGCAGACCTTCCAGTGCGCATCGAGCGGGCGATGGCAGCTGGGGCAGACGTTGCGAACCTGGGTATCGCACACCGGGCAAACGACGAAGTCCTTCTCGATGGGCGCGCCGCACTGCGGGCAGGTGCCGTACTGGGCAAGCTGACGCTCGCGCAGGGCCATGTCCAGCTCCTGCTCCTCGCGGTCGGACGCGTAGGAGTGCGGACGCAGGACCAGGTAGGCGATGAGGCCCACAAACGGGATGAGGGCGATGATGCCCCATGCCACGTAGGCGCTGGCGCCGCGGCGGCGAGCGTCGATGAACACATAGACGACCGACAGCACATACAGGGCGATAATAAAGCCAACGAAGGCATAGACGACGCCCATAAGCTGCGGCGACATGAGCTCGGAGATGTACTTGGACATTGGGGTGTACCTTTCGGAATATTAACAGTCCGGTCAAGTTTACCACGGGGTTTGTTTATATGGGACCACGGCTAGAGGCGGGGCTGGCGCGGACACAAACATCTCAATCTGTAACAGCTGGGAGCGGAATCCGGGTCTAGATGTTACAGATCGAGACAAAACTTCAACACGGTAGCCGGCAGACGAGGTTGTCGACGTTATCGGGTCTCCTCTCGCCTGCCGTTGACGGCAGTTGCGGGACTGTTCGCCGCATTGCCGTCGTGCTGGGGGCACGTAGACCGTAGGATAGTCTTATTGACGGCCTGTCAACTCGTCTGGGAGGCACCGTGACAGAAACGTTTGATATCGCGATTGTGGGCGCGGGCATTACCGGGTGCACCATCGCGCGGCAGCTCGCGCGCTATGACCTATCCATTTGCGTGGTCGAGGCGACAAACGATATTGCGCTGGGCGCGTCGAAGGCCAACGGCGGCCTGGTGCACGCCGGTTACGATCCGGCACCGGGCACGGTTAAGGCGCAGGTCAACGCCCGTGGCTGCGAGTTGTACGGTACGTGGGCGCAGGAGCTGGGATTTTTGTTTTGCCGCACCGGATCCATGGTGTTGGGCTTTAACGACGAGGACCGCGCGCACCTGGAGCAGCTGCGGAGCAATGGCCTTACCAACGGTGTGCCCGAGCTGTCAATCGTCGGACCCGACCGCATCCACGAATTAGAGCCGCGCGCCAGTGCCGATGCAACGTGCGCGTTGTGGTGCCCCTCGACTGGGTTTGTCGACCCGTTTGAGGTTGCCATCGCCTCGCTGGAAAACGCCGTGGCCAACGGGGTGACGTTTATGCGGTCCGCTCCGGTGGAAGTGATTGAAGTCGCGGGCTCGGGCGACGACGCGCGCTTTACGCTGGCAACCCCCACTGGCAACGTGCGCTGCCGCTACCTGATCAACGCCGCAGGCAACGGAGCCGCGGACATCTCGCACATGGCCGGCGCCGAGGAGTTCCAGATGGTCTGGCGTCAGGGCAACATCGTGGTGCTGGACAAGGAGCCGCGCACACTCATGCCGCTCTACCCCGTGCCGACGCCGGTGTCGAAGGGTGTTATCGTCACGGGCACCGTGCACGGCAACACCGTGATCACCGCGACGGCCGCCGTGCGCGAGCCGGGCGACACGCAGACCTATGCGAGCGATGTAAACGCGCTGCTGACCGGTGCACGCAAGCTGGTGCCCGATCTGGATACGCGCCGCGTGGTGCGCGCATTTGCCGGCGGGCGTCCGGTCATTCAAGGAACGAACGACTTCTTTATTGGACAGTCGGCCGTGGTGCCGGGGCTGTTCCAGGCGGCGGGCATTCAGTCGCCGGGTGTGGCGAGCGCGCCGGCCATTGCCGAGCGTATGGAGCTTGTGATGCGTGAGGCGGGCGTGGTGTTGCGCGAGCGGGCGGACTGGAACCCAATTCGCCGCGCGCCGGACGACTTTGACCGTGCACCGCTGGCGCGCAAGGAGGAGCTGATCGAGTCCGATCCCGCGTGGGGGCAGATCGTCTGCCGCTGCGAGACGGTGCCCGAGGCCGAGATCGTGGCAGCGATCCGACGCCGCCCGGGTGCGGTTTCGGTCGAGGGTGTCAAGCGCCGCTGCCGTGCCGGCATGGGTCGATGCCAGAGCGGCTTTTGCCAGAGCCGCGTGGTGGCAATCCTAGCCCGCGAGCTGGGGTGTGGCCCCAGCGAGGTGCTGCTGGAGGACACTGGCTCGTGGCTCGTTGAGGGACCTTTGAAGGGGGTGCGCTAGGATGGCAGAACTCAAATCGAGTGCGATTGATAGCGACGCCGTTGAGGCGGTACCCACGCAGGCTTTCGACGTGGTCGTCATCGGAGGCGGCCCCGCCGGCATGGCTGCCGCGCTTGCCGCACATAAGGCCGGCGCGCGCGTGGCCATCGTTGAACGTGAGCAGCACCTGGGCGGCATCCTGCGCCAGTGCATCCACCCCGGTTTTGGCCTTTCGCACTTTAAGCAGGAGCTCACCGGCCCCGAGTATGCGCAGCGCTTTATCGACCAGGTGCGTGCGACCGACATTGCGCTGTTCTTGGACAGCATGGTGCTTGGGATTGATTCGGGCGAGTCCCCGGAAGACGCCGCGGTCCACACCGTCACGCTCATGAGCCCCACCGGCATGTTGCAGCTCACCGGACGCGCGGTCATCCTTGCCATGGGTTGCCGCGAGCGCACCCGCAGCGAGATCAAGATTCCCGGCAGCCGACCCGCCGGCGTGTTTACGGCCGGTCTGGCGCAGCGATACATCAATATCGAGAACCTCAAACCCGGCTCGCGCGCCGTCATTTTGGGCTCGGGCGACATTGGGCTCATCATGGCGCGCCGCTGCACGCTCGAGGGGATTTCGGTCGAGGGCGTGTACGAGCTCACGCCGTACGCCAACGGCCTGCGCCGCAACGTTAAGAACTGCCTGGACGACTTTGGCATTCCGCTGCATCTGTCTACCACGGTCACGCGCGTGATTGGGCACGACCGCGTGGAGGCCGTCGAGGTGAGTCAAGTCGACGAGCACTTGGCACCCATTCCGGGGACCGAACGCGTTGTTCCGTGCGACACGCTGCTGCTTTCGGTGGGTCTGATTCCCGAAAACGAGCTTACGGTGGGCGCGGGCGTGGAGCTTGACCCGCGTACTCGCGGCGCCGTGGTGGACCAGAGTCTGCAGACGGGCGTGCCGGGCATATTTGCCTGCGGCAACGTGCTGCACGTGCACGACCTGGCCGACAACGTGACGACCGAGTCCGAGCGTGCCGGTGCGGCTGCGGCGGCGTACGCGCTGGGGAACGGCGCGAGTGTCGAGGCCGGAGATGCGGGCGCGAGTTGCCAACTCAAGGTCTCCCCCGCCGGCATCGCAGGCTACGCACTGCCGGGCCGCATTACGGCTGTGGCACTCACCAAACTCAACTTCCGCGTACGCCGACCGGTCGACGCCGCCCGCGTGCGCATTCTGGCAGGCGACGAGGAACTGTTTGCAGGCAAGGTCCGCCCGTATAAACCGAGCGTCATGGAGAGCTTCCCGCTGCCGGCAAAGGTGATTCAGCGCGCACTCGACCTAGGTGCCAGCGAAATTGTCCTGTCCGTCGATCCCATTGAGGAGGCGTAAGGCCATGAGCATAAACGCGATCGAGACGCTGCGGTTCAACTGCACCACCTGCCCATCCGAATGCCTCCTGACCGTGGAGGTGGAGCGCGACGCAGACGGCGCCGTGGTAGAGGTGCGCTCCGTGACCGGCAACAGCTGCCCGCGCGGCGATACGTTCGCGCACCAGGAGCTCACCTGCCCCATGCGTGTGCTCACCACAACCGTGGCCGTATCCGGCGGCGACGAGGCACTGCTACCCGTGCGCACGGCCGAAGCCATCCCGCTGGCACTCCACACCCAAGCCATGGACCTCATCCGCGGCTTGGTCGTCGATGCCCCCATCCGCATGGGCGACGTCGTGCTGAAGGACCTCCTCGACACGGGCATCGACCTTATCGCCAGCATGGACATCGACCCTGCCTAGGCAGCTCATTTGGGACGGGGCTTCATCCCCCTCTGAAGTTGCGGTGGAATAGTTCCTGTTTTAGGCCATTACCCCGGCAAACAGGAACCATTTCACCGCAACTTATGTGGGGGCGCATGGGATACCATGGTGGCACCCTAGCGAAAGGATTTTTCATGGCACATGTCGATGACCAGCGCGTGGCGCGCGTGCTCGATGCGCTCGAGGCACAGCACCCCGGCGCGCAGCTGCTCGTAAACGACCCGTGGTCGATTTATTACCTGACCGGCTTTTATGCCGATATGTTCGAGCGTTTTTGCGGTGTGCTGCTCGCGCGCGATAGCGAGCCTGTAATCTTGGTCAACGCGCTGCATCAGCTGCCTGAGTACGACAATGCCCGCGTCGCCTATCACACCGACACCGACGTCGTGACCGACGCCATCGCTCGCGAGGTCAATCCCTCCAAGCCCCTTGGCATCGATACCGTTATGCGCTCGGGCTTTTTGATGCCCCTTATGGACCGTCACGCCGCGAGCGAGTTTTTCCTGGGCGACTTTGCCGTCACCGCAGCACGCACCCACAAGGATGCCGCCGAGCAGGAGCTGATGCGCGCGTCCTCGGCCGCCAACGAAGCCGTGATGGCCGACGCCATCAAGCTCGTCCACGAGGGCGTAACGGAGCGCGAAATTGCCGACCAGATGCTCGGTCTGTACCGCAATCACGGCTGCGGGGGCTTTAGCTTTCCGCCCATCGTAAGCTTTGGCGCCAACGCCGGCGACCCGCACCACGAGCCCGACGATACGGTACTCAAGCGCGGCGACGTGGTGCTGTTCGACATCGGCGGACGCCACCGCAACTACTGCTCGGACATGACGCGCACGTTCTTTTGGGGCGAGCCGGACGAAGAGACGGCGCGCATCTACGACATTGTACGCCGTGCCAACGAGGCCGCCGAGGCTCTCATCGCACCAGGAGTGCGCATGTGTGACCTGGACCGCGCCGCGCGCGACGTAATTGAGGAAGCGGGCTATGGGCAGTACTTTACACATCGCCTGGGCCACTCGATTGGCCTGCAGGACCACGAGCCGGGCGACGTTTCGCTCGTCAACGAGCAGGTCGTAGAGCCTGGCATGACGTTCTCCATCGAGCCGGGCATCTACCTCCCCGGCCGCACTGGCGTCCGCATCGAGGACCTAGCCCTGGTGACCGAGAACGGCGTCGAGATTCTCAACGCCTACCCCCACGATCCGGTCCGCCTAGACTAGGCACGCCACCAAAGCTTCCCTAGAAGTTGCGGTGAAATAGGGACTGTTTAAGGCTTCTAGCCCATAAAACAG
>JAXJMO010000070.1:0-3737 GCA_036313175.1 Collinsella sp. | reverse complement strand
TGGTCCCAGCAGCGCGTGTTCTCCGAGGCCTCGGCCGCCGAGGGCTTCGCCGAGCCCGCGGGCAGGCCGGCCCCGACGGAGGGGAGGCGCCGCGCGCTCGGGCGGCGCGCCAGGGAGATCGTGGACGAGATAGTCGAGAGGCGCGGCCTCAAGAAGGAGTAACATCGGGACTTGCAGCGACGGACCTCAGGACGCTCTTACACCACGTCTGCGCGCGCGACCGCCAAGTTTTCAACAGCACTCCCCAACTGGCCAAAAGCTTGCCGAGAGCTGGACGAAGCCCTGTTGAAAACCCCATTTTTTCTCATGCAGGAGCTTTGCGCGGCAAGTGAGTAGACTTTTTTGAACATCCCGAGCAGGCCGGTCATCCTGCTTTTCAAAACCGCAGATAGATAGCTTGCTACAAAACTGCCTGGTCGCCAAAGTGCTAAAAGTCTACTCACTTAGGTTGCAGAGCGCCCCCATTAGCTGCAATTCCAAGGTATTAAGCACTTTTGGACTCAGATCATCATACTGAACAAGAATTTGACTTGAGTTTTCAGGGACAGATGCGCCATCGGCACACCAATAACAGTCACTGATATCGATAAACGGGATACTCGAGCGCGTGAGGGCCCGTGCAAAAGTGCTTCTGCCCGTTCCACGCTCCGCAACCACGATACAGTAAAGGCCCGCGTCTGCATGCTCGATCGAGACCTCTCCTGCCGGAAATACCTTCCGCACAAGCGCCATCAGGCCATCACGCGCCTCGCGAGCACGAACGCGCACGCGGTTCACATGTCGCTCGTAATCACCCGATTCCAGCAAACGCGCCAAAGCGACCTGATCAACAGAGCTCACCGACGAGGCGTAGAAACCAAGGTTGCGCCTAAACCGCTCCATTAACTCATCGGGCAACACCATGTACGCCAAACGCAACGCCGATGAAAGGCTCTTCGAAAACGTGTTGGTGTATATAACCGACTGGGCGGCATCGATCGACGCGAGCGCGGGAATCGGCTTCCCGGCAAGGCGAAACTCACAATCAAAGTCATCTTCGATGAGATACCGACCTGGTCGCTCGGCGGCCCAGCTCAGAAGCGCATAGCGACGCGCAATGCTCGTCACAAGGCCGGTTGGATATTGGTGAGACGGCATCAGGTGAAGTACATCGGTCCCGGTTTTCTGCAGAGCGCTCAAGTCCACCCCCTCATCATCCAACGGGATATGTCGAACTTTGCAGCCCATAGCCTGATAAATGCGCGTCAGACGTAAATAGCCCGGGTCCTCAACGGCATACACCTTGTCAGCGCCAAGCAACTGAACCAACATGGTATCGAGCAGCTGGGCGCCCGCACCGATAACGATGTTGTTGGGGTCGACATTCATACCCCTTGTCCCGTGCAGATGGTGAGCAATTGCGCGTCGCAGCCGAGCAGTGCCCTGCGCCGGTGCGGGCGAAAAGATTTCGCGCTCGTCTTCGGATGCCAGCGTCGCCCGTAGCGCGCTTTGCCAAAGCCGCGCCGCCTCCAAAGCAGAAGGAGAAAGCGCATCGAATCGCTCGACCTGTCCGTTGACATCATGCACGCTGGGGCCCACAGAGACGGCATCTCGGTCGATGCCCTCCGCAGCCGAAGCCAAAACCGGTGCATCCGGAAGCTCGCAAGCGTAGTAGCCACGACGTGGTATTGAGCAAATATAGCCCTCAGCGAGTAACTGGCTATATGCATTCTCGATGGTAATAACACTGATTCCCAGATGACTGGCAAAGGCGCGCTTAGACGGCAAATGCTCCCCCGCCACAATGCGTCCAGCTACGATATCATCTCGAATTTGCTGGTAAACATACTCATAGAGCGATGCTTCGCCGCGTTTTTCCAAATTGTAGTCAAGCATGAGCCTATCACCTGACCTTATTAAGTCATTCAATCTGGTATTAGTCTGACCTTGTAATTATCTCGAAAACTGAGTATTTTGTCATACCCAGCTCCCCGATAGGATGTTCCGTCAAGCAATGCACATGCCAACCAAGGGAGCAACCATGGCAGAACAGAACAGCAAGGCCGACCGCGTCAAACTCAATCGCGAGCTCGCGCAGATGCTCAAGGGCGGCGTCATCATGGACGTTACCACGCCCGAGCAGGCACGCATCGCCGAGGAGGCAGGCGCCTGCGCCGTCATGGCCCTCGAGCGCATCCCGGCCGACATCCGTGCCGCAGGCGGCGTCTCGCGCATGAGCGACCCCAAGATGATCAAGGGCATCCAGGAGGCCGTCTCCATCCCCGTCATGGCCAAGTGCCGCATCGGTCACATCGTCGAGGCGCAGGTCCTGCAGGCCATCGAGATCGACTACATCGATGAGTCCGAGGTTCTCTCCCCTGCCGATGACGTCTATCACATCGACAAGACCCAGTTTGACGTGCCGTTTGTCTGCGGCGCCCGTGATCTGGGCGAGGCGCTGCGCCGTGTTGCCGAAGGCGCCACGATGATTCGCACCAAGGGTGAGCCGGGTACGGGCGACGTCGTTCAGGCCGTGCGTCACATGCGCAAGATCCAAAAGCAGATCCGTGACGTTGTTGCCCTGCGCAACGACGAGCTCTTTGAGGCAGCCAAGCAACTGCAGGTTCCGGTCGAGCTGGTGCGCGAGGTCCATGCCACGGGTAAGCTTCCCGTCGTGAACTTTGCCGCCGGCGGCGTAGCGACCCCCGCCGACGCCGCGCTGATGATGCAGCTGGGCGCCGAAGGCGTGTTTGTCGGCTCGGGCATCTTTAAGAGCGGCGACCCCGCCAAGCGCGCAGCCGCCATCGTCAAGGCCGTGGCAAACTTCACCGATGCCAAGCTCATTGCCGAGCTTTCAGAGGACCTGGGCGAGGCCATGGTGGGCATCAACGCCGACGAGATCGAGATTATCATGGAAGAGCGCGGGCGCTAGTCCAGCAGAAAGGATCGCACATGAGCGATTATGCAGACCAAACGGTCGCCGTGCTGGCGGTCCAAGGCGCTTTTGCCGAGCACGAGGCAAGACTATCCGGGCTTGGCGCACACTGTATTGAGCTGAGGCAGGCGGCTGATTTGAAGCAGGACTTTGACCGTCTGGTACTTCCCGGCGGCGAGTCCACCGTTCAAGGGAAGCTGCTTGATGAGTTGGGCATGCTCGAGGAGCTTCGTGCCCGTATCGCTGAAGGCATGCCCGTCCTGGGCACCTGCGCCGGCTTGATTCTGCTGGCGCGCGACCTTGCCGCCCACGACGATAAGGGGACGCCGCGCCTGGCAACCATGGATGTGCTCGTCGAGCGCAATGCCTACGGCAGGCAGCTCGGCAGCTTTCGCACCAAGGGGCAGGTAGGCGGTATCGACGGTGAGGTGCCGCTGACGTTTATCCGCGCGCCCCGCATCGTCGAGGTCCACGGCGACGCAAAGGCCTTAGCGAAAGTCGACGGCCGTATCGTCGCCGCGCGCCAGGGCAACCAGCTCGGCGTAACCTTCCACCCCGAACTCGACGAAGACACCCGCCTCCACGAACTGTTCCTACAAATGTAGGCAGAACAGAAACGAGAGTGGATAATCTCCCACTTTGAGCCTGAATGCGAGCCCAAACTGGGAGATTATCCACTCTCATGCTATGTAGTCGTTGGGTGTTCCTATAGTTTTGTCAACCGTCGGGGCTACTCCCGGTAGGGCACCCGGTCGCGCATCACGGCGTATATCGCCCTGAGCCGCTTTCTCGCGACGGCCTTGAGCGCCCGCCCGTGGCCCAT